>DAOUTG010000116.1 GCA_030626845.1 Methylococcaceae bacterium
GAAAATCGTGAGCAAGCGAAAACTACGATTCCTGGTTTTCCAACCCCTGAAATTACCCATCCTAATATTCGGTTTCAACAAACAAAGGCGACCGAACAAGAAATGACTCGCACGGATTCAATGCCGATTAAATATCATAAAGACAGTAATCAAAGTGAATTTAAAGCCATTGTCGATGAAAAACAGGGGCATGAAAAATATTGGAATTTTAAGACCTTATTAACCAGTCATGAATCCGCGCATGTGATTTTTACCTTATGTACTCAAGCAACGATTGGCGTGTTATTAATTCTGATTTTAGGGGATATTTTTGCAGTTGAAACTTTTAGTTTTTTAGCTGAAAGAGCCTTGTTACTGCCTGTGTTGTGGGGAACGATTATTATTTCTACGATAGGCTTATATAAATTAAATATGCACTTAGGTAAACCGCATCGTTTTTATCGTGGGTTTAATAATTTACGCTTATCGCCTGTGAGTCGTGAAATTGCAGGGGTTTCGATGTTTTATACTGGGCTATTAGGCTATGGATTTTTTGCCTTATTTAATAATGCCTTTACAAATTTTATGGCGACGAGCTTTGCTTTATTAGGCGGCTTAAGTGGTGTTATCGGTTTGTTTTACATGTATCGACTATATCGTATTCCTGCAAGACCCTTTTGGAATCATTTACAAACAGGGACAGCTTTCGTGGGATCAATGCTTAGTTTTGGTGGATTAATTATTGGGGTGATTACCTTGATAACCTTGCCATTAAGTGCTGAGGTGATTTTATTATTACAAAACTTAAGTTTTATTATCGCCATGGGATTAGCATTAGAAGGCGCGGGGCATATGCTGCATGCTTATGACATGAAACAAGCAAATAATGAAGGTGCGGCTTCTCATTATCGTCAAGTTACGCAATATGGTAAATCGTATTTATTGCGTAATGTCTTATTAGGCTTTAATTTATTAGCGGCTATTTTCATGGTTTATATGGAATCTGCGTTTGAGTTTATGCTATTTGGTGGCTTAGTTGCTATCTCTATGCTAGTGATGGGTGCTTTTGGACGTTCATTATTTTTTGTATTAGTGATTCCAACTACGATGCCAGGCGCTTTTTTCTGGAAAAATGACGGCTTTGTCGATCATGCTAGAGAAACAGGATTAGCGGATATGCCACAGACAGGCGTGGTTTATGAACGGCATCATGCGTTTAAAGTCAGTGAGTTGATTGAGACTTTAAAGGCAAATTCGGTTAGTGATATGGTTAAGCATGTGAAGTGGATTTTTGGGATTAAGGAGTAAAAATTTGCTATTTTTGTTATGTTTATATTGATGGGTGTAGGTCGGGTTAGCCGTGTAGGGTGGGATTAGCCCACCCTACACGGCTTATCCAGACTACCTAGTTCGTTATAAATTTACATATCTCACTAAACACGTTAAATCTTTATCCGTTGAAAATAAATTATCAAACCCACTACTCAACATAATTTCGATTTTGTCATCTATCAATAAATAACGATCATGAAAACCTGTAAATGTGTTTCTACGGTCTAGTTTTATCGCCCAATCCTTACAAATACCTTTAATTTCAGATTGTTTTGATGTTAAATGTTTATCATGCAATAAAGTTAATCTTTTTTTAGGAATAACCTCTTTAAAAAGTTGTTGCGTTTCATTCCATTGCTCACAAAAATATTTATCAAATATTAAAATACATTTTGCATCCACACATAAGGCAGTAATTAATTTAATCGCTTTATCACGATTTTCACCTTTACGAAAAGTTAAACTAAAATTTTTCTCCACCTTATCCTTATAAATATTAACATAAGGATAATCCGAGTTTTCGGTATTTAAAATAAGTTTATATTTAGTTTGGGCAACTAATTCTTCTAGTGTTTGAGCATTAAAACCTTGAGCTGCTAATTGTGGTAATAAATCTTCACCTTCATTAATACGTTTTAACTGTTCGACATTAGTAAGATGCGAGGAATGATAATAATTTAATAAGCATTCAATAATTCTAGGTTTACCTGCCTTTCCTTGTTTAAATTCAAAATAAATTTTAAGTAATTCATCACTTAAAACTAAAGAATAACCGCTCATCCTATTTCCAGTAATTCACTTAAGGTAGAATCAAAAAAACCTGAAGGAAACATGATCTTATTCTCGTCATCATCTATAAATTTACCCTGTTGATTAATTTGCAAAGAGATAAAATTTTCTTGTATGGACGGTTTATAATAAATAATCACATTCTCTGTTGAAAGCGATTCGTTATAAACTTGGTATTTGAGTTTGTTAATTAAATGTTCACTATGGGTTTCAACAATCACTTGAACACCCCCTTGAGCAACCCACGCTAAAAACTCACCTAATCGAGCTTGTGCTTTTGGGTGTAGATGAATTTCAGGGTTTTCAATTAACACTGTTCCTTGCTGACAACACATTAAAGTAACAATTAATACTTTAACTAAATAGCTATTTCCCGCCCCTAAATTAAAGGGGTTAATGTTATCAATGCCATCACTACTAAAAGAAACTTTAATATTGGTTGAGGTTATTTTTTCTGTTTGTAATGAAATAGGTAAATCAAGAATATAAGCGAGCCATTCATTAACTTGTACTTTTAAAGTCCCTGACTCAGGAAATTTTAATAATTTATCATTCAAGATAACATCTTTATTTTGCTCAAAATAACCAAAAATAAATTCACCATTTTTGCCGATTTTTTGATTTTTTCTTAATTCAGCTAATTGCTCTTGCCCAATTCGATTAGCCGATAAATAATAAAGTGTTTCTTCAAAATCCAAGCTTTGTTGTGACTTATCTATTAAAAAATCAGTTTCATCATCAGTCATTTTCAAACTATAACCATCAACATTAATTGTTAAGATTCTTGAATTTTTATATTTATTGCGTATTTCACTAAAATCTGAAAAATGTTTAACTAAATCAATTAAAGCCCCC
>DAOUTG010000036.1 GCA_030626845.1 Methylococcaceae bacterium
AGTATTAGAGAGTGTGCAAGAATACAAACCTTTCCAGATAGCCATATTTTTTACTATAGTAACCTTATGGCTGGTTATAAAATGGTTGGAAATGCCGTTCCTTGTAATTTAGCTTATTGTTTAGGTAAGTCTTTGAAAAATCAAGTAGCAAAGGGTGGGCGGCTTCTCTCCACCATATCGAGCGGTAATAAATTCCCCTAAGCAGGTACGCCGAAAATTTCCTGTCGTCTTTGCTACTTCACTAATTATTAACCATCAATTATAAATTAAAAGAGGTTTTCCTGTTCTTTAAAATCGTTCGCTATCTATCTTTTTTAAGCCGAAGAAGAACGCGATGATAAAAATGGTTCACAAAGCTTCAGGACAGGTTTTGCACCCGCCATCGCTACTGCATCAACCAAACAATACCACGCTGCAATACCACTCGGTGGGTTTCCTTGTGTTAATGTAGATGCAGGATCTATTTCAGCCCAAGACCATGTCCCTGCTTGAGTCCCAACTATTTCTAGCCATGATGTAATAAAAAATGCACCCAAATAAACCATCGGCGAACGCCCTTTGAATAAACAAATCAAAAAAGCGCAAAAAAGGACAGCCCCCACCAGATCATCTCGTTCAGTAAAAGGACTAATTCCTCTTATTGCCCATACACTTCCAACAAAGACGACAAAGATTGAAATCTTTCGAGCATAACGTTGGAAAAAACCTGAACGCCCCAAGGCAACGGCTGTAAGGTAAACAATACCATGACCTGCGGGAATATAAAGTGGAATATTTTTAAAACGATAGGTATACGCTTCCATGTAAAGTGAGGCAAAATTTTCACCAAGGGTTGCAAAAACAACCGCAATCATCACTTGGGTTCTAACAACTTTATTTTCTCCCCAAAGCATAGCAATTAAAATAGCCCAAGCAATAATAGCGAGTATTTTTTGATGTGATAACGGCGCACTTCCATCGTAGGTTAAAGAAATGGTAACCGCAATAAAAGTAACTAAACTAATGATATAGTCTCGGCGACAATGCTTTACTTCAGCATTTGGGTCTGGAAAATAAGGCAGCATAAATCTTGTAAAATAAATAGGTAAATTAAGAAAAAATCATTTTAGTTGGGTAATATTTAGTTGTCATTTTTTAAGGGTAATTTAAAAATATGAATAGATTGATCTTTGGCTTCGCAAATTTTAGCTTGAAGCTTAACTTTACGTTTATCAGAAACCATCACTAAGCTATTATTATCTAACCAGGCAACGCCCTCAATATTACCATAGATGATCTCACCTTCGGCATTTCGTGGAAACCAATACATCTCACCTTCGTCAACAAAATACCAGTCGTTTTTTCAAGTACCTTCATAATCTTGCCCTTGATAACCCTGTTGTAAAATAAGTTGATTATCGGTATTAACCTCAAGATTATTAATTTTTGCAATATCAGGGAGATTATCAAAGATAACATAACAGTAGCCATCCCTAGATAAAACACCCCTTGCCTCAAGACGACTGTCACTATTACATGAGCCTAATAACTTATAAACTTTTGATTCTTTAACAAGTTTTAATAATGGAATGTTAGGATGAGACATAATTTTCTCAAATATTAAGTAGTAGTAAATTCAATTTCATATCCTGTAAATTTACGGATATTAAGAACCCCAGTATCTAGTAATAGGTACTGCCCTTTAATTCCCTCTAATACACCTGAAACTTCCGTTTGTTTATCAAAGTTGAAAGATTTTACCTTAATTGGGTAGTTTGCTATAGGAAAATCAAGATCAATTATTTTTTCATCAGCCAATAATTTTATAGAGTTTTCACCAGCAGATTGCTTGATTTCATTTAATTCGGGTTCACATAAGCTGAGTAACTCATCACGTTTAGCGATTAAATCGACCTTTTCAGGCTTAGATTTTAACATTTTTTGCCAACTCGTTCTGTCACTTACATGTTGAGCAATAATAACTTCAATCAGACCTGATAAATAACGACTTGATACTTTAAAGATAGGGAGTGCTTGTACCGCACCCTGATCTATCCAACGTGTTGGAATTTGAGTGTGACGGGTAATTCCTACTTTTACCCCTGATGAATTAGCCAAATAAACAAAATGTGGCTGCATACAAAACTCATCGCCCCATTGAGAATCTCGACACGTTCCTTGCTGATAATGACAACGTTCAGGTTTCATAATACATAAATCGCACTGAGCTAAAGACCTAAAGCAGCGATAACAATAACCTTGATTAAAACTCTTTTTAGTTTTTTTTAGGCAATGAATACATGTAATATGACCGCTATAAACTAATTTGATTGATTGACCAATCAAAGGATTCAAGTTTATTAACTGATCAGATAATGGTAATTGGTAATTTACAGGTGCGTCCAATTCAGTTTTCATTTTAGATAAATTTCCTAACATTTAACCCTCTGTAGTATACAAATATTGCTATAATAAAAATATTTTACCCAACTAAAATTAGGCAATATGTCCCTTAACCAAGTTACTTTAGGCGTTGACGCGCCCAATAAAATTGATGTAATCATCGAAATTCCCGCTTATAGTGATCCCGTAAAGTATGAAATTGATAAAGAAACAGGCGCATTAGTCGTTGATCGTTTTATGGGAACCGCCATGCAATATCCCACTAATTATGGTTATATACCGCACACTTTATCTGATGATGGTGATCCTGTCGATGTCCTTGTGATTGCGCCTGCGGCTTTATTAAGCGGTTCTGTTGTTCGTTGTCGCCCAATAGGTTTATTAAGAATGATAGATGAGTCAGGAAAAGACCCTAAGATTTTAGCTGTTCCTGTAAAAAAACTCACCCCTTATTATAATAAAGTTAAATCTTATTCCGATGTTACTGAGGAAAAATTATCAAAAATATCGCATTTTTTCGCACATTATAAAGATTTAGAACCAGGGAAATGGGTAAAGATAAATGGCTGGGCTGGGGTTGATGAAGCTAAACAAGAAATTATTGAGAGTATTAGCCGTTACCAACAAACACAATAGCAGGTAGCCTCCTAAAAATACCTACTGGCTACAACTGGAGTACAAAACATGTTTTGTACTCCGATCCTCAAATCAAGCCCATTGCCATTAAAAATATGAATAATTTATTTTCGTTCCTAGTTAATGACCCTTCTACTATAAAAAACCAATACCCTATTAAAAATACCAGCATTTTTTTAATGATTAGTGGACTAATACTAACCCTCTATTGGGACGTTTTTGATATTTTAATCACCGTATGGAATAGTACTGAAGAATATAGTCATGGGTTTATGATCCCTGTTATTTCACTCTATTTTTTATGGCAAAAAAAAGCATTAATACAAGCGGAAAAATTTACCCCATCATGGGCAGGTATTGTAATCATTATCTTTGCAATCATTGCTTACTTTATTGGTACGGTAGGTGATGTCTATTTTGCATTACGTTTTTCATTTGTTTTTCTTCTTATCGGCTTATCACTCGCTATTTCAGGTTATAAAGTCACTAAAATAACCTTGATTCCTATTCTTATTCTCATCTTTTCATTTCCACTTCCTGCCGTCTTACAAGCAGGACTCACTGCAAAGTTACAATTAATATCTTCACAGCTTGGGGTTTTTATTATTCGTGCTTGCCAAATTCCTGTTTATTTGGAAGGTAATGTCATTGATTTGGGGAGTTATAAATTACAAGTGGTAGAAGCTTGTAGTGGGTTACGTTATTTGTTTCCCCTCATGAGCCTTGCCTTTATTTGTGCTTATATGTACCAAGTGGCTTTTTGGAAACGTAGCGTGGTTTTTTTAACCTCAATTCCCATTACTATTCTCATGAATAGTTTTAGAATTGGTTTAGTGGGTATTCTCGTTGAACACTGGGGAATTTCAATGGCGGAAGGGTTTATCCATGATTTTGAAGGCTGGATTATTTTTATTGGCTGTTTAATTGTATTGGTTTTTGAAATGTGGTTATTTTCATGGAATGAACGCAAAACACGTCATTGGAATGATATATTTGGCATAATTTCTGAAACTGCGGTTAAATATAATCAAACTTACAAACTAACGCTTTTACCGATTTTATCTGCAAGCTTATTAATGATAACCACCCTTGTTTTTATCCAACCCTTAACAGAAAGACAAGATATTATTCCTCAGCGGCAATCTTTTAATACTTTTCCATTGAAACTAGATAACCTAAAAGGTGATATAAGCTATTTAGATAAAGACACGATTGACTTTCTAGGGTTAACTGACTATAGCCTGATTGATTTTAAAACCCCTCAAAATCAACAAATAAATTTTTATGTCGCCTATTATCAAACCCAAAAAAACGGGGTTGTTCCTCATTCGCCTAAATTATGTATTCCAGGGGGAGGTTGGCGTATTGCAGAACTTATTGAAACTCAATTCAAAGGGACTAATTTTAATCGCGTTTTAATAACAAAAGGTAAACAACAACAGCTTGTCTATTATTGGTATCAACAAAGAGGAAAAAGTATTGCTAATGAATATTTTTTAAAATGGCACACTTTTCTAGGCTCTTTACAACACAGAAGAACAGATGGCGCATTAATTCGCTTAACAACAGTTATTAATGACAATGAAAATATTCAGGTCGCTGATAATCGTTTACAGCAATTTATATTACTTATTGAACCTAATTTAAAATTCTATGTTCCCAACTAAAAATATTTTAGCTTTACCCCTTAAACTCAAAAAAATACTGGACTAAAACCATGCCCTTTCTTAAATCATTATTTTTTCTTATATTTTTATTATTACTGGGGTGTGATGACTCAAATGATGCACTAGAATATACAAAAAATGGAAAAGAGTTATATCAACAAGAAAATTATAAAAAAGCAACACTAGAGTTTAAAAATGCTATTCAAGCAGATAATAAACAAATTGAGGCATTATATTATTTAGCTTTAATTTATGAAAAAGAAAGAAATTTCACTGGGATGTATAAGAAATTATCTAAAGTTATTCGACTTGATCCTCTTCATATTGATGCGCATATAAAACTTGGTCTATTGTACTTACTCAACAACAAACCCAATGAGGTATTAAAAGAAATTAAGGCCATATTGGCCATTGAGAAAAATAATTCAGAAGCCCTCTCATTAAAAGCACAACTTTTATTCAAACAAAAAAAAATAGATGAAGCTATTATCATCATTGACAAAATTTTATCTAAAGAACCAAACCATATTAAGGCAACTCAGTTAGAGGTAGCAATTTATGCAGAACAGCAAGATTATTCTACGGCCTTAACTAAAATAGAAAAAGCACTTAAGAATAACCCTAAAAACCTCTCATTTAGTATCCTTAAACTTAAAATACTTCTAAAAATTGATGATCCAATAGCTATTGAAAAATATTATATAGCCTTAATTAAAAACTTTCCTAACGAACTTGAATTTAGTTATAACCTAGGGTTTTATTATTTTAAAAATAAAAAAGATACCGAAGCATTGGCTATTTTTGAAGATATTATTGATAAGAAACCAACATTATTAAAACCAAAATTAATTTTGGTTAATTTTTTAAGATCCAAAAAACCGCAGCAAGCTGAGGAAAAAATCAAAGAATATATAACACAAATGCCTAAGGCGGCAGAGTTATACATTAGCCTTGCAAGACTCTATCGCTCTCAAGAAAAACCAGAAAAAGTAAAAGAACAGCTCAATTTATTAATTCAAAATTCAGATAATAAACACGCTCGGTTGAATGCCAAAATATTATTAGCAACAACTGAAAAGGATTTAAAAATAGTCTCAAATCTTATTGAAGAAGTATTAGCCATTGATAAACATCATTTTGGTGGGCTTTTCTTGAAGACTAAATTAAAATTAAGCAAAGGTTTATACGATGAAGCCATCGCTGATTTACGGAATATTCTAAAAGACTATCCAGATTCAGATAAAGCCATGAACTTGTTAGCAGAGACTTATTTGAAAAAAGATTTACCCGATCTTGCTCAGGAATATTACCGAAAAACGCTTGATATTAACTCAGGTAATTTGCCTGCAATGACATTTGTTGCCTCTCAAATGGTTAATAATGGCGACTTTTCTCGTGCAGAAAAAGTAGTTCAGCGTTTTTTGGATAAAGATCCAGAAGATACAGATGCCTTATTGATACTGGCAAAAATAAAATTCTTATTAGAAGATTGGAAAGGAACAGAACAAATTGCTGAGTTACTGGCAAAAAAACCTGAGGGTGCGAGTATTTCCGAATATCTTGCTGGAAGAATTTTGCAAGAACAAGGGCTTTACCAGCAAGCTATTGATAAATACAAGAAAGTTATTGTTAATTCCCCTGATTTATTTGCCGCATTAGAGCGAATGATATTTTGCTATGAAAATTTAAAGCAACGACCTCTCATGCACAATTATCTTAATAAATATATCTCATTACATTCTGACAAACCTTATGCTTATGTGCTAAAGGCTCAACTATTTATGTTTGATAAAAATAGTGATAAAGCTTTATCTATTTTGACTACCGCGAATAAAAAATGGCCTAAAATATCACTTTTTTATGAAAAAATTGCACGTGTCTTTATGGTAAAAGAAAATGAAGAAAAGGCTATTTTAACTCTTCAAGAAGGTATAAAGAATGCCCCTGATAGCCTTTCTTTAACCGTAGGTTTAGCCACACTTTATCAAAACAAAAAGGATTATAAAAGTGCATTGACACTTTATGAAGAATTTATCATTAAACAACCTGATAATAATTTTGCTATTAATAATCTTGCTTCATTATTGATTGACCACTTCCCAACAACAGAAAATTCAAAGCGTGCACTTGAATTAGTTGCCCATTTTAGTGATTTAAAGCAAGTTTTCTTTCGTGATACTTATGGCTGGGCACTATTTGCTAACAGTCGTTACGAGGAAGCCTTAGCAGTTTTTACTGATGTTGTTTCAAAAAATCCTAAGGTAGCCGTTTTTAGGTACCATTTAGCAAAAACATATCATAAAACACACCACCCTTTAAAGGCTGTTTCCGAAGTTGAAAAAGCATTAACCTTAGGTAGTGAAACAGAGGGGTTTAGCGAACAAGATATGGCAAGCGAATTTCTAAAAACACTTAAAAACACACAATAATAATACAAACTCATAGTTGCTTTTAGTCAATGAACTATAATATAATGTACTTGGAGATTTTTACATTTTTACTCGTAGATTAGGGAAAGAGTGTATTAAATTTTTTTGAAAAATTTTTAATTATTTTAAGGGGAAAGTCATGAAAAATTCTATACTTTCAATCGCAATTATCGCCGCCCTATCTGTAGCAGGTTCAGCTTTTGCTGCACCGATTACAATTGATACATTTGATGACGGTGGCGTTCCATATATCGTTAATAGCTTAGGAGCTAATTCATCAACAGGAACAATAGCATCAGCCAATGCAATCGGGGGTTCTAGAACAAATAAAACTGATTTTGTAGAAGGTTTTTTAGGCGGTAATACAGGGGCATTTAATACACCCGCTTTAGGGAGTGTTTTCACCTACAGTTCCGATGCTCTAACAAGGATAAAAAGCACAATCACTTGGGATGGTGCAGGTGCTGGATTGGGTGGATTAGATTTAACTCAAGGAAAAGCGCTTGACGAAGCTTATTTTTCATTTAATATTTTAGATATTGATCAGGGTTCAGTAAACCTTGGGTTAGTTTTGGAAGATACTAATGGTCAGACTACCTTTGTATCAAGTAATCAAATGATAGTAGGTAATGATCAAAGAGTCTTTTTTAACAGCTTTCTTTTAGATAACCCATTATTCGCTTTCGATGCTATTAATGCTATTTCTATCAATATAAGCCAAACATCTTTTGCTTCAGATTTTGTATTTGATAGTTTTGTAGTAGATACTCTTCCACCTTCGCCTCAACCTATCCCAGCCGCAATTTGGTTGTTTGGTTCTGGTTTAGCGGGTTTAGTAGGCATGTCTAAACGTAAAAAAAATCAAGTCCTTGTTGCTTAAAGATTTGATTAAAATAAAAAGTTAAGTTTCTATTTTTATAGGTAGGAACTTTCTTTATTTTTACAAGATACGTTAATTACTTCAAATGTTGCAGGAATCCTATTATTTACTTGTAATCTTTCATAATAATTAATCATCGCCTGCATTTTAGATTTCCCTGTCATATTATGATTGCGCCCAGCCATCACATTATGCGCGCCAATCCCTTTTAACTCACGCATTAAAGCCATTACCGAATCATAATGGGATGTATAAACCTTTTCTGTAATAACTATTTCTTGATAACCTACAGCTTTTAAATACCCACCCATTTGTTCAGCATTATAAAATTCATTCACATGGCTAAAATCATCAACACTTGCCCATGACTGCTTTAACTCTTGTAAAGTTTGACACCCAAAAGTTGAAAATACCAATAAGCCATTGGGTTTCAAAATTCGTTTAATTTCAGTAAAAACCCCTGATAAATTTTGACACCATTGCAAAGCAAGATTAGAAAAAACTCGATCAATTGAATTATCTGCTAACGGTAACCACTCAGTATCTGCACACAAATAATGAAGGTTAGTTACCGTGCTATATTTTTCTCGGGTAGCTTTTATCATAGGGTATGCTAAATCTAAAGTAATTAACTGTTGGCACGCTAATAAATTTAATAATTCGCCTGTTAAAAAACCTGTCCCACAGCCTATATCTAAAACAGTTCCCGTTAGCTCCTCTATTCTCTCATGTTTTAATAAATCCTTTCCCGCTGTTCTTTGTAAAGTCGCCATCGCATCATAAGAGCTAACCGCTTGTGAAAAAGCCTTCCTCACATCTTTTTTATCAAATAATGAATCAATTGACACGCTTATTCTCCATAAAAGTTATTAATATTGCTAATAATTCATCTTGATGAGATAAAAATGGCACATGCCCTGCTTTTTTCAAAATATGTAAAAATAATTTAGGTTGTAAAGCTTTCATCTGTTCACCTATTGCTACAGGAACAAGCGTATCTCTATCACCGAGAATCAATAATAAAGGACAATCAGACTCACTAACAACAGCACGTAAATCAGTTTCTTTTAAAATAGTCAATCCTTGCTCTAAAACTGATTGCTCAGGCGCAGGCGTTTCTTGTAAAGCTATCTTTAAGGTTTTAACCAAGGTTTTATAATTAGCTAAACCCAGAATTTGCAGCGATAAAAAACGCAATAACGTCAGTTGACAATCTATCATCAAGTTATCAGTAAAACGATGTAATAATTTTAATTCCATTCCCGCCCAGTTTTCTCTTTTTACAAAACAAGGATTACCTGCTAATAGAGCAAGTGCCTTAATTCTCGTAGGAAAACGTCGCTTTAAATCCAAAGCAATCGTCACGCCTAAAGACCAACCTAAAACAGTACAAGCTTCTTGAGGAAATACTTTAATCAATTGCTCACTAATTAACGGCAACTCAAACCGAGGCAGTTCATCACTACGTCCATGTGAAGGTAAATCAAGACAGATTACCTGATAATTTTGCGCTAATTTTTGTGCAAAATTACGCCAAATACCTGTGTGCATTGCCCAGCCATGTAATAAAACAATGGGTTCACCTGTTCCATAAACTTCTTTATGTATCTTCATTTAACTGACTTGCTCTAGTGCATTTAATAATGAGTTGACATCTGAGGTTTGATGATTTGCTGAAAAAGTGACTCTTAATCGTGTTTGACCTTTAGCGACAGTCGGCGGCCTAATAGCAGTCACCAAAACGCCTAGCTCTAATAAATTTTGACTCATGGCCACTGCTTTTTGAGGATCTCCTACTAAAATAGGTTGAATGGCGGAATTTGAGTCCATGATGCTTAAGCCTAATTGTTTAGCCCCTTGTTTAAACTGCATAATTAAAGTGCGTAATTTTTCTCTGCGCCAGCACTCATTAATTAAGAGCTCTAAACTGGTCGATGTCGCTGAGGCTATGGCTGCGGGCATGGCAGTGGTATAAATATAAGGGCGAGATTTTTGAATTAAGGTTTCAATCAGTGCATTTGAACCCGCTACAAATGCACCCGCTGTTCCAAAAGCTTTACCAAATGTTCCCATTAAAATAGGCACATCCGCTTGCGTTAATGCACAGTGTTCAACAAGACCGCCGCCTGTTTGACCCAATACGCCAAAACCATGGGCATCATCAACCATTAACGCGGCATCATTTTGTTGTGCGATATTGGCTAATTCAACCAAAGGGGCCACATCACCATCCATGCTAAAAACCCCATCGGTTACGATTATTTTTTTCACGGCTTTTGAACGCTTAAGCTTTTGTTCCAAGCTTTCTGTATTGGCATGTAAATAACGTTTAAAACCTGCCCCCGATAACAAGCCACCATCCAATAAAGACGCATGATTGAGTTTATCTTCCAGCACGTCATCGCCTCGCCCTAGTAACGCGGAAAGCACCCCAATATTTGCCATATAACCTGTCGAAAATAATAAGGCGCGTTCACGTCCTGTAAACGTGGCAATTTCTTCTTCTAAGGCATGATGAGCGGTGCTATGACCACAAATTAAATGCGCTGAACCACTTCCGATCCCATATTGATTAGCCGCTTGTTGAAACGCAGCAATAACCTGTGGGTGATTCGCAAGTCCTAAATAATCATTACTACAAAAATTTAAGACTTTACGCCCATCAATAATAATTCTTATAGCTTGAGGGGATTCAATGACACGCCGAGAGCGATATAGCCCTTGCTGTTTTAATCGCTCAAGTTCATTTTCTAAAGCAAAATCTTTCATGATTTAAGCGTAACTAGAGCCGCCTGAATGCAAACCTAAACGTTCAAACAAGACTTTATCATGATGAGTCATCGGGTTATCGGTAGTTAATAATTTATCGCCATAAAAAATAGAATTTGCGCCTGCGAAAAAACATAAGGCTTGCATTTCATCATTCATTTCATTGCGTCCTGCGGATAAACGCACTCGTGATTGTGGCATTAAAATACGCGCAACGGCAATGGTACGAATAAACATTAATGAATCTAAGGATTCTGATCCCATCAACGGTGTTCCTTCTACTTGAACCAACATATTAATAGGCACACTTTCAGGATGATTCGGTAAATTTGCCAATTCGATTAATAAATTAGCACGGTCGGCATCCGATTCCCCCATCCCCACAATTCCGCCACAGCAGACATTAATCCCTGCATCGCGTACACGTCCTAAAGTATCTAAACGATCTTGATAGGTTCGTGTGGTAATGACTTCGGAATAATAATCTTCTGAGGTATCTAAATTATGATTATAATAATCTAAACCGCCTTCTTTTAACGTTTGGGTTTGTTTATCGGTGAGCATTCCTAAAGTGACACAGGTTTCCATCCCTAAGGCTTTAACCCCTTGTACCATTTCAACGACACGATCCACATCTTTATCTTTTGGTTGTCGCCAAGCCGCGCCCATACAAAAACGGGATGCACCTTGTTCTTTTGCCTGTTTTGCAGCCTTTAAAACCTCATCAATAGGCATTAACGCTTCGGGTTTTAAATCTGAATCATAACGCGCACTTTGAGGGCAATAACCACAATCTTCAGAACAAGCCCCTGTTTTAATACTTAATAAGCTACTAATTTGAACTTGATTAGGATCAAAATTATTTCGATGAAGGCTTTGGGCGTTGAACAATAAATCATTAAACGGCAGTGAAAATAAAGCGTTAACCTCATCTAAAGACCAGTCGTGGCGTAAGTTACTAGGGTGGGTATCAAGTATTGCAGACATTACAGAAAACCTCTAAGCAGGAATTGACAAAAACTTGTCAACTCAAATCAATAAAAACAGTGAACAATTGACCAGAGATTATACAGTATAAAAATTTAGGAACGAAATTATTACAGATGACTAATTTACCCCAGGAAAATTCGTCACTTTTTCAACCATCAAATCAGGAAATGAATTCACAATCTGCACTTTAAAATCAGGAAAAGATTCCACAATTTCCCACTGCCCACATTGCGTTGAAAAACCCTTTACAAATTCCACTCTAATATCTGGAAATGCCGTAACATATTGAATTTTTATATCAGGGAATGCGGTAACAAACTGGACTTTTCCATGTAATGGTATGTCATTCCAAACACAATCCTTAGCGTAAACATGGGTAGAAAATAATAGCCCTAACATCATTAGCAACAATTTATACATCATAGTTTCCTTATATTTTGTTTCTACAAACCCAATTCAAATAGAAGTTTAATAGAAACATAAATAATTAACCCCATTGCAGATAAATAAACGCTAAATAATAAGGGATTTTGTTGAAACGATTGCCACAAGGTTTTATGCTCTCCTACCGCCTTACGTTGCAAATAAGCATCCCTTTGTGTTTTGTAGCGGTAGTGATGGTAATTCTCAAGTAACTGTTGTGCCTGATTGAGTTGTAATTCATTTCTAAGCCATAACCCAGGCATTGATACTCCCCAATTTCCTGCATTCGTTTCATAAAAATCAATCTCATGATGGGTTAATAAATCACCCACCTCAGACGCTTCATCTTCAGGAACACCCCTTAAGGAAAATAATAAAATAGCCATGTTAAAGTTTAATATTCAAGGCATGAAGTTTACGATATAAATGTGTTCGTTCCATCCCAATCGCTGCGGCCAATTTTGCCACACTGCCCGCATTTTTTTCAAAATGATATTCTAAATAAGCTTTTTCAAAATGTTCACGCGCTTCTTTTAAGGGCAAATTAAAAAATTCAGGCACAGTCCCTAATAAAATAGGTTTCTCAGCAATTGAGCCTAAGGCAGTTTTCACTTCTTCTAATTCAATATCATGACCTACCCCTAATATCATTAATCGCTGGACTAAATTTTTAAGCTCCCTGACATTGCCATACCAACTGTAATTACGCAAAAAATTTTGCGCTGCCATCGAAAACTTTCTAAAAGGCAGTTTTTCCATCCTAATAAAATAATCCACATAAAAATTTAACAAGCTAGGAACATCCTCGCTGTGCGCCCTTAAAGGCTGAATTTTTAGTGTGACTACATTTAACAAATAATATAAGTCTTGCCGAAAACGTCCCGCATTAACTTCATCCTCTAAAGCGATTCGAGTAGAGGCAATGACATTCACATCAACACTAACCGCCTCACTCCCCCCTATTCGTAAAAAAGAACGTGACTCCAATGCACTCAATAAACGGGATTGGGTTTCTTTATCCATGCCTGAAATTTCACTTAAAAATAGCGTTCCACCGTGGGTTTGTTCCAACAAACCTTGATAAATTTTACCTTGCTCTTCTTTGCCAAAAAACTCTACCGCTGAATTTTCAGGGGCAATACTCCCCACCGCCACATCAACAAATGCACCTTCACGTCGACTGCTATGATTATGTAAATATCGGGCATATAATTCCTTTCCTACCCCCGCTTCACCAACAAATAATACCCGTGTTTCGTGTTGAGCCAAACGTTTTAACTGATCTTTAATCCGCTCAACTGCCGCACTTTTCCCCACAGGCTCAATATCAAATATTAATTGTTGTTTTAATCCCGCATTTTCTTGTTGTAAATAACTGGCTTCTAAAGCTCTTTCAACCACTAATAATAACTTTGCCAATGACAGCGGTTTTTCTAAAAAATCATACGCGCCTAAACGGGTGGCTTCAACGGCGGTTTCCACCGACCCATGACCTGACATCATTACTACAGGGCATAAAGATTGTTCTTCTTGTCCCCATTCTTTTAATAAAGTAATTCCATCAGTATCAGGCATCCAAATATCAAGCAAAATCAAATTAGGTTCACGTTTTTTCTTTAATTCACGTGCTGTTTTAGCATCTTCTGCTATTACAACTTGATAGCCTTCATCCTCTAAAATTTCACAGACTAATTGTCTAATGTCTGGCTCATCATCAACGACTAAAATATAAGGTTCTTGTTTATTCATGTTAAAGCAGGTAAGTTTTAAAAGTTAATAAATTCTTATTCCTAAGGCTAACTATCCAAACAAGGAAGTTGAATAATAAATCCTGCGCCTTGCGTGTAATGGCTATCTATCCAAATAATTCCGCTATGTTCTTCAATAATTTTTTTCACAATCGCAAGCCCTAATCCCGTTCCTTTTACTTTGGTGGTCACATAGGGTTCAAAAATAGTTTCAATTTTATCTGCACTAATTCCAAATCCTTGGTCATAAATACCAAGCTCTACATAATTGGTATTATTATGCTTAACTTGTGTTAATTTTATTTCAATCAACCCACCATCATTCATTGCTTCCAGTGCATTTTTTAGCAAATTATGTAAAACTTGGCGTATATTAACAGCATCTGCATGAATCATGGCAAGATTCGCATGATTAATTACATTAAAATTAATTTGGACTTGCGTTCCATATAACAATAATAATTCTTGTACCAATTCATACAAATTAATTGCTTCAGCCTGTTTTTTGGAAGGACGCGCATATTCTGAAAAATCATCCACCATTCTTTTCATCGCTTCAACTTGTTGAACAATTGTATTCGTTGAACGTTGCAAAATATCGGCAGACTGAGGCTGTAACTCTTTTGCAAGTTTATGTTGCAATCTTTCCGCTGCCAATTGTATTGGGGTTAGTGGATTTTTAATTTCATGGGCTAATCGCCGTGCAACCTCCCCCCATGCGGCATTTTTTTGTGCCTGAATTAAATCCGTTAAATCATCAAAAACAACTACAGCTCCTGCACGTACATCTTCTTGAGAAAACAAAGGTTTTCCGCGACATAATAATTCTTGTCGCCCATTTGCCCCTAAAAAAGTAATTCTTTGCTGCCAAATATCATTGTTTTTTTCAATCAAATTTAAAACAGCCGTAAAAAAATCAGCTAACTCAGGATATTGTTTAATAACCACCGTTAATGATTCGCCAATAAAACAATTTTTACCACAATGTAAAATTCGATAAGCGGCTTGATTACTCGTACGAACTTTAAGATCGCTATCAAAACTCATCACACCCGCACTCACATTTGCTAAAATAGACTCTAAATAAGCCCGTTGTTCTTCGACTTCTAAACTGGCAATACGCGCAATATCTCTTGATTGAGCAATACGTTGAGTCATTTGATTAAATGACTCCACTAAAAAGCCTAAATCATCTTGAGTCATTACAGGTAATAACTGTTCGTAATGACCTGCGGCAACTGCTTTAGTTCCTTTCACCAATTCTCTAACAGGGGCAACAATATGCCGTATACTGACAAAGGCAACCCAAATTGCCGCTAACAAACTTAATAATAACACCAATAATAAGGCAAGAAAAAAACTTATCTTTAATGAGTCTCGTAAAAAATTCATTTCCTGATAGCGTACAAAAGCAAATTCTATCGAATCGGCTAAATCAGAAATTCTAACAGGAACAGAATATAGTACTTGCAAATATTGTGGTTCAACACCGCTAATAACAATCAAAACTTGGATACTTAAACGATCATCCTCATCGGTATTTAAGTGAATATAATCTTTACCTTGTCGTAACTGCAACCAAATATAATCATCGGGTAATTTAGGTAAAATATCACTGGGATTAATGCTACTAAAAGCAATAATTCGACCTTGTTTAGAAAATAAGGTCGCTTCTAATGCCCCTAATGACTCACGAATACTTGCTAATTCTAGTGCTAATAAAGTCTCTGATTTATTTTCTAAATTTGCGGTTGATTGTTGCGTTTGTTTTAAATGCCAACGCATTCGTTGATCTAAAGACGCTTGACTAAGCTCTAAAGCATCTTCCATTGCCTTATCTATTTCAACACTAAAACCACTATTAATGGCTTGTTGTAAAAATTGTACAGAAAAATAAAACACAATCGCAGCAGGGGCTAAAGCCAATAAAACAAATAAGGAAACCATTCTAGTCGTTAGCCTAGAACCGGCTTCTTTTTTCTTTAATTCACGCGCTAAAGAGTAAACATTGATTCCCACTAAGACTAATAAAGCTGCTGTTCCTAGTGTATTAATAAGTAATAATAATGAATAAATATCACTTAACTGTGAGGTTTCTTGCGTTGCAGAACTCATTAATTGCAATGACAATAAAATAAGTCCGAACAAAGTTAAAATGAAGAGACTAATCGGGAGTTTTAAAGTTATAGAGTCCATAGAAATTAATTATTATATAACTCCTTAAAATAAGGATTAAACATGAAAAGGTTAATTTTTTATTATCAATAAAAATTAGGGCTACGAACTTAAGACGGGGCATTTTCAACCTCTCAATTCTTGAAAAGCAAGGAAATTCAATAATTCCGTCAGTCATTGGTTTTACTGGCTGTCCTATCTTAAGTTGGTAGCCTGTTTTTCTATTATTAAAATAAACGAATCTATTTTTTTATCCACATTTTATTTACTTATCCTTAAATATTTTGATTTTTTACTACTATATTATAGTGAGTCATTGTAAAATTCTATCATGATAGTTTAGTAAATGAAAAAACAACGCAACACAATCATTACAGCGATTTCCGCTATTACAAATTATGTTTGAATATCAACATCATAGGAAGTTAGCTCGTAGGATGGGTAGAGTGTAATGAGCGATAGCGAAATGGAGCGAAACCCATCATTTCATGGCATCGCTTTGATGGGTTTCGCTAAGGTATTGTCCTTAACAATCTATTTAATATTTCCTTGGGTGGGTCATTTTTAACTTTAGCTTCTTCAAATCCCTGAATGATTTTTAACATGGGTTTTTGCAAACCTTTTCCCTCGAATAAATATTCAACCCAGCCTTTATTACGCATTCTTTTTTTCACATTCTCAACAGAACGGTCACTCGGATAATTTATCGTTGACGGTTTTTCTTTTGCTCTAAAAAACATTTTCAAATTAGAACCTGTATCTATTTTAAACGCATCAAAATATTGGCTTGCACAAGCAATTAAGGTGTCTATGCTAAAATAAAAAAGATGGGCTTTAAACATAATGTTATGCGGTGAAGCATCCTTTGCTTCAATCCAGGGGACTTCAATAAAAAGTACACCCTTGGGATTTAAAGAATGGTAAAGTTTTTCAAAGGCAAGGGTCGGTGATGATAAATGCTCTAGCACATGAAATAGGGTTATAACATCATACTTTCCGTCAATATCATTTAATTCGCCTATTTTAATATGACAGCCATATTCTTTTTTTGCATAATCTGAGTAGCCTATATTTGGTTCAATACCCTGTGAGTTAAATCCTAGTTTTCCCATTAAATAAACAAATTCTCCCCCCCCTGAGCCGACATCAAGTAAAGTTCCATGATCTATTTCTGAATCTTTCATAAATTTATAGCGTTGCAAAGCTGTTTTGCCTGCACGATGGATATATTTAGGCTTAGGGATGTATGCTTTTTTATAATCAAGTCGATAATTATGGGAGTAATAGGTTTTTAGCTCTTTAATGGTTGGTAATGGATTTTGCTGAATGAAACCACATTTATGACATAAAGAAACGCGTAATTTTTTAGAGGTTTTTATATCTACTTGAGAGACATCCTCAAAAGAGTCATGGTTACACAGCACGCATTTCATATATTATTCCTTTGTTTATAAATAGGAGGGTATTTGTCAGAGTTTTAACTTATTGAAAAGCCCTGTAAATTTATTTTGTCGGCTTCATTATAATGAATAGTAAAATTCAATAAAAGAAAAATAGCAAAACAAATGTAAACTAACAGGGTTTAATCCAATACCATTGACCTAACAGCGATTTCCGCTATTACAAATTATGTTTAAATATCAATATCATAGGAAGTTAGTGTTCGTGCAAAACACAAGAAAAATATTATTGAACAGATATATCTATACTATAATTATTTAAATTCGCTATTAATTAAAACATAAAAGGAAGGGCAATATGCCGTCATTTCGTAAACATTTGTCAATTCCAAGTTTATTAACACTGACCCCAATGCCAGTAACTTAGTATAGTTAATTGATTTATAAGGGGGTATTTAACCATAAAAATTAGAAAAATTAAATTTTAACGGTTTTAAGCCCCCTGAAACTACTACAATTGGACTTTAGCATTTTATTGATTTATAAATAATTTATTTTTTACAATATTTTTTATGTTGTACAGAGATAAATAGAGTATTCAAGAATACTTCACTACGATTAAAAATTATAATTCCAATGACCTGAATACTTATAATTAAACAAAAATGGAAATAAAAAAAATAAATTGCTTGTTAGCAATACTTATTCTGCTACCTATTTTGGCAAATGCAGAACCAATACTACATTTGGGTCATTTTATCCAAAAACCTAAACAACCCGCTTCCTATTTCATTGTTAAAGAAGCTTATCAACGTTTACACATTAACATTGATGTAATTTATTTACCTGCTTCACGCTCACTTTCAGCCACTAATAATGGTAAAATTGATGGCGATATTGCCAGAATAATAGGAATGGAAAAAAAATACCCTAATTTATTAATGATTAATGTGCCTATTACCCATGTCGTCTTGTACGCTTGTAGTAAAAATAAGGTGTTTAAAATAAAAGATTGGAAAAGTTTAAAACCTTATCGGATTGCTTATGTCCGTGGTGCAAAAATAATTGAAAATAATCTTCATGGCTTTCAGACAGAAGCGGTCACTACGATAGAACAAGCATTTCTTATGCTTGAACATAATCGAGTTGATATTTTGGTGACTGATGAGAGAGAAATCGTGAAAGAATTACCCAAATATCCTAATATTAAAGTGCTAACGTCTGCTCTTTATTCCTTTCCCGTATATCATTATCTACATAAAAAACACGCTGCTTTAGTCCCAAAACTAGAAGTGGTTTTACAACAAATGAATGCTGATAAAAGTATTGAAAAAATAAAACGAGCGATCAATGAGCAACACAATTCCCTTTTTTAAAAAAAAACCTAAAAAACCTAAAAAACCTAAAAAACCTAAAAAACCTAAAAAATCTAAAAGACCTAAAAGACCCTTGGCATTGCAGTTATTAAAAGTCGTTTTTTCACTTTATCTAAGTGTTACTTTTTTTATTACGTTAATACAAGTAGCCGATGAATACCAGCGTAAACACCACGAAATAAGGACTATTTTACAAACAACACAAGCTATTTTTGAAGCTAACTTAACCACGGCCGCATGGTCATTTGACGGAATACAGCTTCAAAGCAATATCAATGGCATTCAAAAAATATCATCCATCATTGGGATTCAAATTACCAAAATGGATAAACCGCCCAATTGGAAACAGGCATTTCCCATTCGACATGGAATGATTTTAAATAATAATAATAAAATTGTAACGCTTCAGGATAATCAAGAAAAATTAGTCAATCAGCCTTATCTTAGTTTAATCCCCCATTCATTTCAGCTCAAAAAAAATAATCAATTTCTAGGCGAAGTGATTTTCTACTCCAGCAACCAAGTAATTTTTGAGACACTCAAATACAGCCTGTTAAACATTATTATTGCGGCAATGATAAAAACCTTTATTCTATGGCTATTATTTTTATGGGCATTTAATAAATTTTTAGGAAAAGAATTAAAACATTTTTATCAAAAAATGGAAGCCGTGGATATTGATGCTCCTGAAAGCACTTTTTTAACGCTTCAGTATTCTAATAGCGAAGAATTTTCTCGGATTGAGACCGCTTACAACGCTATGTTTACACGCGTATTGGAAACTAAAACAACGTTAGATAATTTAAATAACAGCCTAGAAAAGCAGGTTTTATTACGTACAGAAGAACTTACCGATAAAAATCAACGCTTAAAACAACTTAACTTGGAAAAAAATGAATTTTTAAATATTGCCTCGCATGATTTAAAAAACCCTTTAGTCGCGATTAATAGCTCTGCGGTATTACTCAAACAGGGCTTAACCGATGACGGAAAACCCGCATTATTAAAATACACCGATTTTATTGAAACAAGCACCACAAAAATGTTTGCGTTGATTAATAATTTATTAGATATTGATAAAATTGAATCTAACAATATGAGCGTCAATTTTTTAGCGACGGACTTAAAGGCATTGTTAATACAGGGGATTAATAATTATAGTCAACAAGCACAAAATAAAAATATTATCATTGATTTCCAAGCGGATGATGATATTTATTCTGTTGTCACCGATTCTTTTTTATTAACTCAAATTTTAGATAATTTAATATCGAATGCGATCAAATATTCTCAATTAAATAACGTGGTGCAAATTAGCCTAGTAAAACAAATGAACGCTATAAAAATTGCCATTAAAAATCAAGGGCAAGCCTTAAGTAAGAATGAGACAGAAAAATTATTTTGTAAATTTAATCGCTTAAGCACAAAGCCCACCGCTAATGAGCATTCAACGGGATTGGGGCTTTATATTGCACAGAATTTAGCGACTTTACTTAAGACTAAAATTGAATGTGAAAGTACCATAGCGGGGACAGTTTTTAGTTTAAAAATAAGGGTGAATGGCAGTGAATAAATTGGCAGGTAGCAGGCTTTTAGTCATTGATGATGAATGCATTAACTTGGAAATTTTATCTGATTTTTTAGAGGCGTATTGCGAAAAATTATTTTTGGAAAGTAATATTGAGTCCGCATTGGTTTTAGCGGCTGAACAACAACCCGATATTATTTTGCTCGACATTGTGATGGGGCATATTGATGGTTATGAGGTTTGTCAGCGTTTGAAAGCGGATAAGTACACTAAAAATATTCCCGTTATTTTTTTGAGTTCTCTAACTAAAGCGTCCGATAAAGTAAAAGGCTTTGACGTGGGCGGTATGGATTATATTTCCAAACCTTTTGACATTGAAGAGATGATTGCACGGATTGAAAATTGCTTGAGATTGCAGCAACAAATTAATCATCGCGTTACGATTACTACGAAACAACATGAAGATAAAATCACTCAATATCAATTGAGTCACTCTGAAACTCAAATTTTGGGGTTATACGCGCAAGGTTATCAACGTAAAGAAATAGGGACTCAATTATTTATCAGTGAAAATACCGTGAAAACGTATTTGAAAAGTTTATTTATCAAGCTGGAGGTTAAGAATCGAACGGAGGCGATTACCAAAGCCCGTGAAATTGCGTTAATTGAGTGATGTGAAATATTTTTTAAGTTTTATCAAAAATAACCTGTTCGGGTGATTTTTTTTGAGTGTTTTTGTGTAAGTTGTAACTAAACTTTTTGGTATTTACATTATTCCTTAACCTCAGCTTGAGAACAAAATATTTCAAGGTGATTTAACCTAATACAATCAATTGGTTGTAATTAACTTACTGGTATTTTCTCTGAACCCTTGATTTTTAACTCCTTGTATTTATGAATCTCTTATAGTTGCAAAAATGAATTTAAAATGCTAAATTCATTTTTTAAATGAAAACTAGTTAAAAAATGAAAACAGATCAATTGATGAAAATTGCGTTTCCTTTGGGAGATTTGGATATTTTTCATAAATCACAATGGGGAAACTTAACTCAGCTATTTTCAATAGGCAACAAGCAACGAATAATGGAGGATCGCCCTCCAATTAACATAACACACTTTTTATCATCAAAGAAAACCAGAGAATTTATCAAGGTTGTTAGTCAGCAAACGGATATGAAAGAAGAAGAGGTGATAAGAAAAAAAAGGGGTAAACGTGGAACAAAAATACAAATGGAAGCTCAGTTACATTTTTTGATTTTTGCAGCGGAACATCTCAGTCCCATTTTTCATTTCCAAGTCATTGATATTTTTATTAATAGTAAACTATTGCAATTACGGGATGATGGCGGTAATAATTTTAAGCGTCTTAACCGATATATTGATTTATATTTGGGAGGACGTAACGATAAAATAAGTAATATGGGCTGTTATATTCAAGCTGCTACCTTATTAAGGACTAAAATATTTCCTTTAATAAAGTGTCCCGATGGTAATATTTGGAATACAGAACAGGCAACTGCCCATCATCAAGAACTAAGAAAATCATATGAAGATAAATTATGTACTTTACTTGAAATGGGGGTTGTAAATGATTTTGAGCATTTAAAAGAGTTTATTGGTAAGTTAATAAAATAAATCATATTGAAATAGGAGCTTTAATTGCTGGATAAGGATTATAATTAATTAAATTAAAATCTTCATATTGATAATTAAATAATGAATCTGCTTTATTGTTGATTAACATGCTGGGTAATGTGCGTGGTTGCCGTTGTAATTGTAGTTTAACTTGTTCCACATGATTTGAATAAATATGCACATCTCCACCAGTCCAGATAAATTCACCCAATTCTAAGCCAGTTTGTTGCGCGATCATTTGAGTTAATAAAGCGTAACTAGCGATATTAAATGGCAAACCTAAAAAACTATCACAACTTCGCTGATATAATTGACAAGATAATTTACCGTCCGTTACATAAAACTGAAATAAAGTATGGCAAGCTGCTAATGCCATTTTTCCTTGGAATACGTTAGCTTGTGGACTGATTGTTTCATCTGGTAAATCAGCTACATTCCAAGCTGAAACTAACATGCGTCTACTATTTGGAGTTTCGCGTAATTGGCGTAATAATTGGCTTAGTTGATCTATTTGAGTTCCATCTGGAGCTAGCCATGAACGCCATTGCGCCCCATAAACTGCTCCTAAATCACCGTTTTCATCTGCCCATGCATCCCAAATTTTTACTCCACGTTTCTGCAAGTATCTAATGTTAGTGTCACCATTTAAAAACCAGAGTAATTCATAAATAATAGCTTTTAAATACACTTTTTTAGTGGTGACTAATGGGAACCCTTGGTTTAAATCAAAGCGCATTTGATACCCAAAAATTGATTGAGTTCCAGAACCCGTGCGATCAGATTTTAAATTTCCAGTGCTAAGAATTGTATCTAAAAGTTGTAAATATTGTTGCATAATTTTAAGGAGTAATAGTGCCAAAAAAAATTTCGATTATTATGCCCACTTTAAATGAACAATTTGTAGTTGAGACTAGTTTAATTGCTTTGCAAAAATTTAGATCTCAAGCTGAGTTGATAGTTGTTGATGGTGGTAGTAAAGATAATACTTTAAAACTTGCGCGTCCGTTTGTCGATAGAATTATTCAAACTTTATCTGGCAGGGCTATACAGATGAATGCTGGGGCTAAAATTGCTCAAGGTGAAATTTATCTATTTTTACATGCAGATACTTACTTGCCTGAAACTGCGTTAACTGAAATTATACGTGGTATTAATGCTGGAAAAACTTGGGGGCGTTTTGAAATTCAATTGCTTGGGAAGTCTGCTTGGTTACAAGTTATTTCCTATTGTATGAATTTACGTTCACGTGTAACTAGTATTGCTACTGGAGATCAGGTTATTTTTGTACGCCGAGATATGTTTATGCAAATTGGTGCTTATCCTGAGTTGGAATTAATGGAGGATATTGCTTTATGTAAGCAGTTAAAAAGCTTGTCAAAGCCATTATGTTTAAAATTAAAAGTGCAAAGTTCTGCTAGGCGTTGGGAACAATTTGGATTATGGAAAGTAATATTATTAATGTGGAGTTTACGTTTACGTTATTGGTTTGGAACTTCAACTAATAAGTTAGCAGATTTATATAATTCAGGAAAGTTTTTTTAGGCTTGAAATTTTAGTTTTCTTAGATCTCAAGCCCAAGTATATCAGTTAGTCAATTACATTATGTCCACGATTTCGCATACAATTACGATAAGCTTTTTTATATTTTGCATCTGATTTATAACCTTGAACTGCAGCTCCACCCAGCGCACCAATTGCACCTCCTGCTAAAGCTCCAGTTCCAGCACGATTACCATAAATTGCACCACTAGCTGCACCAGTGGCTGCACCCACCGCGCCACCTACAGCGCCACCAATAGCTGCGTCTTTCATAGTATTTCCACCTGCATGTTGAGCAATTTGTTCACATTCTTGTAAATCAAAATCTAATCTAGACGCATTTGGGTCATTATAAGTGTCTACTGTGGGTCTATAACCTGTTTGTTGCGCACACGCACCTAATAATAAACTGCTGGCAATACATAAAGTTAGCAATGATTTCATAGTGTTATCCTAAATAAAATTTTTAATTAAGTTTAGATATTAGCATATAACTGTAGCGAAAAAAGTTAAATACACCTAAGTTTAAGTGAATTTTCAGCTGAGTAAATATTTAAGTTGATAATTTAGTTTAAAAACTGTGATTTAATCGTGGTTTTTATAGTTTTATTAGTAATATGGGTTTAATTAATCCTAAAAGTATGTTAAATTAAAAATTAGGAAACTTAAATTAACTGTTAAGGTGAATGTTATGAACAAAAATTTACAAATAACTGACAATCTACTTTCTTATCCAGGGCATAGTTCAGGTGAATTTAGACATGGTAGTGCCTTTGCTGCAATTAAAGACAATGGTTCAGTAATTACATGGGGTGATAATATTGGGGGAGGTACTGATTATATTACGTCTCAAGTAGATGGCATTATAGATGTTCAGCAAATTTTTTCTACTAGCAGTTCATTTGCGGCTTTAAGAGTTGATGGTTCAGTAGTTACTTGGGGTCATGCTGATTGGGGTGGCGATAGTAGAGATGTAAGTGAAAAATTGCAGAATGTTACGGAAATTTTTTCTAATAATTATGCTTTTGCAGCTATCAAAGAAGATGGTTCAGTAGTTACTTGGGGAATTCAGTTTAGGGGGGGGAATAGTAATAGTACTTTTATTAGTGCTGTAAGTGAAAAATTGCAAAATGTTACAGAAATTTTTTCTACACAATATGCATTTGCGGCTTTAAAAGAAGATGGTTCTGTGTTTACTTGGGGTAACAAATTTTATGGTGCTGGTAGTGGTACAGTTAGTAAGCAATTACAGAATGTTACGGAAATTTTTTCTACTGGAAGTGCATTTTCGGCTTTAAAAGAAGATGGTTCGTTAGTTACTTGGGGGGATAAAGTTTCTGGTGCTGATAGTACCAAAATATCTACACAATTAACTGCTGTAGAACATGTTTTTGCAACTGAATCAGCGTTTGCAGCTTTAAAATTAGATGGTTCGGTGGTTACTTGGGGTAATGGTTCTAATGGTGGTGATAGTACTCAAGTGGCTTTGCAATTGAATAACAATGTAGAACAAATATTTTCTAATAAATATGCTTTTGCAGCTGTAAAAACTGATGGTTCGTTAGTTACTTGGGGTAATACTGCTAATGGTGGTGATAGTGGTGCTGTAGCCAAGCAATTAAATGGCAAAATAGATGTAGTGGATGTTTTTGCTACTGATAGAGCTTTTGCAGCTTTAAAAGAAGATGGTTCGGTAATCACTTGGGGTAATACTGCTAATGGTGGTGATAGTATTCGTGTGGCTTTGCAATTGAATAACAATGTAGAACAAATATTTTCTAATAAATATGCTTTTGCAGCCTTAAAAGCAGATGGTTCAGTAATTACTTGGGGCGGTGATGGCGGTAATAGTGGTGCTGTAGCCAATAAATTAAATGGCAAAATAGATGTAGTGGATATTTTTGCTACCGATAGAGCTTTTGCGGCTTTAAGAGCAGATGGTTCTATAATTACTTGGGGTGATGAATATCACGGCGGCAAAGTTAATTCTGAAATAGCAGCAGCAAAATTAACTTCTGGGGTAGTAAGTGTAAATGATATACGCACAGATGCGAATTATATTAGTAATAATTCTGCACCTACAGGAGAATTAATTATTACTGGGAAAACTAAACTTGGGGAAACTTTAACTGCTAGTCACAACTTAACTGATGCGGATGGTTTGGGAGAAATAAACTATCACTGGACTATTCGTAATAAAACTATCGCTGAAGGTGAAACCTATATAATTACTAATGCAGAATATGGTAAGCATATTGGTTTAGAAGCTAGTTATCTGGATCAGGCTGGAGTTACAGAACAATTAACTACAACCACAAAAACTAAAGTTGCTGCTAGTGCTGGTGATGATGAAATTACTGGTGTAAT
>DAOUTG010000110.1 GCA_030626845.1 Methylococcaceae bacterium
ACTTGGGATGGTTCGGTTCAAAATAAACTTGAAACAGGCTTGCTCATATAAAAAGCTAACAAAAAAATCCACTTGACCATTTAAAGCGTCACTTTTTTTGCTATCGCAAAATTTCCGCCACTTTTTACGTCAAGTGATTTGGGCGTTAGGTCTCACCTTGTTTTAAAATGAAAATCGCTCAACAATTTAAATTTAATATGTCAAATCGTTATATACAATTTTTAGTCGCGCCAACTGGTTCTAGCCCTGAGGATTTATTAAGATCAATCAAAGAAGTAGGTGATTCTTCAATTAGTTTTTGTACAAGTTGGAATTCTGGGCATATAAATGATGCTGGCACAATAAGTCAAAATGCTTTTAAATTTCTCAACCATATCCAGAATGAACTTATAAGACATCGTGACAAAAAATTAAAGGAATCTAAATCTAGTTATAATAATTCAGGATTTAAAACAGCACTGGAACAAAAAATTGGTTTGTTAATTGACCCAGTAAACTCAAGCCAGAAAACGGCATACATGAATTTAACCGAAGGAAGTGGGGCATTACCAATTGGAGCAACATTTAAAGATTTACTACTTGTCACCGCTTTAAATAAACTTAAACACTATGCTATAGGTGGAGTAAACTTTACTATTGATGCGGAAGGAAATCACATTTTATTTTTTTTTACGGATAGCGGGCAAGGACATAAGGAGACAATATCTCGTTTTAATGTTCAAATATTTTGTGAAGCATGTAGGCAAGCTGTTGAAGCAATAAATACCTGAATAAAGGGGACGTTACCTTTATTTTCCTTTATTTAAACGGTTGATGATGCGTTAGAGAATTACAGCTATGCAACAGATTCTCATCAATTAAATTCTGTCACTGGCGCGACAGAGATCAACTTAACCTTTGATGCCAGCGGTAATACCTTAACTAAAAATGATTTGAGTTTTAGCTACAATCAACAAGGTCGAATGAAAACCGCTTCTGACACGGGGATGACGGCTAATTATGTTTATAATTTTAAAGGTCAACGCGTTTTTAAGTCAGTCAATGGTGAGGTTAGTTATTACATTTATAATGACTCAGGGCAATTAATTGCAGAAGCCGATAACAAAGGAAAAATAACCAGCGAATATATTTTTCTAAATGGCAATTTATTGGCAAAAGCACAGACTCACGCTGTCAATGTACCTGCGCCTCAACAAACAACCATAAATCATCAATGGAAAAGGCTTTCCTTTAAAGCAACAGGCGCTAACCCTGTGGTATTTGCAGAACCTGCCAGCTTTCATGACCAAGAACCTGGTGTTGTTCAAATACAAAATGTGTCTGATGGTCGTGCTGAGGTTCGCTTTGCAGAATGGGCTTATTTAGATGACCGTCATCTGGCTGAAAATGTATCAATCATGGCATTGCCTGAAGGTCGTTATACCATGGCTGACGGCAGTATTTGGGAAATTGGAACAGTAGAAATTAAGGGTGACCGAATATTTAAGCGGCAACTTTTTAGTGAAGCCTTTCCAGGGATACCAACGGTTATTTTAACGGCTCAAAGTGCTAATGATGGCAGTCCTTATTCAGTATCTGCCAAAAAAGTATCTGCTACGCGCTTTCGAGTCGGTTTATACGAAGAAGAAAAAACCAGATTTTCATCGCACACACCTGAAACAATCGGTTATTTAGCCATTTATAGCGCAACAGGTGCGGGGGCGGTTGAATTTAATAGGGTTAGATTTGATTATAAATTGTCAACGGCTACATTAGATCATCACTGGAAAACCTTAATGGGTTACCTATTAAAAATAGAAGAAGAAAAGTCGCAAAATAGGGAGGTCAGGCATAAAGAAGAAACGATTAATATTTTGCTAATGGATGGGTTAATTTTTGCACAAAATGTTTCTTCTATAGATGGCAATACGTCAACCATTCGTAGAAAAACTGAATCTACGCCAGTTAATGTAGCGGTTAAATCGGATCGTATTTATTATTATCATAATTCCCATTTAGGGACACCCGAGGTGATGACGGATGCCGAGCAAAATATTGTTTGGCAAGTGAGTTATTCCCCGTTTGGTTCGGCAAGTGTTTCTGTGGAATCGGTTGAAAATAATATCCGTTTTCCAGGGCAATATTATGATGCTGAGACGGGGCTGCATTATAATTATTTTCGGTATTATGATGTTGAGATTGGGCGGTATGTTACCAGTGATCCTATTGGGTTGGCTGGGGGGATTAATACTTATGGGTATGTTGGGGGGAGTCCTTTAAATTTTGTTGATCCTTTGGGGTTGTTAGAGAGCTTTACTTTTGATTTAAATTTTTCATCCTCAAGTAATTTAACAAATAGTCGTGGCAAAACATATTCTGCTTTTTCTGGAGAACCATATGCTAGAAACAACCCAACTTTAACTTATATAAAAAATATTGGTCCTATTATGAAAGGAAAATATTATATTGTGGACAGACCAACTGGGGGAATTTTTGGTCCTATTAAAGATTGGATTTCAGGTAAAAATAAGTGGTTTGCCCTTTATCGTGATGATGGTACCATTGATGACTCAACGCCAAGTTATGGACTTAAAAGAGGAAACTTTAGACTTCATCCTGGATCAATTAGTTACGGTTGTATAACATTGTCTGATCAAGGTGAATATAAACAGCTTAGAAATTTATTATTAAAAACTAAAAAAGAAATTATTCCTAATACTAAAATACCATTTTATGGAACAATAATAGTAAAATGAAAACGATTAGTCTTTTAATTATCTCAATTATTATAGGTATATCTTGGTGGAAATTATGGATATACTCAGGATGGTACAAACCACCTAATTTTTTAAAATATTTTTTAAGTTCAGTAGATGGAGAAGCCTCATATGATGTTGTTATGCTAGAAATGATTGTTCTGATTCTTATTATATTTTTTATTATTAGAGTTTTTTTAAAATTGGCAAAAGGAATAAGGAATAACAGGTAATGGACCTAACCCTACAGCTCGTAGGATGGGTAGAGTGTAATGAGCGATAGCGAAATGAAACGAAACCCATCACATCATTTTATGCCATCGCTTTGATGGATTTCGCTATCGCTATACCCATCCTACAAACTAACTTATTTTATTAAAAAGTACGTTATTAATTTGTACATGGCTAGGATTAAGACTGGTGTTTATAGAGTATTTTTAAGGTTTCAAAATGATATTCTATTCTTTCTTTTAACCAGTTTGATACTGTTTGACGATTTTTTATTTTTAAGCCTCTTTCAATATCCGTTATTATATGGGAATAAATGTACTGGCGTGAGTCATATTCAAATTTATTTTGGCAATTCCAACCTAATTCTTTATTTAATAATCGATTAATATCAAGATTCATATTAATAATAGTCCAGCGGATATTATCACCATTATATATTTTAGCGAGATAATTTAATCTAAAATCATTATACATATCTCCACCTAATTCCCTTATAACTGGATAATGTTCCATAAAAAATTTATAAATAATTAATTCGAACTTCTTTGACACCCAGGTGGCATATTTAAAGGCTAAAAATTGATTAATTCGCTTATTTTTACCCCGACCTTGAATAATCTCATTATCAGATAAATTATCTTCATTTTTTAATACATTTATAAAATCTTTAGTATCTTTTCTAGAAAAGAAAATATTGAATGACTTATTAATATCACCTATTATAATTAACATCGAAGCTTCTAATTCTTTTGTGTATAACATTTTTGTATGCATGTCTTGAGCGAAAACTAGACCATTAAAAGTTATATTTAATTTTTGCTTGGTTTTCATACGCAATAATTTATGTAAAAAAATATCATGGATTTTGTAAGTTTTATGCAAAAAACATACTATACATTCATATCATGTATATTGCAAATATTCTGCAAAAACCGTATTAAATAAATTCTAGTTATTTATTCCTGATCCCCTGACCCCAATAAATGGGGTTAGCAAAAAATAAATGAAATAAAGAAATAAATGGGGTCAGAGTCAATGCCAGTAAGTTAGATTATAAAGCATTAATTATAAAGAACTTTTATAAGATGTAAAATGAATATCATTCTTAATATTTTTTAATCTCCTCGG
>DAOUTG010000008.1 GCA_030626845.1 Methylococcaceae bacterium
ATAAACCGAGGATAAACTTCGTAATAAAACGGCTTTTTCATAACGACTGACTTTTCTTTTTAACTGTTGTTGTAATACTTTTTCGGCTTTAGAATAAGATTTTTTTACAATCAAACTATCAGCTTTTTTTAATTGTTGATAAACAGGTTTTGAAACAACAGCGGCAAAACTTGGCGTTGCTAGGCAAAAGAATAGGATAAGTTTTAAGATTAATTTCATCGTAATTTAAATTTTATGGTTTGCACCGCTTTTTGAGCGACGGCTTGCCCATTAACAATTCTAGCCTTAAATTTCCAACGGCGAATGGCTTTTAAGGCTTCTTTATCAAAGACACCACTCGGTTTAGATGACACCACGAAAGGACTTTTAACTTTACCACTCGCTGTAATAATAAACTGTACTTTAACCCAACCTTTTTGTTTTCGTCTTAATGCACGTCTTGGGTATTTAGGATCAACACGATGTGTTGCTCGAACATTTGAATACACTTTATTTGACATTTTTGGCTTTGCAACTTTAACAGGTTGCTTAACCACAACTTTTATTGGTTTTTTAGCAATTATCTTAGTAGGCTTTACTTGGGTTACCGATGAAATAATTTTATGAGCTACTTTTTTAACGTGTTTTTTAACTTTAGCTTTTACCTTAACTTTAGCTTTAGCTTTTACCTTAACTTTAATTTTTGGCTTAGGTTTAGGTTTTTTAACCACGGCAAGTTGTATATCTGAACTGGTTAATAATTCAGGTTGTGGAATATCCAACGTAGGAATTTCCATTTCAGGTAAGGGTTTTTGCTCTATCGGTTTTTGTTGTTCTGGCGGGGGGGGCGGAGGCGGGGGTTCTTCTTTAGGAAGTTCACGTTTACTTTCAACTTCTTTATTAAGCTTTTTAAGCTTAATAAATTCGGTCATTTGTAATGATTCGGTATTTTTTAAAGGCTCTTGATTATTACTGGTCATCGCCTCCATAGAACCAAATAAGCCTAATGAGATAATAACGCCTAAAAAAAGTGCAAACATTAGTCCATATCCGTGGCAATAGAGGCATTCATCACCCCTGCTAAACGAATTTGATCCATCACTTTAATCAATATTTTGGTTTTTGATTCTTTATCGGCGGTAATAATGACAGCCCCTAATGGATTTTCTGCATGTAAACGGGCAACATTTGCACGGACGGCACGAATATCAACGAGATGTTTATCTATCCATACATTACCATTGGCTTTGATACCAACAATAATATTCGCATTTTCTTTACGGGTTGCCGTTTCCGCTGTAGGACGATTAACATCTATGCCAGATTCTTTAACAAAAGAGGTGGTGACGATAAAAAAAATCAACATGATAAACACGATGTCGAGCATCGGTGTCATATCTATATCGGCGGTTTGTTCTGTAGTAGAGCGGCTAGATCGACGGCGCATAATAAATTATTTTAGTTAAATTGATTGCATAGGGCGGATAATGCTCACGCTGCGGTAATTTAATAATGTTTGAGTAAATCCGCTAAATGATGCGTTTCATCACTAACCCACTCTTCAATAAGCTTGTTAAAATAAAGTCCAGAAATAGCAATAACCATCCCAGCCATTGTCGGAACAGTCGCTTGAGAGATTCCCGAAGCCATCGCCCGTGCATTGCCTGTTCCAGTAATCGCTAAAACATCAAACACATGAATCATGCCTGTTACTGTGCCTAATAATCCCAGTAAGGGACATAAAGCAATTAACATTTTTATAACAGGTAACGTTTTTGTTAGACTGATTTTAGCTTGGGAAAGTGTTGCTTCACGGATAAAAAAAGCAGTTTTTGATATTTTATCAGTTCGGTTTTCCCAGTTTTCTAACCATTCTAAACGTAATTTAGGATAGTGTATTCTGAAAAATAAAAACCGTTCAATAATAAGCGTCCATAATAAAATGGAAACAAATAGAATAATCCATAGTAATGTGCCGCCCATTTGTAAAAAATTATCAAGGGCATCAAAAAAATTGCTAAAAAAATTCATTACTTTTCTAACCGTTTAGACAATAAACCTGCGGTTTGTTCATCTAATATTTGAATCAGTGTTCGACTACGTGCAGCAACAATACTATGTAAAAATAATAAAGGAATCGCTATACACAGTCCAAGCATAGTGGTAACTAAGGCTTGTGAAATACCATTTGCCATTAATTTAGGGTCGCCTGTGCCAAATAAACTAATGGATTGAAAAGTTGCAATCATCCCTGTGACTGTCCCAAGCAATCCTAATAACGGTGCAACGGCGGCTAACAATTTTATCATGGGTAATCCCTTTTCTAAAGCAGGAATTTCACGCGTAATTGCTTCATCTAATAACAATTCTAAATTATCAACATCAAGGTTATCATTCTTTTGGGTGGCAATAAAGACACGTCCCAATGGATTATTTTCATCAGCAACCACTTGATCTATTTGTTGAGTCATTTTTTTAGCGGTCAAAGTCAAAGTGATGAGTCTAAACAAAGCATAGATAAACCCTATCCCTCCCATGACTAAAATAATATAACCGATAACGCCCCCTTGTTTAATGCGTTCGATACTATCAGGGGCTTGAATCAGCATACTTAAAATAACACCCCGTGTTGGGTCTATGCCTATATCAACTTGCCCTGTACTCATTTCTGCCATATTTTCTGCCATTCCTAAATAACCGCCTTCAGGCTGACGAGGTAAGGTGACCAATTTTCCTGTTTTAGGTAAATAACGTAAATACTGACCGTTTGCAAAGGCATTAAAATTACCAACCCGAACCACTTTACTTTGCTGTGGCGCACCTGCGGTATTTAATACCTCGGTGGTGAAATACACAATTTTTCCTGATTCGGTCATTTCTTGCTGTAATGTAATCCACAAAGCTTCAAGCTGGTCTATGGTTGGCACTCTTTTATTATTCGCAATTTCATTTAAAAGCACGCTTCTTTGTGGAAATTGCGCTGAAATTAAAGAGCTATCCAGATTTACTTTTAAATCCCCTGCCACTTGTTTGGCAACGGTAAATAATTCCGTTAAATCTCCACTATTTTCTTTTAATAAAGTTTGCAATAAAGCGAGTTCATTTTCATTATTTTTAACTTGGGCTTTTAATTTGTTAGTTGTCAGGCTATGTGTTTCAAATTCTTTTTGTACTCCCTTTAACAAGGCTTGCTGTTTTTCTTTATCCGCTGAAAACCGTGCTTCACGTTCCTGATTGATTTTACCTTCCATGCCTTGAATTTTTTGCGCTTCACGTAATAATTGAGTGAGGTCTAAATGCTCTGCAACAATATTTTGAAAGGGTAGAACGATTAATAAAATAAAAATTAATTTTTTCATTTGCCTTCTTCCGCTGCTGAAATCGGTAAGGTGAGTAAATCAGGGGCAGATTCTTTGCGAGCAATGCGTAAACCCTTGCGAATTTCATTACGATAACTATCAGGTAAACTTTGCCAACGTTTCTCTTCTTTATTCCAAAATCCTGCCTCACTACCATCCAGACGTTGGTAATAAAGAGCAACACGTCCTAAGCGTAAAAAATCCACAGGACTTTTAATGCCATTTAACGCAATTTCATTTTTATAAGCTTCAATGGTATTACCATATTCATTTTCTATTTGGTAGGCTTCAATAATTCGGCGAAACTTTTCTGCCTTAGTCATATCAGCCCTTAACATCATGGCTTTTAATTTCGTCAAACGCTGTTTTCGTTCTTCGGGCAAAAAAGGTAAATCAAGATTAATAAAGGTTTCTAAGTTAGTTAACATTCGTAAAATTAACGGGGTAATTTCATTTTGAGTAACGACAATGGTTTTTAATTGTTCTTGCAACGCAGTTTTTTCAAGTTGTTGATTTTTTAAAACCTGTTGCAAATGCTGGGTTTGGATTTTTAAATTTTTAGTTTGCCGAGTCGCAAAGCGATATTTTTCTAATAATGAGCCTGTTTGTTCGCTAAGGTTATCAATTTTTTTTTGAGAATCAACGGCTGCATCTTGTGTTGCTTGATCAACACGGATTGCCTCCTTTAATGGTTCAACAGCAAAACAAGGAAAAGAAAGTACCCCAATCATCAGTGCAATAGAGGTTTTTACAGGTGGGTAAAAAAAGGACATAGAATAGAATCGTGATTGGGTTAGTAAAAGAATAACTAGCAATGTAAATTAAATAATAATTTCCGAAATAAAAAGATTGTTGTAGATTTCAGATGTTATTAAATTCTCATTTATTAAGGATATTTATATCACAACACACCGTGTCTCAAAAAGTATTTAGCTGAGACTGCGACCATTAGTCGCAGCTTAATAGAAAACCTTTCAAGAAAATAATTTTGAAACTAAAGAAGATAAGCTTTTTAATAAGTCAGGCTCTTCAACTAATGATGAATAATTAGATTGATGATGCGTTTGAGGCGGTACAGCTATAGGTTTTCGCCGTTGTTTTTGTTGTGTTCTTTGTTCAGAAAGTAATTGTCCACCTGCTTTTTTCCATTCCATTAAATGCGTGATTTCACCATTATCAAGCCAAATACCATGTTCACGACATTGGTCAATAACCACGCCACTTCTATGACCAAAATTAACCCGACTCATCATCATTTGACACACAGGGCATTTTATATATTTAACTTTTTTAGCTTGATAACGATCTTGGTTAATGGTTTGAATATGTTTTAGGTTCACAGCTTCTGTATTAGCAACGGCACTATTTAATAAAATCTCAATTTCACCAGGATCAAAGAAAAGCCCAAAACATTCACTGCAACGTTCTATATATAAATGCCCTGTAATTTTTAAATCAATCGTTTGTAAAGCAACCTCACAATGAGGACAAATACGATTAGAATACGGGGCTTTGATGGTAAACTCATGTTTGCTTTCTAAATCAACATCGTTACGCACACCACAGTATTGACAACGATTAATATTCGCTTTTAGAGGGGCAGAACAATGTCTACAGGTTGCCATCGTTAAAAATTATCTAAAATTTGTTGTTTTTTAGCGGCATATTCTTCTTGACTAATTAGGTTAGCATCAACCATTTTTTTTAATTTTTCAAGTTTTTCCATGGGGTCATCAACGGCTTGAGATGGTTGTTGAGGCTGGGTATGATGAAAAGCCTGTGCCATATTTTGTCCTAATCCCATGCCTGCGCCCAGACCGACACCCATTCCCGCAGCCCCGCTTTCATTACGAGCCGCTTCTCGCATGGCTTCTAATTGTTGAATACTAGCATAATCTAAGCCAACTGCTTTTGCAGCTTGCGCTTCGGCGGTTAAATCAGCAATACGATTAATGCGTTTTAAGGTTTCATCATCAAAACTTGTACCTTCAATACGAAAATCGGTAATATCAAAACCCAACTTACCAAAAACTTCAGTCAGCTTATCATTTAGACCAATCGTAATTTCATTTCGATTAGCATCAATATCAGTATAAGTAAAACGACTTTCAGCTAGAAAATCAGAAATAGGATGAATAATTCGCGCTGACATGACTTTTCTAAAATCATCGCAAAAAAAATCACTTTGACTACCAACAACATTAACAAAAAAATCTTGAGGCTTAGAAATACGATAACTGTAATTACCAAACGCTCGTAAACCTACGGGAAACTTATATTTAGGGTCTTCGTATTTTATCGCCGAAGTCGTTCCCCATTTTTGGTCTAAAATTTTGCTGGTTTTAAAGAAATAAATGCCAACCTTATGCTCACTTTCAAAAAACTGCATAAATTTGCTAATGGTTGTCCAAAAAGGAATGTTATCTGTTTTTAAATCAAGCATACAGGCTTTGGTGATGACCGCTTTAACTTTACCTTCATAAACAAAAATACATCCTTGCCCTGGACCTACAATTAATTTTGAGGCATTTTTAATTTCATCACCATTATCTGTCCATTGACTGAAAAGAATATCCGCACGCGGATTTTTCCATTCAATGACTGAGCGAAGTTGTCGTTTTATACCATCAAAAAGTGCCATGGAATCCTCGTTTATAATCTATATTTTCGCGTTAAAATTTATCTAATGCAGAGAATAGTTTGCATTAACTAGGTTGGGAATTAGTAAGCTATCGGTAGAGAAAAAATCCCAATTTGCCTGAGAAATTGCGCGTTGTAACATATTTGTTAATGCCATTAATAATTCATCATTAAGTACTAGATTTACATTCTGTTCATTAGTACATAATAAATCTAAATTCATTGCCTGATCTTGAGGGGTTAGAATTTGGCATTGATGAACCAATAAAGATTGTCCTGTTTGAATGGGTTTTCTCGGTTGGTAATCCGTTGAAAAATCTAAATTTTGACTCACCGCATTTTTACTCATTTCCTGAGCGATGTGTGAGTTTTGTTGTGTAGCAGTTTCAGCTATTGCTGTGGCTAATGGGGTTTTATCAAATAATTCTGACAATGATTTTGCAACACGACGTGTTAACCAAACAGAGAGTTCATGATTATTAGATAAACCAATTTTAAATAACAGTCTATCTTCCACAGCATTATAACTAATACTCAACTGCTCGATACTTGCATTTTTTAATTCATTTTGATTTTTTGTTTCCATTATTTCAAGTTTACAGGTTTTATGGGGTTGAAACTATTATACACTGTTAGCTATCTAACTCATGTTATGCAAAGACATATCTTGCTTAACTTTCAATGATTTTTTCTCGCCATCTCTTTAATATCTGTTGTAGCTTAGGTAGGGTAATAATTTCTGGGGTTATGTCATCATCATGAAGATTTGCTAAGATTGCTTTATTTGCTACGATTTTTAATTCATAAACATTACCACAGAAACTATCATTTTTTATTGGATTACGATTAATTGCCGTTAACACTTCATCACAAAAATCTATATTTTCATTAATATCGGTTATTAAAAAATCGTCAAACATTGCTGAATATTGAGACATTAATAAATCCTTTTTAGGGTTGAGGAAATGCGGTATTAACACGCGTGCCACGTTTAATTAATCCCATCCGAATCGTAAAGGCGTTTCCATTGGTTTGTAGACAATATCCCGCACTATCAGCTTCGGGTGCAGATTCACCTAAAATACCCCATTGAGGATGCTTCCCTGTACTATGAGTTGCTGCATAAATAATTGAGCGAGTAATAGTTGCAACATTACAGTGATCTGGAAAAAAAGTAGAAAACTTAGTTTTGCCATTTTTAAATTTTACTCTCGCGCTATAAATTCCGCCCCTTAAAGATTTCTTTTTAGCGATGGAGGATACGACTGAGGAGCTTGAAAGTAAATAATTAGAATGGAAACCTTTGTTACGTCCCCTATGGCTTTCACCACAGAAGATATGCTTTAAATTAATCGTAGGCTTAGTATCACTCCAAGTAAATTTTTTGTCTTGGCAAGAAAGTTCAGCATTAACACTTAAAGGCAGTGTTAATAAGCCAATAAGTAAGAATTTCTTAAATTTAAACATGATTAATTACACCTTTGTTTATTTATTTTTAATAAGGTTTTTGTCCTGAAAAATTACCTGGTGGGTTATAATTGCAAGAAATTATCGTAGCACCACTATTACATGTCGCTGCTGCACAACCTAGTTCGGTTGAATTACGCCAAACCATTTGTGTGTAATGTCCATCTTGTCCTGAATTTGACTCATAATTACTTTTTTCCTCTTCCCAAGCTTTAGCAGCACTCACCATATCACGGCTTCCTGATCCCATATATAAGTTTTCACCATAATTAGAGTCGCTATGTTGAAGGCTACAACTCGTTGCTGCCAGGTTATCAACCCATGTTTGCGCGGCTTGAGCAACGGTTGTAGACCAAGTAAAAGCTTGAACACCTACGTCATTTCTTACTTTATTATGATAATCTAAAACGGCTTGTTCATCAGCACTCATGATAGAACTAGTGGGTGCTGGATCAATGGGTGTGGGAATTGGGTCAGTGGGTACTGGATCAGTTATTTTTAATGCAGAATCTAATATAACTTTTGTTGTTTCAATAGATTCTGGGTTATCCGTAATCGTTGAAAAAGCTGTTTGTGCTAATTCCAAACTATTCGAGCCTAAGGTTTCTGCAAAATATTTAGAAATATTCGTTTTATTGGCAATTAAAGCACTATCAATTATTCCACCAGAACTGGTATTTGCCTTAGCCCCTGCAATCATATTTAAGATGGCTTGTTCTTTTGACATCGACCCTGCATCAAGATGTCCTGACCAAAAGTTTAATCCTTCTGAATCAGAAGAACGTCCCAAAAGATTAGTATAAATCGTACTAATAAAATTAACGGAAGAAAGAGAATCAGGATAAAGGGCTTTATATTCATCTGATCCAGACATATCAGAAGTAATACGTTGTAATGCGAGGGCTTCCTTTTCAATCTCGGTTGCAGCTTGTGAAGTACCATAATAGCTATTAAATGAATTTTTCCAAAAACTAAATCCACCGGCATCTGCTGCGCGGTTGAAATAAGCGGAATATAACTCAAGGATTCGATCTTCTTGGGTTGTAATTTGAGGCGATTGTTCAGTTAATGCAGTGTTATTATCCACTTCATTCCCAAACCATATCACCGCATAACCTTGATAAATTCCAACCCCAAGTGCATTCCAAGTAATATCTTTCCAAATAGATTGATTAAGAATAGTCTCATTATGTGCGGTACTTTCTTTCCAACCTGCTAAAGCGCCTGCTGCTGTCGCAGCACCACTTGAGGCATAAGCATTCTCATAACCATTTCCTGAATAGGATGTTCCAAGGCGTTGAGGGGCTTCCCACATACAAGGATAAGTTGAACTGTCACTACTATCGTAACGACAATTTGACCAACTATGGGTTAATGAGCCTGCATTTTCTTGTAAATCCCTTACATGACGATTGGCAACTAATGAAAGTGCAGGTGATAAAGAGATAGCATCTAAGCCTTTTTCCGCACGATATTCATTAACTAGGTTGTATAATGTCGTTTCTTCTGAATCAACACTATCGCCTACACAAGAATCAAGGCTTAAAATTTGTTGATTATCGCACTCTGTTGCCGTAAAAGCATTGTTTGAAAACAGGCAGGCATAGGTTAATAGCCCAAAAGTTATTCTTCTCATTGTCATCGCTCCTAAGAATAAATAGAATCAAGAAGCCTATCAGTCTAAACCCATAATAAAGATGTTGATTTTTTTTTCTATTAAATATGTGATAATTAGCACAATTATTATGCTTTAAATTTATTTAGCAAAAAACTCTGGAAACTCCATGCTCAGTATTAAAAATTTAACCGTCAATGTTGGCGATAAAGAAATTCTTAAAGGTCTTAACCTTGAGGTCAAAGCAGGCGAAGTTCATGCCATTATGGGACCTAATGGTGCAGGTAAAAGTACGTTATCTCATGTACTTTCAGGAAAAGAAGGTTACAGCGTTACAGGCGGATCTATCACTTATGAAAATAAAGATTTACTCGAATTAGCCCCTGAAATTAGAGCGCGTGAAGGCGTGTTTTTAGCCTTTCAATACCCTATTGAAATCCCTGGGGTTAGTAATATTTATTTATTAAAAGCCGCCTTAAATTCAGTGCGTAAATATCAAGGACAAGATGAAATTGATGCCATGGATTTTTTAGTGTGGGTGAAAGAAAAAATTCGCTTACTAGATATGGATGAAAAATTTTTATACCGTGCTGTGAATGAGGGCTTTTCAGGCGGTGAGAAAAAACGTAATGAGATTTTACAAATGGCAGTGATGGAACCTAAACTCTGTATTTTAGATGAAACCGACTCAGGGCTTGATATTGATGCTTTAAAAATTGTCGCTGATGGCGTTAATTCTTTACGTTCAGAACAACGCGCTTTTGTCATGATTACCCATTATCAACGTTTATTAGATTATATTAAACCTGATTTTGTTCATGTGTTAGCGGATGGAAAAATTGTAAAATCAGGCGGGGCAGATTTGGCTTTGGAATTAGAAGACAAAGGCTATAGCTGGTTAAATGAACAGGTTGTCGCTTAATGAATACGCAACTTAGTAGCCACTATAGTAATGACTATTCAGATCAGGTTACCAACTTATCTGGACAATCGGTAAATTGGTTAAACAAATTACGCAGTGAGGCATTTGCTAGTTTTTCTGAAACAGGTTTTCCATCAACAAGAGAAGAAGAATGGCGTTATACCAATGTTTCTGCTTTGGAAAAAAAACAGTTTAAGCCTATTGCTAAACATGAACTAATTAATGAAAATTTATTAAAACCTTATTATCTTGATGATGCTTGGGTTGTGGTCTTTATTGATGGTCATTTTTCAAAACAATATTCTCGACTAGATAATTTAGATGAAGGGATTGAATTAGAAAGTATTGCTGATATTTTAAATACGCAAGCTGAAAAATTAGAACCCTACTTAGGGCAAGCTGTTTCAAATAATGAACATAACTTTATTAATTTTAATACCGCTTGGTTTAATGATGGCATCTTTTTAAAAGTTGCTGCCAAGCAAGTCTTAACTAAACCCATTCAGTTATTACATTTTATTTCAACGCCCGATTGTTTAGCAACAACACGTCATATCATCGTAACAGGCGAACATTCTCAAGCACAAATTATTGAAACTTTTGTGGGGGAAAATGCTTATTTAACCACCACGGTTAATGAAGTCTTTCTGGGAGAAAACTCAGATTTAACCTTAACGAAACTACAATCTGAATCGGCAAAATCCTACCATTTCGGGGGGACTTATATCAAACAACAACCTCATAGTCGTTTTAAACATCATAATTTTTCATTTGGGGCATTGCTTGCAAGAAATGACATTCATACGGATTTAGAAACCGCCGCTGAATGTTCGTTGGATGGTTTATATTTAGGGACAAAACGCCAGCATATTGATAATCATACACGGATTAATCATAATAAACCCCACGGGATTAGTCGTGAATTTTATAAAGGAATCTTAGATGATCGCGCTCGTGGTGTTTTTCAAGGGCGGGTTGTCGTGGTTGAGGATGCTCAAAAAACTGATTCACAGATGAATAACCGTAATTTGTTATTATCTAATCATGCAGAAGCTGATACTAAGCCGCAATTAGAAATTTATGCCGATGATGTTAAATGCGCCCATGGAGTAACGATTGGGCAATTAGATGAAAAATCAATTTTTTATCTACAATCACGAGGTATTGATGTGGAAGCGGCTAAAAATATATTAACGCTTGCATTTGCTAATGAAATGGTTGAAAAAGTCAGTTTAAAATCATTAAAAAAATTATTAAACACTCAGCTTACTCAATTTATGCCTATGAGATAATCTATGATCGTGTAGGATGAATATTGTATCACCGCTACTGAAAAGCCAATGATAACTAATATAATTTATTCACATCGCAATCAATTCAACTCTGCCACTTAAAGTAGCAGCGTCTAATATAATTTATTATGTGTTTTTGCGGTAGGCTGTAATTTGCCCCCATTGTTCAGCTTGAAAGAAAGCTTGATTATTGACAAACTAGCGTAATAAAGCTAATTTGTTAGTCATTAAAATCTAAGGCAAGCCATCTATGCTACTAAAAAATAAAATTCATAAATTCTTATTAAAAATAGAAGCCATAATGACGATTGGGCTTTTATTATCAATGATGCTGATTGCAACCGTTCAGATTGTGATGCGTAACTTATTTGATTCAGGATTTTTATGGGCAGAATCTTATATTCGTGTTGCTGTTTTATGGCTTGCATTATTAGGGGCGATGTTAGCCAGTCGGCATGATAAACATTTAGCGATTGATGCTTTCGTACATCGACTAAATCCACTCGTTCAATATTGGCTAAAACGTTTTAATCATTTATTTAGTGCTATTATTTGTTTTATTATTAGCTATCACAGTAGCTTTTTTATTTATTCTGATTATCAGCAAGGAAGTATTGCATTTGCTATCGTACCCAGTTGGCTATGTGAGGCCATTATCCCCATTGCTTTCGCCCTTATTGCTTATCGTTACTTATTGATGGCTATCTTTTCATCTTCTAAAGGGTAAGCCAGTTCTACCAAAATAATACCTGATGTTGAATGTAATTCTTTGACGACTAAGCCTTGCATTTTTTGTTTATCTTTATAGATATAAATTCCATCCCCTGCTTTAAAACTTCCAATGGAAAAAATAAGAGTATCTGCCTGACCTAATATTTTAATTCCTGGTATAAAAATAGCCCAAATATAACGTTCTTTATTATCAGGGTGACAAATATAAACAACTTCTGATTCAAAGCCAATAACCTCAGCACCAAACCTAAAATTATCGCCCTCATTCATCGAAATTCTACGAATAAGTGCAATTTCTAAGCGTTTTTCATCTTTAGAGATAATGCCAAAAACATCCCCAATTTTTGCCTTTATTTTGGTATTAGAATCATTCCAGTAAACAGAATAACCTTTAGCTGAACTATCAAAAATATATATTTCTTTAACATTAACATCCTTATTGTCATTACTATTAATAGGGGGGGGTGTTTGCCAAATAGAATCCGCTAATGTTTCTTGAGATAAATTTTCATCATTAGTTTGCATTAAATTTTTATTTTTAATATAGAGTTTTAATTCTTCTGTTACTTCCTTCGTTTTTTGAGGTTTAACTTTTGACTCTAAAAGATTATTAGGTGAAATTGTTTTATTTTTACGCAAAAAACTTACAATCTCTTCAAAACCAATCACGCCTAATACTTTACTTCCATCATTTAAACGCGTGTATTTTCTTTTTTGTCCTAACCCTAAGATTTTGATAACTCTTAAGAATAAAGTCGTATTAACTGATTTTATCGTCCCTGTCCATGCTGTTCCTTTTTTTACTATATCATAAATTTCATGAGCAACTATAATGGGGGAAAAATAACGAATATCTACAGATGTTAAGTTATTATCATTTTTTTCATTTATCTTAAAAGGTGGGTTATCTTCTCTTAAATCAAATGAAAAGTAAGAAAGTTCTTTATCTTTTTGTTGTTTTATAACGACTTTATCACAAACATTATCTAGAAAATAAAAAATAGTTTGCATGTCTCTTGCACGAAACTGGTTAGTATCACAAGCATGAAATATAAATAGTTTTTTAAAAATGCTGCCAACAGTTACATCTTTAAGCCGTTTAATTTTGATGTCTAAAAGCTTTCTTTTTTCTGCAACACTAAACATTTGATAAACTTCTTTCCAAAAGCCATCGGTAGGTAAAGAATAAACTGCAGCGATATGTAATTGCGCTTGTCTTTTTGCTTGCAATGCAATAGCTAATGAAAAAGCAGCCTCTTGTTTAGTAATTGTATCTTCTGCGGCAATAAAAAAACCTTCGCTTAAAAGCAAATAATTCCAAGTGACGGCTTCTGCATAAACTCTTTCATCAATTGTTAAAGGAAACCCTACATCCCAGCAAACTCCCTCCAAATGATTAACATAACTTTTTAAATATTCGGCAATAATCGTCAAAAAAACAAGTCGTTTTTTAGAGCTTATATTGGCTTTATTTAAAGCCTGTAATAAACGTAAAAGTTGTAAGCAAGCAACTTTACTTTCCCCAGATGACAAGTTATTTAACCATTCAAGTAGTGGTTTTTTTTCTAGTTTAAATGGAATTTCAAAATTATTATTTTCTGGGATAGCTCGGAATTTGGAATTATTCATGGTTCGCCTACTTAACTTTAACTATTAGTCAACATTATCGCTCATTGCTGATTTAAATTATAGGGAAAGGAATTAAATCTTTAAATAACCAGAGTAAAAAAATACCCAGTGCAAAGCGGTAATAGACAAAAGGTAACATACCTACTTTATTCAAAAATCTTAAAAACCAAGTAATACTCAGATAAGCAACTAAGGCAGATAAAACGGCACCGATTATCATAAACTCCCAATTAACAGGGGCTGTTGTCTGATAAAGCTCGTAAGATTTAAGTAATCCTGCTAAAGAAATCACAGGAATAGAAAGTAAAAATGAGAACCGTGCCGCTTGTTCGCGTTTTAATCCTGTTAATAAGCCTGCGGTAATAGTAATACCTGAGCGTGATGTACCTGGAATCAAAGCAATGGCTTGAAACAAACCCACTAGAATAGCATCTCTTAAAGTAATCGTTTCACGTTTTTCAGTGGCTTTTTTTTCTGCAATCCATAAGAGTATCGCAAATACAATCGTTGCTATCGCAACCACAATAGGCGAGCGAAAGCTGGTTTCTAAATTATCTGACAATGAAATACCAATTAAACCTACTGGAATAGTACCGAGTAAAACATACCATGCAAGCCGTGCATCATCGTTTAAACCACGACCACAACAAGAGCTAAACCAAGCCGTTGTTATTTTCATTAGATCATGACGATAAAAAATAACCACCGCAGTTAATGTCCCAACATGAACCGCAATATCAAAAGCCAACCCTTGGTCTTCCCAACCCATGAGTATCGGTAATAACAGTAAATGGGCTGAACTTGAAATAGGTAAAAATTCGGTTAAACCTTGTAATATTGCCAATGCAATGGCTTGTATAATATCCATAAAATCTCACTGAACTAAAAATTAATAACTTCTCTTAACAAAGCGGTTGCATAACTGCCTGCGGGTAAAAAGAAACTTAAGCGTAATTGTTGGGGGTTTAGAAATTGCCACTGTAAATTTTGAGGAATGATCCGTAAAACACGGCGATCACTTTGTAGATCAAACTTAACTAAACCTGCAGTCAATTCATGATAATCATCTACAAGCGTCTGTTCATGGGCTAAAATTTCACCTTTGCCATATAAACACCCTGTTGGGTGAAGAATGCCGTTATTGACACGTTGTCGTAATTCAGCATCGACTATTTCTGCTTTGAAATAACTCTTTGAATCAGTAAACATTAAAATATCATTTTCAAGCACTTGATCCCAATGATTATTTTTAACCCGATGAGCAAGAATATGATTAAATAAATAAGAACGGGCTGCCGATAAATAAATTCCCCGTTGTTGGCGTTTTATTTTTCGCATTCCTGAAAATAAAGCCAATGCAGTCTTTATATTTTGTCCTTGTAAACCAAATCGTTGCTCACCAAAATAATTAGGAAATCCTTGGGTTTTTATTTGTTCAAATTGGTGTTCACACCGCGCCTTATCCCCTGAAAGATTACGGATTAACAAATGAAATTGATTGCCTGTTAAGACACCGCGTTTAAGTTTTCGGCTATGACGTGTACTTTGTAATACGTTAATATTATCTGTTTCAATATCAGACCAATCAGGGTCGGCTTTACCTGGTAGCCAAACACTAAACCATTGGGTTGTTAATCCATGACGATCTTTTAATCCTGCAAACCCAATATCACGTTGTCTGACATTAGCAACGCGCGCTAAGGCTCTTGCAACATAGTCAGTATTTTCACCTTGTTTTTGAATTTGTATAAAAGCATGCTCACCTGTCCCATCGGCTTGAAAAGGGAGTTGTTCTTCAACAATAAAATCATCGGCTTGAGTTTTAATACGCCCTGTTGCCAACGGTGAGCCATAGGCAGTCGCCCATTCTGGAATCGTAATAGTTTCATTCATGAATTAAGACTCAATGAGAACCGTTGCCTGTACCGCAATGCCTTCTTTACGCCCTTCAAAGCCTAGTTTTTCAGTCGTGGTCGCTTTGACATTAATCCTATCAGCCGTTGTTTCTAAATCAGCGGCCATGTTTTCACACATTGCCCTAATATGAGGTAACATTTTTGGAGCTTGGGCGATAATAGTAATGTCAGCATTACCTAGTTTATAACCTTTTTCTTTTACAATATGATAGACATGACGTAACAAAACGCGACTATCTGCGCCTTTAAATTCAGGATCAGTATCGGGAAAATGTTGTCCAATATCACCTAAAGCCGCAGCACCTAATAAAGCATCGGCAAGCGCATGTAAAACCACATCCCCATCAGAATGGGCTTCTAAACCTTTTTCGTAAGGGATCGTGACACCGCCTAAAATAACTTCACCATCGTCTTTAAAACGATGTACATCATAGCCTTGACCAACTCTAATCATTTTTGATTCTCCAAATAAAATTCTGCTAAGGCTAAATCCTCAGGCCGAGTAATTTTAATATTTTCCGTTGCCCCTTCGACTATTTTAACCACACCCCCTGTTAATTCCACTGCACTCGCTTCATCTGTTACCGCAGGGTTGCCTTCTGTTGTTTCTAAAGCTTTTTTTAAAACCCCATAACGAAACATTTGTGGCGTTAAAGCTCGCCAAATGGTACTTCTATCTATCGTTGATTGAATCGTATCACCTTTTACTTGCTTTAAGGTATCGTGTGAAGATAACGCTAAAATCGCACCATAAGGTTCATTTTTTAATGAATCAATTAAACAATGTATTTCTTTAGAAGTCACACAAGGACGTGCGGCATCATGAACCAAAACCCAATCATCATCATTGGCTTCATTTTCCAAAGCACTTAGAGCCGATAACACCGAATCTGCCCGTTCTTTGCCACCTTTTGCACGGATAATATCCTTATGTTCTGCAATTGCTAAGGTTTCCCAATAAGGGTCGCCTTCTGAAATAGCAACGGCAATAGCCGTAAAAACATCGGCTTTTAAAAGTCGTGATAGGGTTTGTTCAATAACGGTTTTACCAACCAAGGGTAGATATTGCTTAGGTTTATCTGCTTGCATTCGTTTGCCAACGCCTGCGGCAGGAACGACTGCGTAATAATTTGTGTTACTCATTATGATTAGTTTGAACTTTATAGATTAAAAAACTCGGTTCGAGTGCCTTTAAAAATCGTAATCAGTTCTTTTTGAACCTCGGGGAAGGCTTCAAAAGCTCGCATCTAAAAGGTATTATGTTCAAAGCCTTTAAAGTTTTGGATTTCAATTTTGTTTATTTTCATAAAACGTTTAAGTTAGTTTGAAAAAATAATAACGGGTTATATTCATTGAACACCCTCACTTTTTTCATTAAGTAGTTTTTGATAATAAGTATCTATTTGACTACAGCGTAATAATTTAGGTTCATTAAGGTTATCAAAGGGTGATGCAGGAATATTCTTAACATCTCTTTTTAAAGATAAAAAAATTAATGTATGTAATCTATCTTTAATCGGATCTTTAGATTGTTCAATATCAGTAACAACAAAGTAATTTTTTTCGACAGTTTCATATTGCTTTGCCTCTTGTTTGTTACATCTAAATTCATTTTGATTAATTACAAGCCATAAAAGAGAAAGACTATCTTTTATTTTTTTATTTAGGTTAAATTTCTTAATCTGTTCTTCTAACTTTTCTGATATATCTGCTCTAGATTTATTATGTTTGATAAATTCAGAAAAACCTTTTAATTCTATAAAGTCAATTCTATTTATATGAGGGATTATTTTTAAAGCATCGGCTGATTTAGGATCTTGAAGGTTTGATATTATAGATATTTTTGTTTTTGTATCATCAAAATCAATGACTCTAATTTTTGAGATAGTGCAACAACTTTTATCTAATTTTCCCAGCTCATCAAACTTAAAAAACTCGTTATCAATACCATATTCAATAAGTCTATTAAGCATTTTTATGCTTCCCAAACTAGGTTATGCAAAGGTTCTGTTAATTTAACAAATATTTTATTAATATCATTTGTTACATCGTTTATTTGAGAGCTTATACCATCACTTTCTGTTAAATAATAAGCGGTTCTATTTTGAATACCGTATTCCTTACTAAATACACTGATGGCTTGTATCATTTCAGGGCTGTGTGAAGTAATTAAAACTGGAATATCATTTTTTACTAATGCAACAATTAATTTAGCGTATTCTACTTGCCATTTAGGATGCAAATGGATTTCAGGTTCATCAATAATAAGTAAACTTCTTTCATTTAAGATGTTCGCTTGAATAAGCAGTTGAATTATGCCAAAGGATTTTAAGCCTGTTGCCGTATTAATAGACTTAAACTGTGTATTTTCATTTTTGTTAAAATAAAAATCCTTTTTATCATCTTCAAAGGAAAAACCATTTCCATTGGTTATACTACATATATCCTCAATTATTTTTCGACCTTTGTCTGGTACATTCGAGTTATGATAGTGTGTCTTTCCGATTTTTAACAGTAAATCTTTATTATGTAATGTTATTTTTGGACGTTCTAATTTGGTTTTGTCATTGATTATTTCAATTAAAGAAAATGCCGAGATAATTAGATTATACATCTGTAAAAAAATAGGTGTTTCAATAAAAGTAACATCATCAAATAATAAAGTATCATGTAGCACAAGCGATTTTATTTCATCGTTATTAATTTTAATATTTAATATATTATTTAATCCTTCTGATAAACTAATTAATGAAGTCATATCTAAGTTTTTAGGACTTAAATCAAAATAAAACTCAGAAGCAAGGACATCGGTTAATGCTGTTTTTATAATCTCATTTTGCCCTTTATTTTCTTGAAAAATCATTTTTATTGATTCAATATGTTCTAACGCTTTAATATCATTTTCTTTTTTTAATAAGTTTATTTTTTTTTCAATTAATTGAACTTCAAGACCTTCATTTTTTTTTAATTCGCTAAAAAAGTTATTAGGATTAAACTCTTTTTTTAATTCTTTATGCTCATCGAAATTATATTTTTTTCTTAATTGAAAATAAGTATCATTTATAAGTTCTAAAATTTTTGTATCTTTACTTTTATTAAAATCTAATTGATAACGGTTTAAAGCATTAACTACAGAAAAAATAATTTTTCCCACTGTACTTTTTCCCGTATCATTTTCACCTGCAATAACGGTTAGCCCATCTAGCCTAATATCGGCATGAGCAATCATTCCTATATTCTCTAATTTTAGTCTCATAACTTTATCTTTTACTGTTAAAAATCACTCAATAATCTGAAAAAACGTTTCATTTTTCTTAATCATCCCTAATTCATGTCGAGCGCGTTCTTCTAAGGCTTCCGTGCCACTTCTTAAATTCAACACCTCACCATATAGAATCTCATTCCGCTCTGAATTTGATAATTCTTCCTTTTTGAGTGCATCTAATTGTTCTTGATATTCATAAACCTGCGTGATACTTCCATCGCCGTACCACAGTCGGGTTTGTAGCAACATAATCAATATCGTCATAATGCTAACTAAAAAAAGTTTGATAACACGCTCCTTAAAACAAGAAAGGACACAAACCCCATTTAATCTAAATGTTTTTTGTGTCCTAATAAAACCAAGCTTTAACGGTTAAAACTAGTTAAGCATTCTAAATGCGCTACGACCTGCATAGCTTGCGTCATCGCCTAACTCATCTTCAATTTTCATTAAACGATTGTATTTTGCAATACGATCAGAACGGCTTAATGAACCTGTTTTGATTTGTCCTGTGCCTGTAGCAACCACTAAATCAGCAATGGTGGTATCTTCAGTTTCACCGGAACGATGTGAAACAACTGCGCTATAACCCGCAGCAGACGCAGTGCTGATAGCTTCTAAAGTTTCAGTTAACGTCCCGATTTGATTCACTTTAATTAAGATAGAGTTAGCAATATCTTTTTCAATGCCTTCTTTCAAAATTTTAGGGTTCGTTACGAATAAATCATCCCCGACTAATTGAATTTTATCACCCAATTTTTCAGTATGAATTTTCCAACCGTCCCAATCATTTTCATCTAAACCATCTTCAATTGAGATAATTGGGTACTTTTCAACCCAATCAACAAAGAAGTCAGTCATTTCTTCCGACGTTAAGCTTTTTCCTTCAGCAGCCAAGACATAACGACCGTCTTTGTAATACTCAGAAGCCGCTGCATCCATCCCTAAATAAATATCTTCGCCCGCTTTATAGCCCGCTAATTCAATCGCTTCTAAAATAACGCTAATGGCTTCTTCATTTGAAGAAAGGTTAGGTGCAAAACCCCCTTCATCACCCACTGTCGTTGCCAAGCCTTTTGATTTTAAAACTTTCGCTAAATTATGGAAAACCTCTGCGCCATAACGAATCGCTTCACGAAAAGTTGGTGCGCCAACAGGTAGAATCATAAATTCTTGTAAATCAACGCTGTTATCCGCATGTGAACCGCCATTGATGATATTCATCATCGGCACAGGTAATACAAATTTACCACTGGTATTTAAAGAACGATATAAAGGAATATTCGCATCTTTTGCTTGTGCATGAGCGACGGCCATAGACACGCCTAATATAGCATTTGCGCCTAAACGTCCTTTGTTTTCAGTGCCATCTAAATCAATCATTTTTTGATCAATGGCTGCTTGATCGGCTGAATCCATACCGATAACAGCATCACGAATTTCAGTATTAATGTTATTAACCGCTGTTAAAACACCTTTACCTAAATAGCGACTTTTATCGCCATCACGCAATTCAATCGCTTCACGTTCACCTGTTGATGCACCTGAAGGAACCATCGCACTACCGATATGTCCAGAAGCTAAGATAACATCGGCTTCAATAGTTGGGTTACCGCGTGAATCAAGAATTTCTCTCGCTTTAATATCAACGATTCTAGTCATGTAATTTTTTCCAGTTTGTATGTAAAAGGATAAAAGCAACAGTGCATTGCTATTATTATTTATTTTATAAAAACATTCATTATTAAGTATTTTTAAGTAATTTTCTTAAGATCAAGCACTAAATCAGTCGTATCTATTTTATTATCCCAATAATCCAATAAAAGTGATCGGTTTAGCTCAATAAACTTTATAACTAATTGTAAGTCTTTACTTCTTAAACAACCCAGCCATTATTTCAGGTGGCTTAGTAATTGAAACAGAGACAGTCTGATCTTCAATCATTTTATCATTATTATTAGTACTTACTTTAATTCTAGGCGCATGTTTGCTATTACCTCTCTCGCTTACCCAAATGACCATAGGTAATCCTGTAGATTTTTCTCGAAAATTTGCCATTAAAAAAAGATCCACCTTTTCATTCTGATGAATAGTCGTATTTTGAAAGCCCCCCTCTTTTTTAATATTGAGTAAATGTAACATAATCGCTAACTCCAATAGTTTCAAGCAAATTTTAATAACTCATACCTAATTACACATCAAGACACAAAATAAACCTTTTAATATTTTATTCTGTATTTTCAATACTTTCATGTATAAACTATGTTACCAATAAAATTATATTTTTTCTTTTAAATTTCAAAAAACAACCTTTTATTCACCTTTTAACACCTCAATACGAATACTCGCGGTCTTCCCCATTTCATCACTCACCGCAATTTGATAACGTCCTGTTTTTTGAAATTGATGCTTTAAATGTTTCTCTGGATGAACTTTATAAAGCAGTTTACCGTTAATAAACCAATAAACGATCCCTTGCGCCCCTGTTGTTTCAAGTTTCACCGTCGGTAAATTTTTAGCCGCTCCCGCAGAGCGTAATTTAGCCAAATTATCCAACCCTTCTATTTTAAGTTCACCTTGTTTAAATTGTGGTGGATGTTCACAGCTTAGATCATACGTGCCTATTTGTTGTCGGCGATGTTGGTTCGGGGGGATCCACGGTTCAACTTCTAATGGCCACAATGCGACCCTTTTACGTGCAATTTTTTTTGCCTGACATGATCTATCCACTAACCGCCCTGTTTCTGCATTGATAAGCAAGCTTACGGGGTTGGTTTCCCAGCGACTAGTATTGACCTCAGGCAGTGTTTTCGGGACAGTTTGATTTAATAACCATGCCTGTTTTTTTTCATGACACAATTCTGGCGGTGTGGCAGATTGTAAACTACCGAGTGGCCAGCATATAAAATCTTGCGTTACCGATTTAGGGTGTTTTTTCGGGGGCGAGTAAGTGTGTTGCGGTAACAAGCGTTCGACAATTTCAAATAATAATGGCGATGCAGTACGTGCGCCATAATGTCCTGCGGTTGATGTGCCATCAGGTCGTCCTAACCAAACGCCAATCGTATACTCATTAGTGACACCAATACTCCAAAAATCTCGATGCCCGTAACTCGTTCCTGTCTTCCACGCTAATTGGTTATTATTTTGATGTTCATTTTGCAATAATTGACGAATAATCCATGCCGATCCTTTTGATAATAAATAACGCGATTGTTTGGGTTGTTGTTTAAAAAAACGTAATTGTCCTGTTACCCCCTCATTCGCTAAGGCGGTATAGGTTGCAACTAATGATTCTAAAGTTGTGCCAATGCCCCCTAAAATAACCGATAAATTAGGTTTGGCATGATAGTCAAATTGTAATTTCAACCCTGAATTTTTAAGTTGACTGACAAATTTTTCAGCACTTAAATGATATAGCACTTGGATAGCGGGAACGTTTAATGAACGTTTTAAAGCGTTACTCACACTGACAGGACCGATAAACCCCCGACTAAAGTTTTTGGGTCGATAACCCTCTAAAGTGATCGGCGCATCGGTTAATAACGATTCCGAATGAATTAAGCCTTCATCCAAGGCTAAACCATATAAAAAAGGCTTTAAGGTTGAACCCGGTGAACGTAATGCCTTTATCATATCAACATGCCCAAAGCGTTCATTATTACTAAAATCAGCCGAACCGATATAGGTTTTAACCGCTAACGTTTTATTGTCTACCACCAGTATTGCCGCTGACGTTTTAGACGGTAACCGTTTAATATAACTACTGACTAAATCTTCTAAGCCTTGCTGCATTTCATAATCTAATGTGGTGACTAAAGGCTGATTATTCGGGGCTAATTGTCTAAAGCGACGGGCAAATAAAGGCGCGATAACAGGGGGTTTATTACGTTGCGCATAAACCGTTTCTATTAAGGCTTCTTGGACTTGCTTAGGTGTCCAAACATCATAGTCTTCTAGCCGTTTAATGACTTTATCACGCGCAAACTGGGCTTTTTCAGGATGTCGGTCTGGACGATTACGACTAGGGGCTTGCGGTAACACGGCTAATAATGCCGCCTCTGCATAAGTCAATTCGTGTGCTGATTTCCCCAAATAAACATAGCTTGCCGCTTGTACGCCTTCGAGTGTTCCACCAAAAGGGGCGTGATTGAGGTAATAGTTTAAAATCTCGGTTTTGCTGTAATGCCATTCCAATTGCAAAGCGCGTAACATTTGTAAACACTTTCCAAAAAGGGTTCTTTTTCGGGGAATAATTAAACGAGCCACTTGCATGGTTAACGTTGAGCCACCTGATATTATTTTGCCATGTTGAAGGTATTGGAAACTTGCCCGTATTAACGCTAAGGGATTGATACCAAAATGTTGCCAAAAATAACGATCTTCATAATTCAGTAAGGCTTCAATATAAAGCGATGAAACTTGCTTTAAGGTAATTGGATAACGCCAAATGCCATTTTTATCAGCAAAGGCGCGTAAAGGCGTGCCATCTTCTGCAACAATGATTTGAGCATATTGCTGTTGTGAGGACTGTAAACTGATAGGGGATAAGACATCAAAAAATAAAAAACTGACCCCACTGACAATCATCAATAAACAACTAATTTTAAATTTTAAATAACGCACAAGAAGGCTATCAACTTAAGAGGGAGAGGCGGTAGTAAATGACGGTTAAGCTTTAAAATCAAAATTAACTAAGGTATCTTTCCCCCCTTCTATATCCTGACCTAAGCTGATAAAACCATCACCTGTTAACGGCATGGCTTCTCGATGTAAAAAAACGGTTTGCTGAGTTTCATTAAGTAAGACATAAGTTCCATTAGAACTTTTATCAACTAAAATATATTTTCCGCGACTAAATTCAATAAACGCATGGATTCTGGATACAAATTGGGTGTTAATGAGGATATTTGCTTCCTGGCTACGCCCTAAACTAAAAGGAACTGATGAAAAAGGGACTAAAAATTGTTGCTGATTAAAACTTAGCTGTAATTTAAAACTCTGCTCTGACTCAACAGGGGTTGCACGAGCAATATAGGTTGCATCTTCTTCATCTTCCCAGACAATTTCCCAGATAGAAAGCTCAGTTTTCTTACCTTTAATGGGCGCAACGTCATAAACACGCGCCATGGTTTTTAATGAGCCATTGAGTTCTTCTACCACTATATTAGTCGTTAAAATTTGTCTGGCTTTGGCAAAGCTTGAAATCCGTGCAGCGACATTAACGGTATCACCAAAAATATCCCCCTTATCTTGAATAATACTCCCTGAATGTAAACCAATTCGAATGGCGATGGTTTCTGTTCTTAATTCATTGTGATTATCAATCAGCTTGTGCATAGCACAAGCTGCCTGCACAGCGAAATTTGCTGAAGGATAGCGACACATAATTTCATCACCAATCGTTTTTATCACTCTGCCTTCATATTCCTCAGTAATTCTAATCATTAATTTAAGGCAAATATCAATTTTTTTCTTTGCGGCAATATCACCTAAGGTATCGTAAAGAGCGGTGCTACCTGCAATATCTGCAAACATGACGGTGCAATGATGACTAGAATTATTTCTGAGTTTAAAAAACTTTAACAATTAATCTTCCCATTGACACAATAAACCAAGTAACACATTAATTTTATTTCAGTATAAAATCAAATTGTAACGTTAAATTTGTTGCTTAGAACTATTTAATTTAATAATTTTTATCATCAATGATGATGCCCATGACCCTGTGCTTGAGCAAAGGCTCTATAGCTACAACCATCACATTCCATCATTGCTACAGGCTTAGATTCCAATAAATTATTTACATTATTGTCTAGTAATTGATAAATTTCTTTTTCAAAACCTAAATACGTTCCAAGAATAAGTCGAATTTGTGGATATTGTTGCTGTAAATAATGAAACTGTTCACTAATGCGTTTAATTAATGTCCCTGTAAATAAATAATAAGGTTGAATAACAATTTGCTTCATTCCCAGCTTAACTTGTCGTTGAATGACGGTTTCCAAACGTGGATAGGTAATACCTGTAAAGGCTATATCAATTAATTCATGATCGGTTTCTTCCCATAACCAACGCCCTAATTTTGCAACTTCACCATTGGCCACTTTATCTGATGAACCGCGCCCCAAAATAATCACCCCTGTGGTTTTAGGATCAGGCATGGCAATTTCATTCATTAATTGCATTAATCGCCGTCTAACAATTTTTAGCATGGTCATATTAATACCCAGATGTTTTCCATAACTGAACTCAACCTTTGGGTGACGCGTTTTAGCTTTTTCTAAATGCTCAGGAATTTCCATTTTTACATGCCCTGCAGCATTGAGTATTAAGGGTATCACTAAGACTCGCTCAGAATTTTTAGCCGCATTATCAAAGCCTTCATCTAATAAAATGTTGGCAAATTCAATAAAGCATACCTCAATCCGCCAATCTGGATGCTGTTTGCGCCAATGATTAGCAAATTGATCTATTTCAATATTTCCTTGTTGATCGCGTGAACCGTGACCGACTAATAAAATCGTGGTTTTCAAATGTTTTCCTCTTTTATTTTATTGGCTTTACGAAACTTGTGAGTAAAATCGGCATCATAAAGTTTAGATTTTTTTAATGTTTTCCAATGACGCGCCCCTAAGGTTGGGCTAATAATAATCATGGCTTGACTGTTTATTTTGGCTTGTTGACATTGCTCGCGAATAGTCGCTAATGTACCGTGAATAATTTGCTGTTCATTTTCCCAACTGGCTTTATAAACAACAACAATAGGTGCAGACTCATCCCAACCAGCGGCTAATAATTCCGTTTTTATTTTTTTCAATAGAGTAATTGATAAATATAGACATAAAGTACAATGATGAGAAGCCAGTTCTCGTAATGACTCACCTTCTGGCATGGGGGTTCGTCCTTCAACACGACTAAAAATGACTGTTTGTGTGATCTCAGGTAAGGTTAAAGTTTCAACAGCAGCAGCAGCTGATGCCATCGCGGAGGTAACACCTGGGATAACTTCAATCGCAATGCCTTCTTTATCCAAAGGTTGTATCATTTCAACCAATGCACCATATAAACTAGGATCACCTGTTTGCAAGCGAATGACTTTGGCATTATCAACCGCATGACTTATTAACCAATCAGTAATTTCTTTTAGGGTCATGCCTTTAGAGTCTTGAATTATGCTGCTTTCTTTTGCCCACATCATGGCAGCTTTTGAGACTAATGAGCCTGCAAATAAAATAGCATCGGCTTCACTAATTAAACGTTGTCCCTTTAGCGTTAATAATTCAGGGTCACCAGGTCCTGCACCTACGAAGTATATTTTTTTCATTTGAATATTTTGTTGTTTTTACATAAGTGGCAAAATTTGTGGTAATAATTTTTTATTAGTCGCTAAAATTTGTTTAGGAAAAATACCCTCATTACCTTTAAAATCTGTAACTGTTCCCCCTGCTTCTGTAACAATCAATGCGCCCGCAGCCACATCATATAAATTTAACTCTTGTTCCCAAAAAGCATCAACTTGACCATCTGCCACCATACATAAATCCATTGCAGCCGATCCAAAACGCCGTTGTCCTGTGGTTTTTTGAGCAATACGACAAAAGCGGGCTAAATTATTGTCTTCCAAATAACTACGCAGACAAGCAAAACCTGTCGCAATCATTGAATTTCCTAAATCAGGTTCATTGGAAACTTGAGTGATTTCCCCATTTTTCCACGCGCCTTTATTTTTTTCAGCACAATAATAATCATCTACCGTCGGTACATAAATTGCGCCAAAAACAATGTCACCTTCAATTTCTAAAGCGACACTAATTGACCAAAAATACTGGGCTTTAGTAAATGAATGGGTTCCATCTATCGGGTCAACAATCCAGCGTTGATTTTGATTATCACTTTGTCCACTTTCCTCACCCCAAAATCCAAACTGTGGATATTGGGTGGTTAATTTTTCTTTTAAAAATTTCTCAACTGCAACATCAGCTGCGGTTACAAAGTCACGCGGCGCTTTTTTATTAATGTCGGTTTTTTTTAAATCATTAAAATACGTCAACGCTAATGCGCCAGCTTCTCGAATAATTTCTTCTAAAACGTTACGCGAAATAGACATAAATGAGTCCTTGATAGAGGTGAAAAATAAAGTGCGGTTACTTTACCATTATTTGAAGATTGTTAGGGCTTAGATAAATGAATAGGGTATAATTTTTTTAAATAATGATTTATTCACCCTCCCCTTATGGTTAAACTATAAAATGGCTCAAATTCAAACACAGTCTAATTTTTATACACCAGAAGATTATCTTGATTTAGAAGCGCAAGCGACAGAAAAAAGTGAATATTATAATGGAGAAATTTTTAAAATGGCTGGCGGTAGTTTAAATCATAATCAAATTTCTTTAAATATAAGTAGCGCATTAAACTTTGATCTTAAACGAAAAGATTATCGTGTCTGTATCGCAGATGTTAAATTATGGATACCGCAAAAAAATAGTTTTAATTATCCTGATGTAATGATTATTCCAAAACCACCTACTTTTTATAAGAATCGTAAAGATGTTGTGTTAAATCCTGTGGCGATTATTGAGGTACTTTCAGATTCGACCAAAGACTATGATCGTAGCGATAAATTTAGACAATATCGAAGCCTACCTTCGTTGCAAGACTATATTTTGGTAGATCAAGATAAAGCCTATATTGAATATTTTAAAAAGACCGCAGCACATGAATGGCTTTTTATAGAAATTGATCATATAGATAAATCATTAAATTTAGCATCCATCAATACCTCACTAAAACTGATAGATATTTACGATAATGTAGACTTTGATTAACTTTTCTTTAACGCCCCTATGTCTTTTTCAAAAACAATTTCTTTACCCACAGGCTCATTAAGTATTCAAATTAATGAATCTGAAAATTTATTTAATCAAACTATTGACTTTGCGGCACGTAATAATCCTAAGCGGGGTTTCTTATTTGTCAGTAAAGTATTAGCCAAACATTATCCATGCCGACCCGCTCAAATGCGAGCGAGTTACACAGATTTGGTTAATAAATTATTAAGGATTGAAACGGGTTCTAAAAAAATTATTTTTATAGGCATGGCAGAAACAGCAACGGCTTTGGGTTTAGGTGTTTATGAAACTTGGTTAAATAAGACCCAACAACAAGGGATTTATTGTCAAACGACCCGTTATTTTTTAGATAATCAGCCCTTTGTCGATTTTGAAGAAGCGCATAGTCATGCCACAGGGTTTTATTTATATTTACCTAAAAAGAAGATTGTTAGAGAAGTTTTTAATAGCGCGGATACTTTAGTTTTAATTGATGATGAAATTAGTACAGGCAATACTTTTGCTAATCTAATTAATGCTTATAAAAAACTCAACCCAAGTTTAAAACGGGTTATTGTTCTTAGTTTATTAAATTTAACCAATGAGCAAGCACGCAATAAAGTAGCGGTTAAAACAGAGATAGCCGTTGAATGGTTATCTATTTTATCAGGTCAATTTGAATTTACCTCTAATCCTGAGTTTAATTTTCATGCCACGCTGGTAGAAAGTAATCAACAATGTAAAAAATATTTATTAAATGGTGATTATGGAAGGCTTGGGATTAATCAATACCTCCCTTCATTAACAGGGCAATTAGATAAATTAATCACCCGTTTTCAGCCTAAAGCCAAAATATTGGTCTTAGGAACAGGAGAATTTATTTATCATGCTTATTTAGTCGCTGTCGAATTAGAAAAGTATCAATTTAAAACTTATGTGCAATCAACGACTCGTTCACCTCTCCTAATGGGTGATGCCATTGTGAGTTGTGTAACATTTCAGGATAATTATAAAGATGACATTAGCAATTATTTATATAATGCCGAAATGAATAACTATGATGCTATCATCGTTGTATATGAAACTTTAAAAACGACTGAGTTAACGCATTTAATCAAGCGTTTAAGTGCCGCTTCTGTCAAGATAACCAATGGAACGGTTAGTTTTTCTTAAGCTATCAATTTAAAGCGGGTAGCTGGCGTGAAAAAACAAGCGTTTCCATTTCTTGTTAAAAAGTAAAAAACTTATTTTTTACTTATGTTGCGTAATATCAGGTAATAATATGTTAAACAAGTCAACTTTGATTCCTGGGTTTTATGGAAAACTGCCTATTTTAGGTGATTTTGTTTCTAGGCATTTACCTAAAGATTTTATAGAGCCTTGGGATAATTGGCTGCAACATTCTATCGCGGTTAGTAAGCAAGAATTAGGTGAAAATTGGTTAAAAACCTATTTAACCTGTCCCATATGGCGTTTTGCACTGACACCTGGTTTATGTGGAGAAAATGGCTGGATGGGCGTGATGATGCCTAGTGTTGATCGTGTTGGGCATTATTTTCCCCTCACTATTGCCGTCCCCATTTCAGAACACAAACATTCTCCCTCCTTACTCTGTTTAAATAATGATTGGTATTTAGAATTAGAAAAAGTGGCTTTAACGGCATTAGAGGATGAATTAGATTTACATTCTTTGGCGTTATTACTCAATAATATTTCTACAGCTTCCGTCTCAACACTTCTAGCTCAAACTAATAAAAATAAAGAACATAACCCTTTTGCACCCTCTCATAGTCTTTGGTCAATTAAATCTCCTAATACGCATCAAAACATTCCATTTTCCCCCTTAGTATTTAAAGGTTTCCCCCCTGTTAATGAATTTTCTAATTTATTAGGTTATCGTTTATTTGAGCGAAATAAGCCATTAATGATAGAAAAACCACATAACCTTAAACAACAAACCCAATTAAAATTACAAAAATTCAATCAGCAATACTCGGACAATGCGATTAGCGTAGAAACGGGGCAACAAGAAAATAAACATTGGCGATCCTATGCCATAACAGATAAAGGAAACCGTAGACGTTATAATCAAGATGCTTTTTTAAACCGTCCTGATTTAGGGTTATGGGTGGTTGCAGATGGGATGGGAGGACATCAAGCGGGTGATGTTGCCAGTCGTATGATTGTTCATAAAATGAATGCTTTAGAATTAACTAAAGCACTTTATCCTTGTATTGATTTAGTTCAACAATGTTTGCAACAAGTCAATCAAACTTTGCGTCTTTTTGCTAAAGAAATATTTGCAGGACAAACAGTCGGCAGTACAGTGATTGCCTTATTAGCAAATGACAACCATTTTTCTTATCTATGGGCGGGTGATAGTCGTTTATACCGCTTACGAAATCAAAAACTAGAACAGTTATCAGTTGATCATAGTGAAAAAAATGAAGGGCTTTTTTTTTCACCTAGAAATAATCATGCAATTACCCGTGCAGTCGGTGCTTTTGATGAACTAGAACTTGATTCTGCGGTTGTCGAGGGACGTTCTGGAGATAAATTTTTATTATGTAGTGATGGCTTAGATAATGAAGTCCTGTTTCACGAAATTGAACAAATTATGAATAATGATTATCAAACAAATGTTAATGGGTTAATCTCCCTAACATTAAGTCGAGAAGCAAGAGATAATGTCACGGTTTTAGTGGTTGAAGTTTTATAGGAATAAATAATGAAAACAGTTTTATTAACAGGGAGTAGTGGTTTTATTGGACAAGTTTTATTACAACGCTTACAAGAGAGTGCTATTAATGTTAACAACTTAGTACGAAATAATCATATTGAAATACCTAATAAAATTTTCTTGGATTTAACTGAAAACTGGTTAATTAATCCTTGTGAAGGCGTTGACACCGTATTTCACTTAGCAGGAAAAGCCCATGCTTTATCAGAAGTTTCTCAAGATAATGCCCAATATCAACAAATTAATACTCAGGCTACACGCAAATTATTGGAAGCTGCACAACAAGCAGGCGTTAAACGATTTATCTTTTTTAGTAGTGTTAAGGCCGTAGGGGATAGTGAAATACTGCAAAACGAAACCAGTCAATTACCAGCCGATACACCTTATGGGCAATCTAAATATGCCGCAGAACAACTTGTTTTACAAGGTAATTATGTCCTGCATCCTGTTGTTATTCGTCCTTGTATGGTTTATGGAAATTCAAAAAAAGGTAATTTGCCAAAAATGATTAACGCGATTGTCCGTGGTTTTTTCCCTCCTTTACCTGAAGTTAATAATCACCGATCAATGGTTCATGTTGAAGATATTGTTCAAGCAGCTTTATTAGCCGCAAACACATCAAAGGCAGCAGGAGAAATTTATATTGTCTCAGATGGTCAAGATTATTCATCACGACAACTTTATGAATTGATTTGTAAGGCACTCAATAAATCAATTTCTCGGTTTAGCATTCCATTGATTGTGCTAAATTTTTTGGCTAAATTAGGCGACATCATTGGAAAATTATTAGCACGGCGATTTATTTTTGATTCAGATACCCAACAAAAATTATTAGGTTCTGCGCGTTATTCATCCCAGAAAATTGAAAATGAATTAGGCTTTAAGGCAAAATATTCTTTGCAGCAATCATTGCCTGAAATTATTCATTATTTAAATCCTTAAACACATCCAAATACAATGGCAAGAAAAAATAAAAGCTTTGTTATCGCTAAAAATTATGAAACAAGTCGGTATGAAAATAGAGACTATTATCCAAATGACAGGCTTATCAAAAAAACAAATCAATGACGTATAATTTATGTTAATTATACTTATTTTGTTGATTTCTTTTTTATCAACCTACCTGATAACGTCTTTAATTCATCAATACGCACTCAATAAAAATCTACTGGATATTCCCAATGAGCGCAGCTCTCATGAAATTCCTACTCCAAGAGGGGGCGGTTTATCCGTGGTCATTGTTTTTTTAATCACGCTTTTGGGGCTTCAACAATTTAATATTATTTTACTTGCAGATAATGCGTTGATAGGGATTGTTGTTTCAAGTGTCTTAGTTGCCTCAATTGGTTTTTGGGATGACCATCAATCTATTCCTGCACGTTGGCGATTTGCCGTTCATATTATTGCAAGCTTAGTCATTTTAGTTTGTATTCCTCAACTTCCCCCCCTTAATTTTTTTGGAATAACACTCAACTTATCTATTTTTGGTTATATTTTTTATACCTTCGTTTTAGCTTGGCTATTGAATTTATATAATTTTATGGATGGCATTGATGGGTTTGCAAGTTCAGAGGCGATTAGTGTCAGCTTAAGTGCAGCCTTATTATTGTTAATACAAGGTGATACGCAATGGAATTTGGTTTTAATCCTTTTATCTATTTGTGTTGCAGGGTTTTTAATTTGGAACTGGCCTCATGCAAAAATATTTATGGGCGATGCTTGTAGTGGTTTTCTAGGGTTTATTTTAGGGGTATTAGCTTTAATGACGACATTAGAGGGAATGATTAATCTGTGGAGTTGGTTTATTTTATTAGCTCTTTTCATTACTGACTCATCAGTCACCTTAGGTAGCCGTATTTTAAAAGGGGAAAAGTGGTATCAAGCACATTGCACTCATGCTTATCAATATTATGCCTTGAAATTAATTGAAAAATTTGAACAACAAGGACTGGAAAAATCAGTGGCTAGAACTTCCGCTCATCAACAAATAAATTTTAGCTTAATTTTAATCAATATTTTTTGGCTTTTACCTTGGGCAATGATGGCAAATTTTTATCCTTCGTGGAGTTTTATGTTGATGATTTTAGCTTATATCCCGTTAATTTTTATCGTCAAACAGCTTAGAAAACGCTATGCTTAATCGCTCAATTAATAGCATGATTGAATGGTTTTTAGCTCTTTCTCGAAATAAAAAAGCCGCTCTTCTAATTAGTGTTGATATAGTTTTTGCGATAACCGCATTGTGGGTCGCATTTTCATTACGTTTAGGGGTTTTTTATCAGCCTGTTGATGAAATCGGTTATTTTTTTATTGCCGCCCCCATTATCGCCGTCCCTGTTTTCATAAAACTAGGACTTTATCGGGCGATTATCCGCTACATGGGAATTAAAGCCTTATGGACAATTATTCAAGCAACCACATTTTACGCCCTTCTTTTTGCTACTTGTGTTTTTTATTCAGGGGTCGGTAGTATTCCACGAACCGTACCGACTTTAAACTGGATGATTATGCTATTACTGGTTTGTTGTAGTCGATTTTTTGCACGATGGCTATTAAGAGAAAATTATTCTCGGGTGATTCATAGACAAAGAGGCAATGAACAGGGAAAAAAAAATGTGGTTATTTATGGGGCAGGTAATGCAGGGGTACAACTCGCCTCTGCATTAATTCATGGACATGAATTTAAAGCCGTTGCCTTTATTGATGACAAAAAATCACTCCACAAACAAAAAGTTAATGATTTAAGGATTTATCCTTTCAGTGCATTAGAACAGCTTATCGCGCGTTATAAAGTCAGCGATGTACTATTAGCGATTCCCTCTGCAGGGGGGGCACGACGCAGTGAAATTATTCGATTATTAGAACCCCACTCTGTCCATGTTCGTACTATGCCTGATATTAACGAAATAGCACGGGGTAGATTAACCTTTGATACTTTACGTGAAGTCGATATTGGTGATTTATTAGGCCGAGAAAGTGTGCCACCTAACGAGGCCTTATTACATGCTAATATCCGCGATAAAGTTATCATGGTGACAGGGGCTGGCGGGTCAATAGGCTCTGAATTATGTAGCCAAATCATTGAAAATAAACCGTGCTGTTTGGTTCTTTTTGAAATGAGTGAGTTTCAACTCTATCATATTGAAAAAAAATTAGCAGCAATAAACGCAGAAAATTGCCGAATTATACCTATTCTAGGTTCAATCAGGGATAAAAACCGCCTTGAGCAGGTTTGCAAGGCTTTTGCGATTCAGACTATTTATCATGCAGCCGCTTACAAACATGTTCCCTTAGTTGAACAAAACCCGGCGCAAGCGATTTGGAATAATATCTTTGGTACGCTAACCCTTGCACAAACTGCGATTAAGTTTAAGGTCGAAACCTTTGTCCTTATTTCTACAGATAAAGCCGTGCGCCCAACAAATACCATGGGTGCGACAAAGCGTTTTGCTGAGTTAATTTTACAAGCGTTAAGTCAAAAACCTGAGCATTATCAACAGACCCGTTTTACGATGGTTAGATTTGGCAATGTTTTAGGCTCATCAGGTTCAGTTGTCCCTTTATTTCGAGAGCAAATTGCTAAAGGTGGACCTGTGACGGTAACGGACAAACGTATTATTCGTTATTTTATGACTATTCCAGAGGCCGCTGAATTAGTCATTCAAGCAGGGGCAATGGGACAAGGAGGCGATGTCTTTGTTTTAGATATGGGAACACCGATTCATATTGTTGAACTCGCTCGGAAAATGATTCATTTAAGTGGTTTTAATGTTAAAGATCAATCCCAACCTCAGGGGGATATAGAAATTATTTATACAGGGCTTAGACCCGGTGAAAAACTCTATGAAGAATTGTTAATTGGTAATAATGTTTCCCCAACACAGCATGAAAAAATTATGCGGGCAGAAGAGGCTGTGATTGCTTGGGATGAATTAAGCTTACTTTTAACAACATTAGAAAAAAAAGTAACTATTAATGATTTTGAAGCGGTACGAGAATTATTAAAACAAGTGGTAACAGGTTTCAATCCACAATGTGCCATTGTTGATGAAGTGAGCTTAGGTTTGCAAAGGTTAGAAGAAAACACCCTACACGATCATGCAAACAGCTAATTTTAAAGGTATAATAATCAATTAACTTAAAGTTCTAAAACAATGGGGAAGTCGTGTGGATATTAAAGCATATATGCACCAACTTGGCATACAAGCCAAACAAGCTGGGCGAGAAATTAGTAAAGCCGATAGCATAAAAAAAAATAAAGCTTTACTTGAAATTGCAAAGCAACTTGAATTGCAGCATGATTTCTTAACCTCAGAAAATCAAAAAGATTTAGAGAAAGGAAAAGAAAAAGGGTTAGATGCAGCATTACTAGATAGATTAGAGTTAACAGCCCCAAGAATTACCGCAATGATTGAGGGATTGAAACAAATTGCAGGATTACCAGATCCTGTCGGTGAAATCAGTCAATTAAGTTATCGCCCTAGCGGTATTCAGGTTGGACAAATGCGTGTCCCTTTAGGGGTTATTGGTATTATTTATGAATCACGTCCTAATGTAACGATTGATGCCGCTGCATTATGCCTAAAATCAGGTAATGCGTGTATTTTACGAGGCGGGTCTGAGTCTATTCACTCTAACCAAGCCATTGCAACTTGTATTACTCAAGGTTTGGAAATCGCAGGACTGCCAAAAGAAATCGTTCAAGTGGTTAAAACGACAGATAGAGCCGCTGTCGGTGAATTGATTACCCTAAAAGATTATGTGGATGTGATTGTTCCTAGAGGGGGTAAAAGCCTGATAGAGCGCATTTCTAAACAAGCCACCATTGCGGTTATTAAACATTTAGATGGGATTTGTCATGTTTATATTGATGATAAAGCCGATATAAATAAAGCCATTGCGATTGCAGTTAATTCTAAAACCCATCGTTATGGGGTTTGTAATGCAATGGAAACGCTACTTATTGCAGAAACTATGGCAGCAACTATACTACCTCTATTAGTTGAAAAATATAAAGAAGCAGGCGTTGAGCTTCGGGGGTGTGCTAAAACTTGTGCTTTAATTTCCCCTTGTTTAGCAGCAACTGAAGAAGATTGGCAAACAGAATATCTAGCCCCCATATTATCCATCAAAATAGTGACTAATATAGAGGAAGCGATTACGCATATTAATCATTATAGTTCAGCCCATACGGAATCAATTATTACTGAAGATTATACTTTAGCACGACGTTTTCTACGTGAAGTTGATTCTAGTTCAGTGATGGTCAATGCCTCAACCCGTTTTGCCGATGGGTTTGAATATGGCTTAGGGGCTGAAATAGGAATTAGTACCGATAAACTTCATGCACGAGGACCTGTGGGCTTAGAAGGATTAACTACGCTAAAATATATCGTTTTAGGTGACGGTCAAATTCGTCCTTAATAATGATCGCTATTTATGGTGGAACATTTAATCCTATACATTTGGGGCATTTACGGGTTGCTTTAGAAATTAAGGAAACCTTTGAATTTGATGAAATTCGTTTTATCCCTTGCTATCAACCCGCCCTTAAAAATAAACCCTTAGTGACAGCTTCGATGCGTCTTAAAATGCTAGAACTAGCGATAGCAGGGCAGCAGGGGTTTGTTTGTGATAGTCGAGAACTAGATAGAGCTGGGACATCATACATGGTGGATACACTTGCCTCATTGCGGGATGAATTTCAAACAGAATCTTTAGCTTTATTAATCGGAAATGACGCATTTATTAGCCTAGAAAAATGGTATCAATGGCAAAAGTTATTCGATTATTCACATGTCATTGTAATGACTCGCCCCGATAGTTGTAAAATACCGCTTGTTCCTTTTTTAAAACCGCGATTTATAAATAATCCCGCCCTATTAAAGCAGACTTTAGCAGGAAAATTATATTTTCAAAAGGTTACTCAACTGGCTATTTCTTCGACAAAAATAAGACATTTACTAGCAACAGCGCATAGTTCTCGGTTTTTAATCCCAGACAACGTGATAAACTATATACAACAAAATCAACTTTACAGGAATTTGAATGCAAACCAATGAGTTATTGACCCTAATAACTGCTGAATTAGATGAGCGAAAAGGTCAAAGTATTACCGTCATTGATGTTAAAGATAGAAGTAGTGTAACTGACTTCATGGTTTTAGTAACCGCAACCTCTGAACGTCATGGTCAAGCATTATCTAGTTATATTACGATAAAAATTAAAGAACAAGGGATGAAGCCCTTAGGTCTTGAAGGTGAACAAGGCTCTGACTGGGTATTGTTGGATTTAGGTGATATTGTGTTACACATTATGACCCTACAAGCCCGCGAACGTTATCAATTAGAAAAATTATGGTCAATTGAAACGCGTAAAGAAGAAATAAAAGAAGTCCTCTAATTTAGAGTTACCCAAATAGAAACTAAAGGTATCTGATGGTTAAAGTTTTGCTAGTTGACGATCATGAATTAATTACGACGGCAATAAAAGCATTATTAAACACCGCTAATAATATTACCGTTGTTGGCGTTGCAGAAAGTGGTGAGCAGAGTCTTCTAGCTGTTGAAACCATGCGACCCGATGTGGTTTTAATGGATATTGAGATGCCTGGAATGGGGGGTGCTGAAGCCTGTCGACGTATTTTAAAAATTCATCCTGAAATAAAAATTATTGGACTCTCGCAGCATGATGACAATTCAGTACCTAATCAACTTTTAAAAATTGGTGCGGTTGGTTTTATTTCAAAAAAATCATCCTCAGAAGAAATGATTCATACCATCCATAAAGTCATGGCCGGTGATATTTATCTTTGTGCGGATGTTGCAGATAAGTTTGTTATTAAAACTAAAACTAAAGATGAGGATGATCCCTGTTCAATTTTGTCCCCTAGAGAATTAGAAGTGGTTAGATTAATTTTACAAGGAAAAAGTATTAAAGAAATAGTAAAAATATTGGGGATAAAAGATAAAACTGTCAATACTTTTCGTTATCGAATTTATAAGAAATTACAAGTAAAAAATGATGTTGAATTAATTCGTTTAGTTGATAAATTTAATCGTACTTAAGTATAAATCAGCTACCAACTCAAAAACTGTAAAGACACGATACATAGCGTCTCTACCCATTTTGTCCCCCCTTAAATTGGTAGCCGATTATCAGCACAAATTTAAAGCCAATGATTTTAATCCAACGGTAAATCATTTTTCAATGTCCTGTATAAATGATGGATTAGTTGATCTGCACCATCATCCACTTTATCATCAAATATTATATTTTCATCACCCTCTAGTGAATCCATTTCAATAGCGGCTAATTTTTCAGCAATAATCTTTACAGTTCGAGAAATTTGAATCACGGTAATTTTATAAGCCGCTTTTGCATAATCATCTTTAAATAAAAAAGTAGCGATATTATCTAATAAGTCCGTCTTTTTATTTTGATTATTATCTGGGTCATAATTAACAAAATATTCTCCTGTTTCTTGATTACGGTCGCTAATCTCAATACGATTAAATTCTAATGCAGTCGCTACTGTTCTCCAAGCTTGTTCATAAGGTTGCTTTAAATGTAAACGTGTGTCAACTAATCTAACCGCGTCATTTAATCCTGTATTGATATGAGTTTCAGTAACAGCAGGCGAGTTAATCGTTTTTTCAATTTCTAATGAGGGCGGTTGCTCTAGCGAGGTATTTTTTTGAGGTTGATGTCCACCGCAAGCAATTATTAACGATGAAATACTTGCCAATAATATAAATTTAAACCCCCTAGAAATATTCATATCTTAGATCACTCTGGCTGTATATCGGAATCCAAAACATGTTTTTGACACCAGCATTCCATTGATTTATTAGTAACTTATTTTAAAAAATATTTTTGTCATGTACAGAAATTAGATTTATTCACAAAATAAACGTCTATGGGTCAAAACAGGAAAATTAGTCCGAACTTTTTTTAGGCGTTGTTTATCTATTTCAGCACAAACAACGCCAGCCCCTGTTTTATGGCAACCTAAAATACCGCCCCAAGGATCAACGATCATGCTGTGTCCAAAAGTCTTACGACCATTAACATGAAACCCACCTTGGTTTGGAGCAATAACGTAGCATAAATTTTCAATAGCTCGGGCGCGTAATAATATTTCCCAATGAGCTGCCCCTGTTTCTGCGGTAAAAGCAGAGGGTGCTATAATAATTTCTGCCCCTTCACGTACTAATTTACGAAAAAATTCAGGAAAACGTAAATCATAACAAATACCTAACCCGATTTTACCAAAGGGCGTATCTATAACAACAGATTCAAAACCTGCCTCAATGGAATTAGACTCAAAATATTTTTCATCGGTATCTGGCACACTGACATCAAATAAATGGACTTTATCATAACGTGCAACCCGTTCTCCCTGATCGTTATAAACCAAACAAGCCGCTCTAATTTTATGCGCATCATTTGCGACCAAAGGCACTGTTCCACCTACAATCCATACTTGATGTTTTTTAGCAGAATTAGCTAAGAAATCTTGAATAATACCTTGACCATCGACTTCTTTTTCTTTGACTTTATCGAATTCATTCATTCCCATAATGGAAAAATTTTCAGGCAATGCAATTAATTTTGCACCTTGTTTAGCCGCTTCTGCAATTAGTTTTTCAGCCTCTAAAAGGTTGGCTCCAACATTCGGGCTAGATGCCATTTGTATGGCAGCACATTTGCTCATTCTTTTTTTCATCCTGTTTATTGTTATTTATTAATCCACAATCCATGAAAAATCTGTTAATCCACGCCCTATTTTGGGTAATAAGCCATCTTGCTCATGTAAAGGCGTAATTTTAAGTTTGTCCCATTTCCCTTGTAATTGATATTTAGTTCGTAAATAGAAACCTGCTTCATATTCACCTGTTAATGTTTGTGCAATCACTGTTGCGATACTGCCGACAATTGTACCAGCAATAGGTAATGCCGCAGAACTTTTAGGCACAACAGAAATTTCTTTATTAAGCTGTTGTCGTCCTAAGTCTATTTCACCTTTCAAAAATATTTCAGCAGGAATTGCATCAACAATTAAGTTATCACTATAAGCTTTGCCATTTTGTAAATTATAATGACCTTTAATACTATTAAAACTCAAGCCTTCTTTGTAAATATCCCCAAAATCTAATTGTAAACGTTTAATCCACTGCTCCATCGCTAAAACACCTAATAATCGTCCAAAACCTGGTTCTATACTAGATATCCGTCCTTCACTAAGGTTCAATTTTATCTGTCCGTTCAAAGTCGCTAAAGAAAATTGGTAAGGTGTGCCTTGCCAATTCAAATCAAGATTAATTTTAGCGGCACTTTCTTTTAAATCATCATTAAACTTTAGTTTTTTTAATAACTGTCCAAAATCACTGGCATTTAATTGACCTTTCAAATAAGTTTGTGATGCGTTATTTTCGCTATTCCAATCTGCGGTTAAGGCAAGGTTATAATTTTCGCCTAATAAAGCAATGGAATCGAAATAAACCCCTTGTCCTTTACGTTGACTACTAAGACTTAGTTTTCCTAAATTAACACCTCGCCAAATAAATCTTTGGCTTTGAATATCAATGGGAATAATATTTTTTTGTAAATCGGTATTTTTATCTTTTTTAGCGGTTTTAAGTTTCGCAATTTCTGATATATTAATCATTTCCATATCCAAATGATATTTACCTGTATCAGTGGTCGGTAAACTTATTTTTCCTCTGCTAAAATGACTGTCTATAAAACCTGTCCAGCTATTTTCTTCACGGGTTAAATTTAGTGAAAATGGACCTAAGTTTTGGTTTTCCCAGTTAAGGGCGGGGGTTTTTATATTAATATGAGTTAATAAAGATGAACCATTCTCATTAGGTTGACTATCAATAAAATCTAACCAAGCGAGAGGGTAAAAATTAGCCTGCTTTAGTTGGATATTAACCCCTTTTTGTAAGGGAAAATCAACATTTCCTTGACCTAATAAAATATTAGCCGCCTGTAATTCTTTAGTTTGCTTGTGAATCTTTAATTTAATTTTTAAATTTTTATTATAAAAAATACTGGCTGCTAGTAAAGGTTTTTCATTAATTGCTAATTCAACTAAAAGTGATTTTTTTTCATTCGCTTTTTTTGCTAAACCTTTTGGTAACTTTAAACTAAGTCCCATTAAGTTAGAGCTTATTTTTAATTTTGTATCCTGATTATCATTTGCAGGTAAATTAAGTTGTAGTTGGTAAGTAGTATTTCCTTGAGCAAAATTTAAATTATCAACTCCAAACTGTTGTTGTAATGCTTTAATACCTACTTTACCTTTAACATTAAGCATAATATTTTCTGCATTATCTTTTAGATCTATATCAATAGCAGCCCCTAATGCAATAGCATGTAATTTATCGGTATAAAAATGTTGCTCATCAAAGTTTAAATTCCCTTTAATCGCTGTAATAGGTAGTTCTAGCGCACGTATTTTAGTAGAAGCACTTTTAAATTTAACTTGTCCTTTGACTTTTTCAGTCACCTTATCGGTTAAAGGTATTTTCAAATCAGCCTGAATATCATTTTCACCTTTAACCGTTAGCTGTTCTAAGATTTCTTTAACGGGTAAATCCAGCGGTGTTTGTTGTAACCAATGTAAGCTATCAATAATTTTACCTTGCGCTTTAACTTTAACTAATAAATAATCACTTTTTTTCAATGAGGGGATAGTCGCTAAAACTTTATTAATCTTAATTTTATTGGTTTTAGCTTGATGAACATTAACTTTTAACCCTTCATTTAAAAACATAATATCTGCATTAACGCCTTTAAAATTTGGCCAGTTCTCAGCATAGTGGAGATTAAGATTGTGAGTGGAAAATAAAAATTGGAAAACACCTTGATGCTTTTTAAAAGGAAAATTCACTAAATTTCCATAGAGTGTAAAATTCCCTCGATTTATTGAGCCACTAACAAAAGCATTGTCTAACCAAGCCCGTGTATCTTTGCTCATTGAGTTTATAGGAAAATAATGTTTAAGTTGACTAACATCGTTAATATTAGGAAAAACCGTTTGTAAATCTATAAAAGTAGGCAGCTTAGTTTTAGGAATTTTAACAATAAATTTATGCTCAGTTTTAAAATGAGGCATTTTCAAACGTAAAAATTTAGAGTTGATAGCCCAATCATCATCGGATTGTTTCCAATGGATATTTCCTTTTAATTGACTGATTTTTAAAGGTTTTTTAAATATTTTTTTTGCACGTAAACGTAAATTAAAACTGTTAAGCGTTAAACGTCCTTGTTCCTCATTGCCTGCAATAGAGCCTGATAAATTTGATAGACTTTGAATGCCATTTTTAATTAAGAGCTGGTTAAAATCAGCTTTTAACGCATACTGCTGTTGCTCAAAGTCGGCAAATAACACGCCATTAAATAGTCTACCTGCTAAAGAAACCTTATTAATAGCCACAGGAATTTTCGTGATTAAAGGGGTAAAAAATTGATGAAGACGATTCAGAAAGTGTAAATCTAACTGTTCTATTCGTGCTGCTATTTTAGGCTGTTTTGAATCTGTCAGCTTTAATGAAAATGTTGACGCTTTTGAATTTTTTTTATGATCCCGATAAATTAAATTTTCAACATCTAAACGCCAAGTACCATTTTCATTGAACCAATTAAATTTACCTTTAAGTGTGTTAAATTTTAATTTTTTAGCATCGTTTCGTTGTAAAGTTAATTTTTGTACATTAATTTTTCCCGTTAAGGATTTTAACTCAGATTGTTGTATTTCTCCCCAAATTTTAAAATCACCCATGCCTTGCTTTAAGGTTAATTTTAACGGCAATTTACCTGTTAATAATTGACTAAATTGTATTTTTTCACCCTCAATAAAAACATACCCATTAAGATTATCTGGTTCAAAAATATTACCGTATATATCAACTGAAACCCGTAGTTTTTTACCATAAAGTGAAGGAAGTTGACTCAAGAAATGAATTTGATGACGATTTTTACTAATATCATTTTTCATCACTAAATCAACTTGTTTAAAAGTAACTTTTTTCCCTCGTCTTTTTTTATCTAGCCAACTAATTTCACTGTTTAAGAGTTGATAGTTTTTACCTTGTAATAACCATAAAGGCTGCCCATCGCCCGCCTTTAAACCCACAATACTAAAACGACCATCTTGTTGACGAATAACAGATAATTTTGCCCCAATTAAACGAATATGAGTTGCGGCAATTAATTGCCCTGTTAGTAGCATTTCAGTTAAATCAAAACCTAGCTGCACTTCTTTAAGACTAATATTGGCATGCTGGTTATTATTTAAAAGGGAAACATTTTTTAAACTAATTTCAGGATATAAACGATACATCTTTGCCGATAAATAGCCAATAGTGACAGGGCTTTCGACAAGTTCTGAAAGTTTAATTTCTAATTCATGTTTGTAAAGATTGATGGAAAATACAAAAATGCGTATCACCGTGAGTATCAAGGCGATAAGAATAAGGCTACTGAGAAGGAAATAGCGTGTAAGGCGGGTTAATTGGGGAATCACTCATTATCCAATAGGGTGGACAGTTATTTATTGAAGCTAAAAAATTAAAGCCCAAAACATGTTTTGGACTCCCGTATTTTATTTATCAGTGAATTTATTTTTCACAATAACACCACATCATATTGCTCTTGGCTATACTCAGCTTCGGCACGAAATCTAATTTGAACATGTAAAAAAACTTCCAATTCTGAGAGCATGTCAGCAGCTTCATCTAATAAAGCTTCAACGACTTCATTTGAGGCTAAAACCAATAATTTTTGAACTTCATATTGTCGAACTTCACGAATAATTTCTCTAAAAATCTCAAGACACATGGATTCAGGCGTTTTCAGTACCCCGCGTCCTTCACATACAGAACAAGGTTCACAAAGAATATGCTCTAAACTTTCACGTGTTCGTTTACGTGTCATTTCAACTAACCCTAAAACAGAAACGGCAGTAATATGCGTTTTAGCATGATCCTTTTCCAGACAACGCTCAAGTGCCTGCAACACTTGATTTTTATGAGCCGTACTTTGCATATCAATAAAATCAATAATAATGATTCCACCTAGGTTTCTAAGCCTAAGCTGTCGTGCAATCGTTTGTGTAGCCTCAAGATTAGTTTTAAAAATAGTTTCTTCTAAATTTCGCCCACCCACATAAGCACCTGTATTCACATCAATCGTTGTCATCGCTTCGGTTTGGTCAAAAACTAAATAACCGCCTGATTTTAACAGTACATTTCTATCTAGGGCTTTTTTTATTTCACCTTCAACATTATAAATATCAAACATAGGACATTCGCCTGAATAATGCTCAATAATCGGTACAATTTCAGGCACAAAGGTTTTTGCAAATTCACTCACGCGAACAAAAGTTTCACGTGAATCTATGCGTATACGTTCAATTTTTTCATTATAAAGGTCTCTAAGAATACGCTCACTGAGAGGAAAATCCTGATGAATTAAGCTTTTGGGCGCAGCGGTTTCAACTTTTAAAGCAATAGACTCCCATAGCTTTATTAAAAATTTCATGTCGGCAAATAAAATCGACTCCTCCGTACATTCGGCTGCCGTGCGCGCAATAAATCCCCCACAATTATTTTTCTTTTGAAAAGCTCTTGTACAGGCTTTTAATCTAGCCCGTTCTTCTTGACATTCAATTCTTTGGGAAACCCCCGCCGTTTTACCATAGGGCATATAAACTTGAAAACGTGAGGGAATTGAGATTTCAGTGGTTAATCTTGCGCCTTTAGAACCTAAAGGGTCTTTAGTAACTTGCACCAGAATGGATTGTTTATCATGTAAATACTGCTCAATGCTATCACAACCTTTTTCTTTTGCATTAAAATCAGATAAATGTAAAAAGGCAGCTTTTGCTAAACCAATATCAATAAATGCGGCTTGCATTCCAGGTAAAACACGACAAACTTCCCCCTTATAAATATTACCGACTAAGCCCCGTTGTAAAATTCGCTCAATGACCAGTTCTTGTAAAATACCGTTTTCTATGAGCGCGACACGCGTTTCAGGCGGGGTAATATTAATTAAAATTTCTTCACTCATGGATTATTTTTATTCCCTGTTTAGTTAGAATTTCCGCAGTTTCAAAAAGTGGTAGCCCCATTACCGCTGAAAAACTACCTTTAATAGATTCAATAAAAATACTTCCCAGTCCTTGAATCGCATAACCGCCTGCTTTATCCTTTGGCTCACCTGTACGCCAATAAGCTGCCATTTCAAAGGCCTGAATAGCTCTAAAGGTAACCTCGGTGATATTAACGCATTGCCAGTGTTTTTTACCTCTAAAAGAAATAGCACTATAAACTTGATGAGTTTGAGCTGATAGGCAGTGCAACATTTGTGCTGCATGTTGTTGATTTTCAGGTTTTCCCATAATTTGATTATTAAGTACGACTGCAGTATCAGCGGCTAGTATAGGTAGCGAGGGGTATTTTAACTGTAAACAGGCGGCAGATTTTTCAGCGGCGACACGTTGTACATAATCTAAAGGCGACTCATTTTCAAATGGAGTTTCATCAATATCAACCGCACAGACTTGATGATTGACCCCTAATTGAGTTAATAGTTCGGCACGTCTAGGTGAATTTGAGGCTAAAATAATTTTTGCGGTCATAATTAGCGATGGTAGGGATGGTTTTGAAGTAAACTCCAGCTGCGATAAATTTGTTCGGCAACTAATACCCTAACTAATGGATGAGGGAAAGTTAATTTAGATAAACTCCATGATTGTTGGGCGCTAGATTTTACGGCATCAGCCAGTCCTTCGGGGCCTCCAATTAATAAAGCGACATTTTGTCCACTGGCTAACCATTTTTTAAGGTTGAGTGATAATTCAACGGTTGTCCAAGGCTTACCAGGAATATCCAAGGTAACAAGATGTGTCCTAGGAGAAATTGCAGCCAGCATTTTTTCGCCTTCATCTTTGACAATGCGTGGAATATCACTATTTTTACCCCGTTTTCCTGCGGGAATTTCTTTTAAGATTAACTCACATTCTTTAGGTAGGCGTTTTGCATAGTCGTTATAACCTTGCTCAACCCAATGTGACATTTTTTTTCCTACTGAAACAAGTTGTATTTGCATTATTTAGGGGAGAAAAGTAGGGTGGGCTATGCCCACTCTACAGGGATTACGCTGCTTGAACAGGAATCTCATGACTTGAATGGCTAATATTATTTTGTTCATCAAAATAAACTAAGGTTGGTTTATAATCGCTGAGTTCGTCGTTATTAAAACCTGCAAAAGCACAAACAATAATAAGATCCCCTGGACATGCTCGACGCGCCGCTGCCCCGTTAATTGAAAAAACCTTCGAGTTTTCTTCGGCACGAATGGCATAAGTGGTAAAACGTTCACCATTATTAACATTATAGATTTGAATTTGCTCGTATTCCCTAATCCCTGCAAAATCTAGAATTTTGGCATCAATCGCACAAGACCCTTCATACCCTAATTCAGCATGGGTAACAGTCGCTCGGTGCAATTTTGCTTTAAGCATTGTGGTTTGCATAATAAATAAACTTAAATACTTGTGAACTCTTAATTATGCCTTATTTTAAATCGACTATCAACTTTTCTAAAGAGGATTTTATTATCCTATTTTCTAAAGCCGTCGTTCTACAGTGATGATTACATTATTACTTGGACTAGGCGGCTTACGGTCATTTAAATAGATATCTTTGGATACTATTTCTGATTTATCTGATGTGCAAGTGATTGTCTTTACAAAATATCAGGGTAATTTACGGCAAGCTTTAGAAGTTAAGGCATCTATCATGGGTACACCCTCTTTTATTAATCCATTATACACGCGCTATCTTAACCGCCCAGCAGATGATACAGTGCAAGGTAAATCCCATGACTGTTGAACAAATGAAAAAAATATTAGCAGACACTATCGAAATGCCTCAACATTTTAAAACAAAAGCCGCTTGATAATGGAAAATACCAAAGCTATTTTAGTTAGTTTAAGAAAAAAAGCCGATTACCAACAATATTTGTCCTTAAAACAAAGCTGTCTCGATTTTATTGCAACCCATTCACATCCTGCTATTTATCCCCTGCTTGCAATAGCTCATGCACATTTAGGTGAATTTACACAAAGTGATGAAAGATTGGCACAGGCTTTAAAATATCGTTCGCAATTTGATGCTAATGCCTTGGTTGATTTAGCGGCGGTTTATATGCTCAAACAACCCCTTGATTTTGCAGTTGAAATTTTAAATGAAGCCATTGACACTCAGCCTACCCATGCACTAGCACTTGCACGTTTAGGTTGGTGTAAAATTCAGCAACAGCAATTAGAAACCGCAAAAAAATTATTTATTCAAGCCGCAGAACTTGAGCCTGAACGCATTACTATTTTAATCTATCTGGTGCAAATTTATTTACAATTATCCGATGAACAATCTGCCCAGCAAAGAATTACTCAAGCACAGCAAAAATTAACGCAAATAAAAACCCAGATTCCAGAGGTGCTTTATCAACAACATCGGCAACAAATTAATCAGTTGCAATTGCAAATTTGGGTGAGCCAACAACAGTTTTCTCAGGCTGAACATTGGTTACAACAACAAAAAGACTGTGTTGAAGAGGAAGAACGTTGTGTTCACGAATTTATTCACTATGCGGTTTTACTTGCAGAACATGATTTACATCAACAAGCCATAGAGATTCTCAGGGAAGAATTGAAGCATTTTAAAGATAATGTCAGCTTATTAAAGCAACTCGCTGAATTGTCACAGATACAAGGCCACGCCATGCAGGCTGTGTTGTTACTCAAACGCGCCATTAGTCAGGATGAAAAAAATAGTCTGCTTTGGGTGCAATTGTCAGCGGTTTGTTTACAAAATTTAACTGAAGAAGCTAAAAAAGCGGCGATAAAAGCCTGTGAGTTAACCCATGATTTAAAAATAGATGAAGCCCATCCGCAAGTTTTTATTAATTTACTCAAAAATCAGGCAAAAAATGCGTTGGCAATGGTTGAAAGCCAAGAACAAAACTATACTTTGGCTGAAAAATTATTTAGAGAAATTCTTGCTGAACAAGCTAATTTTTTACCTGCTTTACAAGGCTTAGGTCAGCAAAAAATGCAATGTGGTCATATTGATGAGGCGATTGAGCTATTTAAAAAAGTTAAAAAAATTGATCCGATAAAAGGCTATTCATCACTCATTAATGCCCGAAATTTTCCAGAAGATGATGAAGTTTTAGAAAAACTGGAAAAAGCAGCCAATTTACCCAGTCTTGAAGGCTCATTAAGAACAGGTATTTTATTTCAATTAATTGCCGTTTGGGAAAAACGCAAACACTATGATAAAGCCTTTAAATTTGCGATACAAGCGAATGAGGCAAGTAAGCGTTTTCTGTCATATAAGGCTAAAAACCACCGTCAACAATGCGCGCAGGTTCGGGCTAGTTTTTGTAAAGCCTTATACCAACATCGTGTCGATTATGGTAGTGATTCACAATTACCTGTTTATGTTCTAGGGATGCCACGTTCAGGAACGACACTGGTTGAACAAATTATTTCAGGGCATAGCCAAATTTTTGGCGCAGGTGAATTGGGCGTTATTCCTAATGTTATTCAAGGACTCAATCGCTGGGAACGCCATGTTGGCTCAGAGCGAAGTTATCCTGACTGTATAGATGATTTAACCGCATCTGTCACTGAGGGAATTGCCAATAATATTTTAAAAGAGTTGCAAGAATATGACCTGCAAGCAAAACATATTGTCGATAAATTACCGCATAATTTTGAAAATATCGGCTTAATTAAATTTATATTTCCTCATGCAAAGATTATATCAGTGCGGCGTGATCCACGTGATATAGCCATTTCCAATTATTTTACTGACTATCAAGCTAAACATGGCGGCATGGGCTTTGCTTATGATTTAACTGATATTGGTGAACAACTTGCTGACCATAATCAAATGATGCAACACTGGAATACTATTTTTCCAGGTGAAATTTTAGAAATTAATTATGAAGCGATGGTTGATGATCTTGAAGGCAGTGCGCGTAAAATGTTAGCGTATATTGGCGTTGATTGGGAACCTGAGATTTTGCGATTTAATGAATTGGATCGTCCGATTAAAACCGCCAGTGTTTGGCAAGTTCGTCAACCTGTTTATAAAAGTTCTAAAGCCCGTTGGCGACATTATCAAACCTATTTAACACCGCTGCTTAAAGGGACGAATGCCAAAATATCTGTTGAGCCGATTGAAATGATTACTTTGCCTGAGCCTGGTTTTTTAACCCATGGGGTTGATTTATTTCATCAACAAAAATGGGATGAAGCTGAAATTAGTTTTAAAAAAATGTTATACCATAATGCAGAACATGCGGCTTGTAACTATATGTTGGGATTAATTTATCTACGCAAAGGTTATCTTAACGAAGGGATTGAGCAACTTAAAATGGCGGTGAAAAAAGTTCCTTGGCAGCGTGAATGGCAAGAATCATTGATACAGGCTTATGAAACAGCAGGCAGGAATGATGAGAAATAAATTACTGATAAATCAATGAAATATAGGAGTTAAAAACATGTTTTGGGCTCCGATTTACATTTTTGTCATGTACAAAATAAAACTTTACACTTATTATTTCAATGTCATCAATTCATTATCTTATCCTCTAAAGCCGTAGTCCCTATTCGATTAATCCTAACTTCAGTAGGATATGCAAATTCTAAATTATTTTTTTGTAAAATATCGGCAATCTTAAATAAAACATCTTCTTTAACGGTTAACCATTCCGCCCAATTAACCGTTTTTGAAAAACAATACACCAGTATATCAATAGAAAAATCATTATATTTATCCATGAAAACTAATTGGGTATTTTTTATTCCTTGGGTATCGGCTTGAGATAAAAATCTAAAATTACGTCTTTTTCTACCTGCAACTGTTGATCTAGGATTAGCAATATCAGTATGATTTTGTAACATTTCACGTATATCTGTTACCGCTTGACGTATATCATTCATATCACTTTCATAAGTAACACCAATATACATTTTAATTCGTCTCCCAACGGCTCGCCGACTCCAATTTTTAACACAGGAGACAGAAACAGAGGCATTTGGAATCGTAATCAGCGCGTTATCAAAGGTTCGTATAGTGGTGCTACGCAAACCAATTTCAGCAACTGTACCTTCTGCATCGCCAATTTTTACCCAGTCTCCCATTCTAAAAATATTATCAAATAAAATGGTAATACCGCCAAATAAATTAGACAAAGTATCTTTAGCAGCGAGCGCAAAAGCAATACCACCAACACCTAAAGTAGAGACAATAGCAGTAATATTAATGCCAAAATGTTTTAAACATAAGGTAATAACGACAATAAAGATCAAGCCTTTAATCACTTGAATACCTAAGTTAAATAATTCTTTTCTTAATTCTTTATTGGTACGAGTAATTTTTCTAATATGAAGTAAAGCAATGCTATCAAGTAATTTAAAAAAGAACCAGACATAAATAAATGCATAAACAACCCAAAAAATATTTTCAATTAATAGCCGATAATCAGTTTTATAGAAAAAAGCATAGGTTGCTAAATCTAATCCAAAAAATATAAGAAGTATTCTTAAGGGGCGACGGATTTCATGATAAATTAATTCTTGATGATCTGCACCGGCCTCTAAAATATAGGTTTCAACCACCCAACTCGTACATTTAAAAACAAGGGGGCGACACAGATAGACTAAAAGGACAATAATAATTGATAGAAAAATTCCACCCATATCAATTTTAAATGCAGATAATTTACGATTAACCGGTTTAACAAACTGAAAATGATTAACGTAGGCAATCATTGAAGGAAGTGTGAAGTTTTTCAGCCAATGTGTCATTGATATTTTTTCAGGATTACTCGCAGCATAACGTAAAATATTTTGGTAACTATCATTGGTAATGTGAAATTCGTGGTAATTCTTTTCAAGCTCTGTATAAATTAAAGAGGTTTGTACTTCGGGTAATGTAATTCGTGCGCGTTGTTGAATATTACTTGATAATAATTCTTTTGCCCTGCTTACAATTTTATGTCGACTTTTATAATTATGGGATGCTTGAATTAAATAGACAATGAAATCATAGGTTTGCTGTTGCGTTTGATAAAGAGCCTGTTTAAATTCATCTCGTTCTACCGCTAATAAATTATTTTTTTCTTTATTAATACTAATACGGTTATTTAAAAAATTTAAACGTTTTTTATCAATGGCTACAGGGAGTTTTTCTACTGAACTGGCCTTTAATTGTGACATTAAATCACCTAATACTTTTATTTTTTGGTTAAGTAACTTATCAATTTCTTTATCATTCTCAAGTGTTAATAATGATTTATTAAGCGCGTTAAGTTGCTCTATTTGGCTAATGATTGCTTGTTGTTTTATAGTTATTTCTGCGTGAATAGACTGGCTACAAAACAAGGTTAGCAAAAAAATTAATCGTATAATCATTGAATCAACCGAGTTATTGTTTTGAAAAGAAAATGTTAAAGTTCATCACTTAAGACCACCTTTTGATATAAATATTGTCAATTAGCCGAGGTTTACCTAATGTGACGGCCGCTAAAATAACCAATTCTTTATCATTTTTATCCGCAAATAATAGATCATTTGCTCGGCAAATTGAAAAATAATCAACCTTAAACCCTAAATTAATTAAAACACACTGTTGTTGTTGTTCAATTTCTCTAAAGCTTTGCAGGTTTTGCTTAATTTTATCAGCGGCATTACAAAGTCCTTGATATAAATTTGGAGCAATTTTACGTTGTTCAGCTGTTAAATAACCGTTACGAGAACTCATTGCTAAACCGTCGGTTTCACGAATTATTTTTACACTGTCAATAATGACAGCAATATTTAAATCGCGCACCATTAGGCGAATAATAGCTAATTGTTGAAAATCTTTTTCACCCAAAAAAATACGATCAGGCTGTACTATATTAAGTAATTTACAAACAATAGTCGCAACGCCTGAAAAATGAGCTTTACGCATTTTCCCACAATGTAAATTAGAAATATCTGCAACCGTAATCATTGTTTTTGCCTCACTATGATAAATTTCTTCAATGAGGGGTAAAAAAAGTAAATCAACATCATAAGTGACTAACGTCTTTATATCCTGCTGCTGCGTACGTGGATAATTTTCAAAATCTTCTCCTTCGGAAAACTGGGTTGGATTAACAAAAATACTTACGACGACTTTATCGGATTTTTCTTTTGCAGCTTTTATTAATTCTAAATGTCCTTTGTGTAAATTTCCCATCGTAGGAACAAAGGCAATTGACATTTGTTGCCGCTTCCAATCGGTTATCAGTGAACGCAAGGATAAAATTGAATTAAGAGTTTTCATAATATTTTCAATGGATAAGCTTAGTTGCACATCATCTTAACGTTAATCAATTAAAATGTCTTTTTATCCTGCAAAAATTATAGTTTATTTTGTTGGGGTCAAATCTTCTGTGTGCATTTGGCGAATACCGACAGCTTTTGACAAACTATTCATGTAAAAATAAAACCTTTCCACTCAATGGATCAGTGTTTTTCACCCCCCCAAAAGTTCGTAAAATGTTGTTTATGTTTCTGCCATTACTTATTATTTGTATAATTGAAACTAAATGATGCTAGTGTATCCAACCAATTATCAGCTTTCATTAAACATTCTCGATCCTTTACCTGAGCCATTAGTATTATAAATATGAATAAACCATCGGTTAAAAAAAACATCGTAACGCGTAAGGTCAAAAATATTTCAACTGATTTATCACATTTAGATTTTTTACTACAACGCATTTTTGCAGCAAGAGGTATTAGCTCTGCTGATGAGCTGAATAGAAGTTTAACTAAATTGCCTTCACCGTGGTTATTATCAGGAATGGAGGTCATGGTTTCTCATTTAATAACGGCAATTAAAACCCAGCAAAAAATCGTTATTGTTGCTGATTTTGATGCCGATGGCGCAACCAGTTGTGCAGTTGCTATTCGTGGACTTAATTTATTAGGGGCAAGAAAACTTAATTTTGTTGTCCCTAATCGTTTTAAATATGGCTATGGCTTGACCCCTGAAATTGTTGCCTTAGTCAAAGAACAAAATCATGATGTTGAAGTCATTGTTACTGTTGATAACGGTATTTCTAGTATTGATGGAGTCGCTGCTGCTAAAAATTTAGGAATTAAAGTATTGGTCACCGACCATCATTTACCTGCTAAAGAACTCCCCCTTGCTGATGCGATTGTTAATCCTAATTTAGATGATGATAAATTTCCCAGTAAAAATATTGCAGGGGTTGGGGTTATTTTTTATGTACTGATGGCGTTACGCGCTCGTTTACGGGAATTAGATTATTTTAATTCTTTTCCAGAACCTAATTTAGCGCAGTTATTAGATTTTGTTGCTTTAGGGACAGTTGCTGATGTGGTGCAGCTCGATGAGGTTAATCGTATTTTAGTTCACCAAGGGCTATTGCGTATCCGTTCAGGACAAGCACATGTGGGGATTAAAACCTTAATGTTGATTTCTAAACGTAACCCAAAAAACTTAATACCGTCTGATTTAGGGTTTTCACTTGCACCCCGTTTAAATGCCGCAGGACGGATGGATGATATGAGCTTAGGTATTCAAGGTTTTTTAACCGATAATGAGCAGTTTGCTTATTCAATGACACAGCAACTAGATCAACTCAACCAGCAACGTAAAGAAGTTGAAGCAGAAATGAAACAACAGGCCACTTTATTATTAGAACAAATGCGTCCTAGTGAGAAGCATAAATTAATGTCAGGCATTTGTCTTTATGATGAAGACTGGCATCAAGGGGTGATTGGTATTTTAGCTTCACGAATTAAAGAGCGTGAACACCGCCCTGTTATCGCCTTTGCACCGGCGGGTGATGGTGAGATTAAAGGCTCAGCACGTTCAATAGAGGGCGTTCATATCCGTGATGTTTTGGCCGATATAGCCACAACGCACCCTAAACTGTTACATAAATTTGGTGGTCATGCAATGGCGGCGGGCTTAAGTCTTAAAACCCATGATTACCCCGTCTTTGCTTTAGCCTTTGATAATACCGTTGCTAAACATCTTAAGGGCATGGACTTACAGCAAAGAATTTATTCTGATGGTCAATTATCAGCTAATTATTTAACCCTTGAATTTACCCAAATATTACAAGAAATCGCCACGTGGGGACAAGGATTTCCTGAACCTATTTTTCACGGTATTTTTGATGTGATTCAATGTCGTATTGTGGGCGGACATCATCTTAAATTGGTGTTAAGACAACCCGCTGCGGATATATTTATTGATGCGATTGCTTTTTTTGTCGATCACACTGAAAGTTGGTTAGGCATTCGACAAATTAAAGCGGCTTATAAATTAGATATTAATGAATATCGAGGACAGCGAACGCTACAATTAAAAGTTGATTATTTAGAAAAAATACAATAATAAAATAAGGAATGATTTATGAGAACTCAAAAATACCTTCACATAGGATTGATTATATTAATCAGCAGCAGTTTTCTTTATGGCTGTGGTGATAATCAATCGAAAGAAAAACAAACGATACAAAAAATTAAAAGCTTTAAACAAGCCACAACGCTTAAAGGTCTTGTTACTGATGATAAAGGCCGGGTAAAACAAGGTGAATTAACCGCAACTAACGCAAAAAAACAAGTCATTGCAACGACGATAATACAGGATGATGGTTATTATAAAATTGATATTCCAGCCGCCACTTCATTACCCCTTTTATTAAGCGTTTCTTTTCAGTCCAATGAGGGAAAGACCCAGGAATTATCTGCCGCTGTGGTTTATACATCAATGACTAAATTTGATATTAATTCTTTATCCACTAAAATTGCTAAAAAGGCAAAATCATTAGGCGGCTATACTCATGCCAATATGATGCTGTCGGCTGAAAGCATGGTTGATATGCCTGATGATAATAAAACAACACAAGGCTTTCGAGGTGATCCAACCAAGCAATATGGCGGTTGGCATTAATTTTAATATTTAACGCACAAAAAACCCCAACAATCGCAGAAACTAATTGTCCACCAGCGAAAGACCACGGTTGTGCTAATGGACTAGGGATAAAAAATAAAATAACCGCAGATTCCCCATTGAGGCAACGATCATTGGGTAACCATCCCAAGGTAAAATAACTTTAGTTATTAAAGCGATAAAAAAAATTGAACCAAAACAAGCTAAAAGGGAAAGGAGTTTTGCCTTAACACTTAAATTAATAAGATTAATGGTAAAATATTTAAAGAATCTCATGATTTTAAGTCGTCATTTAATTACCAAGCTTTTTAATCAACGCGTTCTACTTTAAAAAAATTTCCATCAACTTCAATAACTCTAACTCTTGAGCCTACTGGGGAATCTTGCCCTTCAACTTTCCAGTGTGAATCATTGATTTTAATTTTTCCCCAGCCATTTTCTATTGCCTCAATCAACGTATAGCTCTGACCTATATATTGCGCGCTACGTTGATTAAGATTGGGATGATCTGTCTTCACAGGATGATTGACCATATAACGTTTCCAAGCAATAACCGAAGACATTGATAATACTGAAAAAATAAATAGCTGTAGTTCTACACTCAATATCGGTATTAATAATAATAAAAACCCCGTCACAAAAGCCGATACCGCCATCCATAAAAAGAAAAATCCTGCCGCTAACATTTCTGTCCCTAACAAAAATACCGCAATGACCCACCAGTACCAAAATACAACTTCAAGTTCCATGATTACGTGCCTTTTTTATTAAATATTTCTTTGGCAATTTCGCTTACCCCCCCTAATGCACCGATGACACTAGAAGCTTCTAATGGCATCAAGATTAATTTACTATTATCTGCACTGGCAATATCTTTTAATGATTCAATATATTTTTGAGCAACAAAATAATTAATTGCTTGAATATCACCCTCAGAAATTGCTTTAGAAACCATTAAAGTGGCATTAGCTTCGGCTTTAGCTAAACGTTCTCTGGCTTCTGCATCTTTAAATGCTGAATCTCTACGTCCTTCTGCTTCTAAAATAGCTGATTGTTTATCACCCTCTGCACGTAAAATCTCAGATTCACGTTGACCTTCGGCTTCTAAAATTGAGGCTCTTTTCAAACGTTCCGCTTTCATTTGTCGCCCCAAAGCTTCCACTAAATCTTTAGGCGGTGCAATATCTTTAATTTCAATCCGCGTAACCTTAACGCCCCAAGGGTGGGTCGCCTCATCAACAACATCCAATAGGCGTGCATTAATTTCATCCCGTTTAGATAAAAGATCATCTAAAGCCATACACCCCATAACGGTACGAATATTAGTCATCACTAAGTTTAAAATAGCAGTACTTAAATCACTCACTTCATAGGCTGCTTTCGGCGCATCCATGATTTGAAAGAAGACCACACCATCAACTGTTACCATGGCATTGTCTTTAGTAATAATATCTTGAGAAGGAACATCTTTAACTTGTTCCATCATATTTAATTTACTTCCAACACGATAAACAATGGGAATAATAATATTTAGCCCCGGTGTTAACGTTGACGTATATTTTCCAAAACGCTCAACTGTATACTCTGCCCCTTGGGGTACAGCCTTCACACTTAAAAATAACACTAATATAGCAAAAATAAATACGACCAATGCAAATATAGCAAAACCCCCCATAACTGTCTCCTAATAATATTAAAGAATAAAAACTAGACAATCTGTTGCAAATAAACAACGACTCCCTAATAATAATGTATCTTTGTTAACTCTGTATATGATTAATTGGTGAAAATATGATGATTCACGCAGCTATTAATATTCTAATTTTAAGTGCTTTGCTACTTATCGTTGGTTTATGGAAACCTAAATTATTATTATTTTGGATGGATGAACCTAAGCGTTTCCCCATTATAGTGATGTTTCTTCTGCTAGTAATGGTAGGTATGACCTTATTTGGCGAAGGTTCTCGACAAAAACAATTAGAACAAGAAACGCTGCAAGCTAAAGAAACTTCCCTCAAGAAGGTAACAACATCTGAAACCCTAGAAGATATTCCTAGTGTTGTTGAAAATAAATTCTCAACTGACGCAACAAAAATATTAGCTAAAGATGAAAAAAAACCATCTTCTGCAACAACAACTTCAACCCCCTAAAATGTACCTTCATAAAAAAATCAGCTCTTTAAGATAATGAATACTTGACAAAAAAATCTATCCTAGAGAGCATATCACTTTCTAATAAATATAGAGACTTCCTTGAACGACATTCCTCTTAGTATATTATTCAGTATACTTGCAGTCCTTCTCCTTCTTTCTGCCTTTTTTTCAGGTTCTGAAACCGCCTTAATGACCTTAAATCGCTACCGTTTACAGTATTTGGTTAAACAAAAACATAAAGGGGCAATCAAGGCCAATAGACTGCTACAAAGACCTGACCGTTTAATTGGCTTAATTCTATTAGGCAATAATTTTGTTAATATCCTTGCCTCATCACTTGCCACTGTTATTGCAATAAGAGTGGCAGGTGAAAAAGGTATTCCTGTGGCAGCCGCTTTATTGACTCTTGTGGTGTTAATTTTTTCCGAAGTCACCCCAAAAACATTAGCTACCATTAAACCTGAAGTACTGGCTTTTCCTGCCTCCTGGGTTTACACACCACTATTAAAATTATTTTATCCTATTGTTTGGGTGGTTAATTTGATTGCTAATTTATTGCTACGGATTTTTGGTGTCCATGTTACTAAGAATAAACAAGATAGTTTAGATAAAGAAGAGCTAAAAAGTATCCTTGCTGATGCTGATAACATTATGCCTGTACGTTATCAAAATATGTTGTTAGGTGTTTTAGACCTTGAGTCTGCTACTGTTGAAGATATTATGACCCCACGTAATGAAATTGTAGGGATTGATTTAGATGATTCTATTGAAGAAATTTGCCAACAAATTCTAAGTAGCCCCCATACACGCTTACCTGTTTTTAAAACGAGTATTGATAGGGTAATAGGTTTTTTACATTTACGCCATATACTAGTTTTATTAAATAATAAAGATTTTGATAAGAAAAAAATTACCGCTCACTTGATTAAACCCACATTTATTCCTGTTAGTACTTCTTTACATAAGCAAATGCAAAGCTTTAAAGCGCAACGTTCACGGATTGGACTGGTTGTTGATGAATATGGTGACGTCCAAGGTCTTGTCACCTTAGATGATTTATTACAAGAAATTGTTGGCGAATTGATTACTGAAGAGGCGAATGTTAAAGAAGAGTCAAATGGTAGCTATTTAGTTGATGCGAGTGTAACTATCCGAGAACTCAACCGTATTACACATTGGTCATTACCGACACAAGGCCCTAAAACGCTTAATGGATTAATTATCGAGTTTATGGAAACTATTCCAAAGGCGGGAACAAGTTTAAAACTTCACGGGTATTTACTAGAAATTATTAAATGTGATAAAAAAACTATCCGTCAGGTTAGGTTTCATCCCCTAAAATAAATTTAACTATGAAAAATTCTGGCCTATTTTATTATTTTATGAAAAACTAAAAACGAACTTATACAAATCACTTTCCAGCCAGAAATTCTGCACCCGATAACTTTATGATAACTTGTGCATTTTTCAAATTGTTTAATGTGTTAGAGATAACCTGATACCGCCATTCAAAATCAGCAATACTGAGAGGTTCAGAAATGGGTTTTAAAAAATCAAAAGTTTGATTTGTGACAAAGGCATCGTAAGCACGAATAACTTTAATATGGAAGGCTGCGTTTATCCACATGGCATAACTATAAACTAATTCTTTGACAACATAAGTTCCTTGCTGGCTTGAATTTCCGCCTTTTACTACGTTGACAGGTGCGATACCCAAATTCTGGGTATCGGTTAATTCATTTATTAAATCAATAGTTTGCTGGCTTGATAAAAATTTTGCAGGTTCTTTTGTACGTTTATTTGCACCCGATAGAATAGCAGATTTATGTAAGTCGTTTAAACAATAACGACCTTCTGAATCTTGACGAATAGAATAATCTGAAATGATTAATTTTGACATGATTTATTTCCAGTTGAAATTTAATAATTCCACCAGACACACTTTCAAACATGGGCGGCGGATGTAATCGAGTTGAAAGACCATCTCAACGGGATAGCGTGCATAATGCACCACGATTACACCTACCATAAATAATAGACGTAAAAAACGCATAAGATGCGCTTGCACCGTTGATTTTTCAGGCTTTCAACCCTGACTGTTATATTCGATAACAGCGAGAAAACTATAATCGTAGCGGCGTTGATTGTCAAATTTATTTTTTACCTAAGCAGGAATTCCTGCTATGCGTTCCTCATATCTGAGCAACGCAATTAAATCAATTACTTATTGGCATATAAACGCCTATTATTTTTCAAGTAATCCACCTGCCATTAATTCTGCCCCTGATAATTTTATAATAACCTCGGCATTCTTCAGATTGTTTAACGCTTGAGTAACCGCTTGAAGCCGCCATTCAAAATCATTGATAGCCAGCGGTTCGGTAATCGGTTTTAAAAAATCAAAGGTTTCACCTAGAATAAGTGTTTCATAGGCTTCAATAACATGTAAATTGAAGGTAGGACTAATCCACATCGCATAAGCATAAACCAGTTTTTTAATAACATAAGTACCTCTATTATTACCGCCATTAATAACATTTACGGCAGTTCTCATTTCTGAGAAGTCGGTTATTTCGTCAATCAAAGCTTTAGTTTATGCTAGTCTTAGCCAATTTGCAGGTTTATCTTTTGATTTATTCCCAGCAGATTTATGTAAATCGTTTAAACAATAACGACCTTCTGAGTCTTGGCGAATAGAATAATCTGAAATGATTAATTTTGACATGATAGTTTCCTTGGATTGTGAAAACCACCGAACATACTCTCAAATATGGGCGGTGAATATATTCAGAGTTTGAGAGACCGCTTCCAAGGATACGGCGAGCAAAAGCTCCTCTTCATACATCCACCATAAAATGATAGTTATAAAAAGTGCGTTAAACACGCTGATATATTGGAATATTCAGGCTCTCATCCCTGACCACTACAATGAGGCAGTGGAACAAAAACTATAATCGTATTCAGTCTTGTTTGTCAAATGCTAATGAATTTTTATGATCGTATTTTTCCCACATCTGCCACAATGTTTTTTCAAAATTTTTCGCAAATCTTGGGGCATCAAATAAAGGCGA
>DAOUTG010000021.1 GCA_030626845.1 Methylococcaceae bacterium
CCATGACCTAAAAGGTCAATGGAGTGGCTATAGAGAATTGCACATTAGTGGAGATTTAATTTTAATTTATAAAATTCAAAATGATACTCTATACCTATTGCGAATTGGAACTCATGCTCAGCTATTTGAGTAGAACATAATATCAATAAAGGGGTGTGCAATAAAGGGATAACCAATAAGTATAATTAACACTGCCCCCAATGCCAGTAACTTAGTATAGTCAATTGATTTATAAGAGATATTTAACCATAAAAATTAGAAAAATTAAATTTTAACGGTTTTAAGCCCCTTGAAACTACTACAAATAGCTATCAAATCTTTCATTTTAACTAAAAAATGTATAGATATTAATAGGTTATGTTAAGTTACTGGCATTGACTCTGACCCCATTTACTCCATTTATTTACTCGATTGCAGTTATTGTGACCCCAGTTATTACTGCACTGCAGTTATTACGTTATGTGCTTTTCCAACTATGAGGATGACCCAAAATGTCAGAAATAATCTCAGGGGCTTCAAATTGCCTTTGTGGTAGCGTTAAAATTACTGCTAAAAATATTAACCCTAACTTTACCGTGTGTCATTGTGAGACATGTAGGACCTGGGGTGGAGTACCTTTTTTCGCTCTACAGTGTGGAACAGATGTAGAAATTACAGGTAATGAGAAAGTTAAAATTTATAAATCATCACCTTGGGCATCTAGAGGTTTCTGCTCCGACTGTGGAACGCACCTGTTTTATAAGTTAGATAAAACAGGTGAGTACAATATGCCAGTAGGTATGTTTCCAAATTTAAAAGGTTTGGCAATGGATATGCAATATTTTAGTGATCAGCGACCTAGCTATTATTGCTTTTCAAATAAAACAAAAGAAATGACTAAAGCAGAGGTTGAAAGCTATTTTCATCATTAGCATAGGTGTTATCTTTTCAAAAAGAATATCGGGCTTAACCTATACAACAAGGGTTTAAGCTGAATATAAGGAATAATATGAATCCAATACAAATTTTGGTTGCTGCGTGTTTGGCTCTTGTTCTACTAACATTTATTGTTGGAATGAGAATGTTCTATGTGCGTATAAACGAAATGAAAAGAAGAAAAATTGCTCCACAGGCGGCGGTTTTCCCTGTCAATTCTTGCAATTTTATTTGTGCTTGCTTGATTTGTCTAGGCTCTTTATCGCGTAGTTTTTTAAAAATTTCAACTTCATATTGTTCGTAAATAGCAGGACGGCCTTAAATACTTCCAATAATAACTAACAACCTCCCTTTTATTTAAAATGTAAAGCCGATTGACTATCTTTGAATATGGGGTAAGCGTTTATCTTTGAGAGCTTCTACCTCTTTGATGTTTAAACCTGTTTTTGATGCAATAACATCAACTTCTAAAATATCTAATAAATTTTTTGCAATGTCTATTTTTTCTTCTATTCTTCCTTTTCGAATGCCTTTTCTCTCCCCTACACCATAACTTGATTCCATCATACTGGCTTGATAATGCAAATTTTCCTGATGCGCCTCGTAAGCACGTCTTTCTTCTAAATCTAATTGTAATACATCTAATGATTTTTGCACTTTTTTTATACCTTTAGCAGTAAAATCATCCTTAATGGTTGCAGTTTTAAGAAAATAAACCGATTCATCTAAACTATCTTTGGTTATTTCATTAAATTTACCCAGTTTAATTAAGTAATGTTCAGGGAAAACATTAAATACACGATTTAACTCGTAATATTCTTTTTCTTTCTCTACTAATTCCATAATTTTTTTATTATGAATACCTTTAAAGCAGGTTGTCCCATGATAAATATAATCATCACCCTTACCTATATCTGAATATAAGATACTAATGGAAATCACTTTAGGCACATTTCCATAAGCTTTACCCTCATCTAAATGTTCGGCAATAACCTTACTTGATGCCCATAAAATTCGGGAAAAAAAATCAATCTCATATTCATACTGTACTTCTATAATAATGAATCCATGTTTTTCACTTTTGACTTTTAGGTCAACACGATTAAATTTATTCTCTTTACCGTTTTTATTACTTTCACTTTCCAGTATCTCTAATATTTTAATTTCATCTTTTAATAATTCCGTTAAAAAACCTTCCAAGATGTCAAAATTAGCTTTATCTCTTAATAATTTTTTAATCGCCCAGTCGAAACTAATTAATTTTCTAATTGCCATGCTAATTTTCCTTTATTAGATTATCTTTGTTTTCTTATACCCATCCGTATTACCACTAACCCAGCGGTTTCCTTCTAATAATTGCTCTTTTTTCCAAAAAGGCGCATTAGATTTCAACTGCTCCATCATATAACGACAGCTATCAAAAGCATCTCCGCGATGCGTTGACCAAACAGCAATCAAGACAATGGCTTGATTCGGTAATAAATCACCGACACGGTGGATTAATAAAACATCTAAAATAGCCCACTGCTTCATCGCTTCATTAACAATATCGGCTAAATGTTTTTCAGTCATTCCAGGATAATGCTCTAAAGTCATGCCTTTAACTTCATCACCTTCATTAAAATCACGCATTGTGCCAATAAAAATATTCGTTGCCCCAAATTTTCCTGCAAAATCCGTTGCAGCCTGTTGGTAACTATCAATTTCTTGCCACGGGTTAAAACCTTCTTCAACAATTTTTATTTTCATTTCAACCGCCTGTTACAGGAGGGAAAAAAGCCACTTCATTCCCTTCATTAACATTTTTAGTTAAGCTAACATATTCCATGTTAACGGCTATCAAGGTGTTATCTGGCATTACTTTATTAGGATTAACTTTTTCCCAAACCTCAGCAACTGTTATCTCCTGTGTTATTTCCAAAAAATCTTCTGATTTAGCCAACATTTCTCTTAAACTCGCAAAATAACGTACCTTAATAGACATTAATTAACACCTAAACAATAAAAACTTAGATAATAGCTGATTATTACTGATAATAACAAAAAATAATGACGCAATTAACACATTTTAATTTAGAGGGTGATGCTCATATGGTTGATGTGGGTGGTAAGACAATCACTCAACGACTGGCTATAACCGAAGGGGCTATTACTATGCAGTCAGAAACCTTAGCACTTATTATTGCAGGGGGACATAAAAAAGGGGATGTACTGGCTATTGCGCGTATTGCAGCAATTATGGCAAGTAAAAAAACTGCAGATTTAATCCCTTTATGCCATCCCTTACCTTTAACCCATGTTGAGGTTAAACTAACGCCAGAGCCTGAAAACAACCGTGTTTATTGTCAAACAAGGGTGAAAACCAATGGGCAAACAGGGGTGGAAATGGAAGCGTTATTAGCCACTCAAATTGCCTTATTAACTATTTATGATATGTGTAAGGCGGTTGATAGAGGCATGGAAATAACGGCAGTACGTTTGTTAGAAAAACAAGGCGGTAAATCTGGAGTATGGCAAAGATGAGCCATGAACAAGAAGGCGTTATTAAATACCAGCTTAAGCATCACTTAGAATCATTATCAGATGATTATTCAATCACGGCAATCAATGCTTGGCGAACATTAATGTATCGTTTGCAATTGATTGGTCAAGATGATGCGCGTTATGAGGGCTATGGCTTTGGGAATATTAGTCAGCGGATTGAGTTTAATTCAGAACAATTTATGATTAGTGGGACACAAACAGGGCATATTCCTGTATTAGCTATTGATAATTATTGTTTAGTGACCTCAGCAACCCCAGAACTTAATCAGATTCATGCAACAGGTCTTTGTAAACCTTCCTCAGAAGCATTAACTCATGCGAGTGTCTATTTACAAGACAAAAAAATACAAGCGGTTATTCATGCCCATTGTCCTGAAATTTGGCGAAATACAAGAAAATTAAAACTGTCTCATACAACAAAAAGTGTCGCCTACGGAACGCCAGAAATGGCAATCGCTGTTAATCAATTATTGCAAGGAGAAAGTTGGCAGCAGGCTTCTATTTTTACCCTGTTAGGTCATGAAGATGGCGTGATTGCTTTTGGAGAAAACTTAAGCCAAGCCGCTAATGTCTTGATTGAAAAATTATCTTTAGCCGTTGCAATTGAACAAGGTTGATTTTATCGTTAAAATGAATGCTTTTCTTTTTAAAAAAATAAACATGTCAAAAATACTTATTTATAGTACAAACCTTTGTCCTTATTGTACGATGGCTAAAAAACTGCTTGAGCGAAGAGGATTGAGTTATGATGAAATTAATATTGATTCAAAGTCAGGGCTTAGAGAAGAAATGATGCTGAAAACCAAACGTCGTACCGTACCGCAAATATATATCGGTGATTATCATGTCGGTGGTTTTAATGAACTTTATGCTTTAGATCAAAATGAAAAATTAGATGAATTATTATGATTTATGGAATTAAATAGATTCTTAACTTTGGTTAAGAACAATACCTACGTCAAACGTTAAAGGTCAGGTTAAAACTTGAAATTTTCAACTATAAGCTCTTGATTTTATTAATCCCATATTTCTTACCAGTGTTTAAAACAAGGCTAAAATACAAATTGGCGTAGGTAGCGTTAATGAATAATAGAAAAGGGTTGCATCCCATTTTTCCTAGTGGAACAGGGTTCAGGTAAAATAAAGTGTTTTGTTGTGCCTGTGTTGAATGATTTGGTGTGTCAGTATTAGCAATTTATTGTTAATTTTTCTACTAAAATAATAAAGAGGTTCAAGGAATGTCTTTTCATGTTTATCGAGCAACTGAATTTAATCATGCTCATGAAAATAAAGTTTTTGATAAGTTGCATGATTTGTTAAAATCACAATGGGCTGAACGTGACGAGCCTTTTTATCTACTTGGAAATTTTTTTGTAGATGGCAGTGAGATTGATGCTTTAGTAATCAAGCGCAATGCTATTATCGTGATCGATTTTAAAGATTATGGAGGAAATCTCAATTTTTCAGAAAATGGGCGATGGCTTATTAATGGCTGTGAGGTACGCGGGGGTAATAAAAGAAATCCTTTTCAACAAATCCGCGATAATAAATATCAGTTACTTAATTTTCTGAAAAAACTAGAATTTTTATCTAATCCTAACCTTAGTCATATTGCAGGTTTATGTTTGTTTCATCAATCAATTAAATTTGATGAAAACCAATTGCCACACAACCTTTCTCGTTGGTTTCATATTACGGATATGAATACTGCTATTCGTATGGTTAATGCAATTGTCAGTTCTGAAATTAATCTATCCGACAAAGACTTTGAATTGTTATTAACTAAATTAGATATTCCCCCTTACTTTCCAGATGGGAAGGCTGTTGAGGTAATATTTGATGATGTAAAAGATATTGAAATTAATAGTCAGCTTAATACTCAACAAACTAAGGCATTAGTTGCTATTAAAGATTGGCTAAAGAGTACAAAAACTAAAGTATTTTCATTATCTGGAGCTTTTTATACAGGTAAAACTAAATTATTGAAATTTGCTGAACAACATATTATTCAACAGGGTAAATCACCCATATATTTAGCTCCTAATGCCCGAATTGCTAATTTATATAATACAAGGGGACTTAGCGATGTCAAAAGTATTTACTCATGGCTTTATGCAAGCAGATATGAAATTAAAAATGAAAAAGCAGTCTATTCTATTAATTTAGATTCTTTAATTGATAGTGAAAAGGACATTTTAATTTTTTTAAATTCACATTTGCTTGGAGATGAATATTTTGAAACAGATACAACAATTTATGGTAGCGGTTTTGTTCTACAAGACTTATTAAATACTTTACTTGGAAAGCCAATCGAAAATACGAATATTCAATCTTCACTTGAACTTAAAAACTTACCTAAAATTTTACTTGTTGGCGATCCTTATCAATTAACACGAGGAGCAAAAGACAAAAGCTTGCTTTGTTGTAAGGTTTTTAAGCAAAGAAACATTGAATATGAAGAGATTGAACTAAATGCTCAAGACCGAGATGTTGATGCACCCATTGAACGTTTAGATTTCCAAAAAACGATTATTGAGGAAATAAAATCAAATAAATTTATTCAGTTGCCAATTTGTAAACAAGATAAAATTAAAACCATTAATAAAGGTCAAAATACAGAACAAATTGCCAAATATTTATTGCAGTGGCCTAAAAAGACTTTTTATTTATGCGCAAAAAATGAAACGGCTCACCGTGTTAATACGGCTATTCGACATAAATATTTAAAAACAAATAATGATTCAACTTTAATTATTGGAGATATTGTTGATCTTCATAACCGTACTTTAAAATTGAATTCTAATCAATTAGAAGATACTAAGATTGAATTGATTAATGCAGGAAGATTTGATAAAGTTATCTGGGCTGACAATAATATTGATCTTCATAACCGTACTTTAAAATTGAATTCTAATCAATTTGAAGATACTGAAATTGAATGGATTAATGCAGGAAGGTTTGGTAAAGTTATCTCGGTTGACAATAATATTGATACTAAATCACAATCATTAAAAGGACGAAACACTCCAGTATTAGTAAATTTTTCTACAGCAGTAATTGAGTTTGGTAATGATAAAGCGGAGATACTATATCTACCTGATTATCTTTTCGCAGAAAAACCAGAACTAACTCAAGATCAAATGATTGCCTTGAAAATATGGGCAAGAGAAGAAGCAGACCAAAAATTAACCGATGAAAAAGTTAAACTTAATGAATTAAAAAACAAAGATAAAGAAAAATATGAATTAGCAAAGGAAGTTTATAACAAAAAACATAGTGAACTTATGATGAACAGCGCATTCACAAATGCCGCACGGCTAAGATTTGGCTATGCTTTAACTGTTCATCGTGCGCAAAATTATAATCCAATGCCGCAAGTTATTCTTGATGGACAAAGTGCGCATGATACAGAAAATCCTGCTACGGATAGTTATTTTAGGTGGTTATATACCGCTACCGTATGCACCTCAGATTCTTTGCAAATACTTAACTATCCTACATTAACCCCCTTATCCAAAGCGTATTGGGATTCATCTTCAGCTCGATTATTACCTATTATTTTTAAACCTAAACTTTATTATCAACAAAACCGTTTGCCGACTAATAAAGAAATGAGTATTCCTCTTCCTAATGGTTTTTCTAATCCTGAGCCACAATTATATGTGTTATTCTTAACTGTATACGATTTAATCAGTGAAACTGATTGGGATATTAAATCAATTACTCAACACAATTATAAAGAACGATATTTATTTTCCTGTGATGATGGAAAGGTAGAGCTTGATTTAAATTACAATGGGAAATATGAAGTTTCTATAGGTATTGCAAAAGCTATTGAAGGTGCTTCTGAGCTTGCTACTCATATTAAACAACAACTTTGCAACACGCCACCAATATTTAAAGAAAAAAATATCGAAGATGCCGAATCTATATTTAGCGACCATTTAGCTAAACAGAACTGGAGAGTTATATCAGTAGATGAAAAAAATTATAAACTTTTTGTAATAATAGAAAATTATCTTGGTAAAGCAAATATAGAGCTTAATGTTCCTTCCGATTCATCTATATCACAAAAAGGCATGATTAGTAGCATTAAAGTTCAACAGGCAGATTCAAAAGAAGTATTAGAACAATTTGAAAAGGATTTTATAAATGGCTGAACACCCTTCTCAACAAGTAACTCAATTAAGAAAATCAGGTGATTTACAAAAGGCTTGGAATATTGGCTGTGCTGCTTTACAACAAAACCCTAATGATACCTATTTGAAAGGAGCTTTTTTTTGGGTTTGTTATGACTACTTAAAAGCCGTGTAAAACCCAATTACTGAGCGAGGTAAAAAAAATGGAAATTTTCGCCCAAATGATAACGAATTTGGACGGATTGAATCATTATTAGGGAATGTAATGTGGCTTAATATTGAAACAGGAGGCTTTGAATATAGTCGTTTACTCCAATTATTTCGTAAAAATTTATCATTTTTTCCAAGTCTAGTTCATTGCTTATTAAATCATCAAGATACATTATTTACTGAGGAAGATAAACAACCTTATCGGCATGATAAAGGCGAATCGCCTAGTTTAATGCTAAACAGTGCAAGACAAGTAGCAAAAGCTTGGATGGAATCAGGAGAACGTTTGAATTTATCTATTGATAGTGTATTAAGTTTATTGGATAAAACAAGAATACAGACTCAAGATAATCAACATAAAATTTGGTTAGATTATGATGAGGCGAAGTGTTTAATAATGGCAGGGCGTAATAATGATGCTCGCGAATTTATAATTCCAGTTTTAAAAAAGAAACAATCTGAATCATGGGCATGGGGTGCTTTAGCAGCCACATATCGCAAAGAAAATACCAATGTAGCAATTACATTGTTTACACAAGGCTTATGTCATGCTCATGATGAAAAGTTTGCCTTACCCCTTCTCAAAGGGCTTGCTCCTTTACTAGCATCAAAAAGTTTTATTAAAGAAGCTTCAATGTGTATTCAAAAGGCTACTAATTGCTATCAAGAAAATGGCTGGAAAATAAAACCTGACCTAGAGAAACTATTAAATGAATCTTGGTTTGATAGAACTGTAAATCTTAATGAGTTAAATTCATTTTTAGAACAGCAGTCGCAAGGAGCAATAGGTTTTTTATATGGTTCAACAAGATTAGCATTAGGACTAGTTATAAAATTGCATAAATCAGGTAAAGGGCTGAATCTTTACTTATCTGAAAATGAAACCATTTCTGTTCCTTTAAGATTATTCAAAAAACAAAAAACACCCGCATTAGGAAATCATGTCAACATTACTGTTTCAGAAGATAGGGAAGAAAAATCGGTCATTGCGGCTGAACTAACATCGCCTCAATATCTTTCAGGGGTTGAAAGTTTTCAAGGAACGTTAAATGTTAAAGAAAAAGGTTTTGGTTTTGTGGAAGATACGTTTATTCCTGCTTTTTTAATTAAAGATGGTATAGATAATCAGTTAATTGAAGGTCTTCGTTTTAGACAGTTTGATAAGAAAAAAGAACGACTCGGTTGGTGTGCCGCATCAATAATAGCGATTGAAGAAAACGAAACCACAGCTCTTGAATACATCAACAGTCAAATACAAGAGATAAACGATGCCTGAAATCTGCCGCTTCTATGGAATCATTATCAGAATGTACCTCATTGACCGCGAACACCCGCCGCAACCTATTTATATAAAATACGGAGAAAATGAAGCCGTTATGGAACTAACCCACCTCAACATCATAGAGGGAAAACTTCCTAAAAAATGCCGTCAACTTGTCAAAGAATGGGCTGAAATACATCAACAAGAACTGATTAAAAAATATGACTGTAAGGTATAAATGGGTGCTGGAGAGCTGACATCTTGTTGGTTATAGCCGCTTGGAAGACAGCTCTCCATCTTAAATTATTACCCTTTTATTTCCTTTAAACTTTATGATAAACCTCAGCACCTTCATTTAGAAACTGCTCTGATTTCTCATCCATCCCTTGCTTTAACGCCTCTTGCTCATCAATGCCTTTTTGTGCCGCATATTCACGCACATCTTGAGATATTTTCATTGAACAAAAATGCGGACCACACATTGAACAAAAATGTGCAGTTTTCGCCGAGTCTTTCGGTAAGGTTTCATCATGAAATTCACGGGCTTTTTCTGGATCTAAACCAATATTAAATTGATCTTCCCAACGAAATTCAAAACGTGCCTTACTCATTGCATTATCACGTGCTTGCGCCCCTGGATGACCTTTGGCTAAATCAGCGGCATGAGCGGCAATTTTATAGGTCACAATCCCTTCACGAACATCTTCTTTATTAGGTAAACCTAAATGTTCTTTTTGAGTGACATAACACAACATTGCACAGCCATACCAACCAATATTTGCCGCCCCAATAACCGAGGTAATATGATCGTAACCAGGCGCAATATCCGTTGTTAAAGGCCCTAAAGTATAAAAAGGGGCTTCATCACAGTCTTCTAACTGTTTTTCCATGTTAACTTTAATCATGTGTAGTGGCACATGACCTGGACCTTCAATCATGGTTTGAATATCATGTTTCCACGCAATTTGAGTCAGTTCCCCTAAGGTTTCTAACTCGGCAAATTGCGCCTCATCATTGGCATCATAAATTGAACCTGGACGTAAGCCATCGCCTAATGAAAACGAGACATCATAGGCTTTCATGATTTCACAAATTTCTTCAAAATGGGTGTATAAAAAGCTTTCTGTATGATGCGCTAAACACCATTTCGCCATGATTGACCCCCCACGAGAAACAATGCCTGTCATTCGTTTTGCGGTCATTGGAATATGATGTAAACGAACCCCTGCATGGATGGTGAAATAATCCACCCCTTGTTCAGCTTGCTCAATTAAGGTATCACGAAAAATTTCCCAGGTTAAATCTTCCGCTTTACCATCAACCTTTTCTAAAGCTTGATAAATCGGAACTGTTCCAATAGGAACAGGAGAGTTGCGTAATATCCATTCACGTGTTTCATGAATATTTTTACCTGTCGATAAATCCATAATGGTATCGCCTCCCCAGCGAATACCCCATAACATTTTTTCCACTTCTTCTTCAATAGAGGATGTGACGGCTGAATTGCCTAAATTTCCATTAATTTTAACTAAAAAATTACGTCCAATAATCATCGGCTCTAATTCAGGATGATTAATATTACAAGGAATAATCGCCCGTCCTCTTGCAACTTCATCACGTACAAACTCCGCTGTTATTTTTACAGGAATTGACGCGCCTAAAGCATCCCCTGCATGTTGGTTTTTCCATAAATCCTGCATCTCATCCATCTTTTGATTTTCACGGATGGCAATAAATTCCATTTCAGGGGTAATAATTCCCTGACGCGCATAGTGCATTTGGCTAACATTTTTACCTGCTTTAGCACGACGCGGTTGACTAATATGTTTAAAACGTAAATGTTCGGTAGCCGTATCGTGTAAACGTTCATGTCCAAATTCAGAAGAAGGACCGTCTAATAATTCAGTATCATCACGTTCTAAAATCCAAGTATGACGAATTTCAGCTAATCCTTTTTTTAAATCAACGTCAACCGTAGGATCTGTGTAAATACCAGAGGTATCATAAACATAAAGCGGGGAATTTTTTTCTGTTCCAAAATGAACCGGTGTATTTGACAGCGTAATTTTACGCATAGGAACTTGAATGTCGGGGCGTGAGCCTTCAACATAAATTTTTTCAGACGCAGGGTACGGGGCAATTTTGACACGACTAACCGCCGTTTCTGTGATGGGATTTTCGTTTAAATCAGCACTCATACTTTTTTCTCCAAATTACAAAAAAATTAAGGCGCAGAAAAACATAAGGGGCTTTCCTACGCTGGGATTATCCAGGCTCAGGTTCAAAGGGTTTTTCTCAGCTTTATCTTAAAATAAAACACCCCTAGCCTTTATAAGCAACCGTCTAAATTAAAGGATAACGGCTTGGATTGCAAGTTAAATTCTAAAGTCTATTTTAGCAAGTTATTATAAATCAAAAGGTTTTGTTAGTTATTTTATAGATTCCGCATTATTTATTTCTCTAAACGATATAGATAGGATTATTTAAGCTAAAATGTCGTTTTTTATCATTATTATCATTGAGTACTGTAGGGGAAACTGTATGGATTTAAATAATATTAACTCACTCGAAAAAGCGGCTTCGTCAGCTAAAACTGAGTTAGTTAGAATTTCCATTGCGTTGTTATTTATGTTTGGGGTAATGATTTATGTCTTGGAAATGTCAGGGGGCATTGATAAGCATTTGTTATTAGTTGCCGCTGCTGTTATTGGAGGCTATATGGCCTTAAATATTGGTGCAAATGATGTCGCTAATAATGTAGGCCCTGCGGTTGGCTCTAAAGCATTAACCATGGGAGGGGCAATATTAATTGCGGCTATATTTGAAGCAATGGGCGCGATTGTTGCGGGAGGCGATGTAGTTAGTACTATTAAAAAAGGCATCATTGATCCCGCTATGATTGCTGATAGTGATACGTTTATTTGGTTAATGATGGCCGCTCTTTTTGCTGCCGCTATCTGGTTAAATGTTGCAACGTTTGTGGGTTCACCCGTTTCAACCACGCATTCTATTGTAGGCGGGGTGTTAGGTGCTGGAATTGCAGCGGGTGGGTTTGGTATTGCCGATTGGGCTGTTTTTGGTAAAATTGCGGCGAGTTGGGTGATTTCTCCCTTATTTGGGGGCGTGATTGCAGCAAGTTTTCTTTATTTAATTAAGCGAACGATAACCTATCAAGATGAGATGTTATCATCAGCAAAAAAAGTAGTCCCTATTTTGGTGGCTTTAATGGTTTGGGCTTTTTCAACCTATCTGATTCTCAAAGGGCTAAAGAAAATTTGGAAAGTAGAGTTTAGTTCAGCCTTAATGATGGGGTTAGCCATTGCCGTCGTTATTTTTGTTTTATGTCGCCCATTAGTTAAAGCGGCGGCGGATAAAATGAATAATTCCAAAGAAAGTGTCAATAGCTTATTTACCTTACCGCTTATTATTTCTGCCGCCTTACTCAGTTTTGCACATGGGGCAAATGATGTCGCTAATGCCGTCGGTCCGCTTGCTGCGATTAATGATGCTGTTTTTAGCGGTGGAGTCGTGACTAAGGCCACTATTCCATTATGGGTAATGTTAGTAGGCGCAATCGGAATTGCATTAGGATTAGCACTTTATGGACCTAAGTTAATTCGTACTGTGGGGAGTGAAATTACTGAATTAGATAAAATGCGTGCTTTCTGTGTTGCTATGGCGGCCTCAATTACTGTGATTATTGCCAGTCAATTGGGTTTACCTGTTAGCTCGACGCATATAGCCGTAGGGGCTGTCTTCGGTGTGGGTTTTTTGCGTGAATATTTAAAACGTAGCTATGCTGTAATGATTGAGGAAATTAAATTACATCATGCTGATAATAACTCAGAAGCTGTTGAAGCTTATTTAATGACATTTAAATCAGCTTCAATTACAACGAAAGGGCAAATGTTAATTGAGTTGAAAGCGAAGACAAAAATTATCTTTAAGTAAAAAAGAACGTAAAGGTTTAAAACGTATTTATAACCAAGAAATAGTGAAACGTTCTCATCTTTATAAGATTGCGGCAGCATGGGTTATTACCGTGCCTGTTTCCGCCATTTTAGCCGCTTTATTTTACTTTACAATTAGAGGGTTTATGTTGCCATAAATCTAAATGCATCATCTATTTCCTCGGATTCAATCTGTTATAATGTCTATTATTTTTTACTGTTAGAAGTGGATAAAAGTTATGCCTCCAATCCTTTGTCGTTACTTTTTTGTAACCGCTATTTTACTATTTTTCTCTATGTTACAAACCGTTAGTGCTGTTGATGATCGTATTTTAATGCCATCACCTCCTACCATTGTTGCAACAAGTTATATTTTAGAAGATTTTGATAGCCATGAGGTGATCGTTGAGAAAAATGCAGATAAAAAGCTTTCTCCTGCAAGTTTAACTAAAATTATGACCGCTTATGTGGTTTTTAAGGAAATAAAAAACGGAAAGTTAAACTTAGAGGATAAAGTGACTGTGACCGAAAATGCTTGGAGAATGCCTGGGTCACGAATGTTTATTGAAGTTGGAACACAAGTTACGGTTGAAAACTTGTTAAAGGGACTTATTATTCAATCAGGTAATGATGCTAGTGTGGCATTAGCTGAACATATTGCTGTCACCGAAGAAAATTTTGTTATTCTAATGAATGAGGAAGCAATAAGGCTTAAGTTAACTAATACGCATTTTGAAAATAGTATGGGGCTTCCTACTGAAAATCACTACACTACGGCAAAAGATTTAGTGACTTTAACACGTGCATTAATTACTGATTTTCCTGAGTATTATGCTTGGGAGTCACAAAAAGAATTTACTTATAATAAAATTACGCAACGAAATCGTAACCGTCTTTTATGGAAAGATAATACAGTTGATGGTGTAAAAACAGGTCATACTGATGAGGCTGGTTATTGCATGGTTGCTTCGGCAAAGCGTGATAACATGCGTTTAATTGCGGTGGTTATGGGGACTAAAAGTGAATCTGCACGTGCGACAGAATCCCAATCTTTACTTAATTATGGTTTTCGTTTTTATGAAACCCACCGACTTTATCAAGCACAGCAATCGTTGAAAGAAATTAGAATTTGGAAAGGTGAACATGAAAAACTTAAACTTGGGGTTGAAAAAGATATTTATATTACGATTGCAAAACGTTATTATGAAAATTTAAAGATTGAAACAAAAATAGATAAAAGGATTATTGCGCCTGTGATTAAAGGGCATCCTCACGGAACGATTACTATTAGTCTCAAAGGTGAAGTTATTAAAAAAACACCTTTAGTTGCATTGGTAAGTATTGCTGAGGGGGGAATATTCCGACGTCTTTATGATCAGTTATTACAATTAATTAATCAATTATTAGAGTAATGGAAAAAAATAAAGTTTATTTAAATGGGGCGTATTTACCCTTATGCGATGCAAAAATATCAGTTTTGGATCGAGGGTTTTTATTTGGTGATGGGGTTTATGAGGTCATCCCTTGCTATAAAGGTGATTTTTTTGAGTTTGACGCGCATATTGAACGTTTAAAAAATAGTCTGGTAGGGATAAAGCTTGATTATGCTCGTACCACTGAGCAGTGGCGACAATTATTAGAGCCTCTCATTGATAATACCCGTAACCAATATATTTATTTACATATAACCCGTGGGGTTGCGGCTAAAAGAGATCATGCGTTTCCAAAAGGGATTACGCCGACTGTATTTGCCATGTGTAATGATATTGTTACGGTTAAGAATCGTGAACTAGGCATAAAAGGCGTTAGCCTAGATGATAATCGCTGGCATTTATGTAACCTGAAGTCAACGGCTTTATTGGCCAATGTTTTGTTGAAACAACAAGCAATGGAAAACAATAATAGCGAGGCAATTTTGATTAAAGACGGTTATGTGACAGAAGGGGCTGCGAGTAATTTATTTGCTTTAATTAACGGCGTGTTAACAACCCCTCCATTAACAAATGATATATTACCTGGCATTACACGCGAAGTTATTTTAAAAATTGCTAAAGCAAACCATATTAAAGTGGTAGAACAGGAAATTTCTATGGAGGCTTTAAAAAAGGCAGAAGAAATTTGGTTAGTCAGTTCAACTCGTGAAATATTAGCGGTAGTTGAGTTAGATGGTATAAAGGTCGCAGAAGGGAAGGTGGGGCAATTATGGCATACTATCAATACACTTTTTCAAAACTATAAACATCAATCCAATGAGTGAAGAGCGTCTAGGTTTATTTGAATTTCCTTGTCAGTTCCCTATTAAAGCGATGGGAAAGGCAGAGATTGAATTTGATTTATTGGTAATAGATATTATTGCTCAATATGTGGATGCGTTGTCTGCTGATGCGGTTAAAACACGTCCGAGTAAAAATGGTAAATATCTTTCTGTTACAGTGACGATAGAGGCGAATAGCCAACAACAATTGGATGATATTTATCAACAATTAAGTGACCACCCACGTGTTTTAATGGCTCTTTAGGAAGGGTAGCTAAAGCTGGGTTACACTTTTTTGCTAACGCAAAAAAAGCTAACCCATCTGCCGTGCATCGTCAGCATCAAGATGTTGATTATCAAACGCTAAAAAAAGCTGTTTTGGATATTCTGAAAAATTTTGGCTTAAAAAACAAGATAACTTTGGTATGATTACTTACAAAGCTACTAATGACGAATCTAAACAAAACGCCACTAACAACTTCCCAGAAAATAGAGTGTGCTATAAAAGTATTAGAAAAGACTGCTGAAAATTCTTACCGCGATATTAAAACATTATTACCGATTATTAACCTAATGGTAAGTCTTGCTTATAAAAGTACCCAAATACGACAAGTGGATAACCCAATATAATTTTTATACCGATTAAAATCATTTTAATCGCGAATTTAGTATTCTTCGCAATCATCCTCTACGGTTGTTTTAGTTTCAACAATTACCTCAAGCTCCGCCTTAGTTTCTACTTTGGCATCAGCAACTTTAATTAACCAACCTCCTTGCCCTTTACATTCAAGTTTTGCAGTAACATTAGCACTAATACGAACAAATTTTCCCGTATATTCAGCAGGTATTTTACTGGTTATAAGATAAAAGCTATTTTTGTTTTCAATCGTATACTTAATTGCTTTTTTCTTAATCGTTAATTTAAGGGTTTCAGCAGCAACTTTAGAGGATAATCTAAAGCTAAATTCAGATTCTGGCGCAACAACAATTCTTTCAGGCACTTTGTATATAGGTAATGAAAAGTGATCAAAACGCGGTTTTTTACATTGCTCATCAACGGATTTTCCATTGTAAGCAGCTACATTATAACTGCTTATTAATGCAGAAAAAAGAAACAGTATTTTCAGTATTTTTTTCATGATTTCTTGACCTTATTTTAATTATTAGAATCATAAGTTATTAAAAAATAACTTAACTCTTGTAATTCAAACAGAAAACGTTAAGCTATTCAAGTTCATTTATTTAACAGCAACTATTCTCACTACAACCGCTATTATTTTGGTGTTGACTCCCTTTAGTTTCGGCAATAGATCTTAATTTACCCGGTTGACAGCTAGAAACGGTTTCTTTATAGTCTTCACTTGGGAGGATTCCAATAAAATCATCTCCATAAACGCCACCGGTTAATAAATTAAAAACCCGTTCACAAACTGCCATCCGTTGCCCTCGTAAATAAACATAACCCTCATCATCATAAACCTCAGCAAAACCCCCTCGATAAATAACCGCATGACCTTTATCAATACATGCCTCTGTTTGAGGTTTTACTGCGGTAATGGTAACTGAACGAAACTCTATGCCTTCAACCACTTTCCAAGGTTCAGATTCCCATTTATCATAAGCGACAGCGACAAAGCCTGCATCAACAAAAACTTGTAAAAAATCATGTTCTTGTAATGCGCCAGAAATACAACCACTCCACAACGCTTGATCTTGTTTTAAATGCTCAGGCACAGGCTCATCACTAACAATATCAGAAATAGCAATACGTCCTCCTGGTTTTGTTACACGAAAAATTTCTTGAATCATTTGCTGTTTATCACTATCGTGAACTAAATTTAAAACACAATTAGAGACGACTAAATCAACTGAATTATCGGTAATAAGCGGCGATTGTAAACGTTGTTGTTCTTGCCATGCACGAAGATGAATGACATCTTCTGCATTATGAATCGGATTTTTTTGTAGATGATTATCTAATGCGGTTAAATTTAATGCTAAATCTTGAATTTGACCTTTAACAAATTGAACCCGATCTGTTCCGAGTTTTGTCGCCATTTCTTGTTGATATTTAACTGCCAAAGCTAACATATCATCATTCATATCTACGCCAATGACTTTACCGTTATCACCGACTAATTGTGCTGCCATGTAGCATATTTTTCCAGAACCTGAGCCTAGGTCTAAAACCACATCCCCTTCTTTAACATAACGAGAAGGATCACCACAGCCATAATCTTTATCTATAATTTCTTGAGGTAATAGTTTTAATAAACTACGGTCATAATCAACTGGACAACATAAATCTTCTTGTCGAACGTCTGCACCTTCTGAATAGCGTTCTAATACACCGGCTTCTACAGTCATTTGTTATTCCTAAATTTTAAAATTAAGTATCAAAGAAAAGCTTATTTTAAAGCAAAGTGAGTCTGTGTAAACTTATTCCCATCAAAATTATCAACTTGACGAAAAGCATTGCCATCGCGTACCTTTTAATTATTCTCATTACTATAAGCTGAAAACTTTCATGATAGACAAACAAGCCGCTTTACGCTTTCGCCGTTTAGGTATTTTAGCGATTTTTTCCATTTATTTAGTTATCCTTGTTGGCGGACTGGTGCGTGCATCAGGTGCAGGCATGGGTTGTCCTGATTGGCCTACTTGTTTTGGTCAATGGGTTCCTCCTACAGCCGAATCGCAATTACCCCCAAATTATCATGAAATTTATGCAGAAAGGGGCTACAAAAATACGCAATTTAATCTTATAAAAACCTGGACAGAATATGCAAATCGCCTTGTTGGGGTTTCAATTGGAATTTTTATTATTTTTACCGTCTGGGCATCAAGAATCTATTTAAAAGCCGATAAAGGGGTTTTTTACTTATCTTTATCGGTATTATTTTTAGTGTGTTTTCAAGGTTGGCTAGGGTCAGCTGTGGTTGCCAGTAATCTTAAGCCCTTTATGATTACCCTACATATGCTACTGGCATTATTTATTGTGGCTTTATTGATTTATGCGATTGCCCGTTCACAGCATAATTTTATTGCTCAACTAGAAACAAAGCGTATTCCAACGATGGTTAATGGGGTGTTAGTCGTCGCAATGATAATGACCTTATTGCAAGTTATGATGGGAACTCAGGTTAGAGAAGCGGTTGACTTAATCGCCAATGAACATAAATATATTGAACGCCAATATTGGCGTGATAGTTTCCCGCTTATTTTTTATGTGCATCGTTCATTTTCAGCCCTAGTTTTGTTTATTAATTTATGGCTAAGTTGGAAAATTTATAAAAATGTTGTTAAAGAACATTTATTAACACGTTCGGTTTATGGATTGATGGGATTGATTGTTACTGCGATTTTAGCAGGCGTTAGTTTAGACCGTTTAGGAATGCCTGCTGTAGCACAACCGATTCATTTATTAATGGCAAATTTAATTTTTGGGATGCAGTTTTTTATTTATATTTGCTTGCGCTATGCTAGAAAATAATAACAGCCCTCTATTTTTACTGGAATTATTTTAATTGCATCTCATTTTTTAACAGGGTAATATATTTTCAGGTTTTTAAAACCTATGGGGAAACCTAAAAAATATTAGTCTAATTTTTGAAAGGAATCATCTTGTTAATCGACTAATAAGTAGTTTCATCCTGTTGGTGAAATATTATTTTTAAATTCAAAGGCTATAATCATGAAAAAAACTAAAAAATCTTTAAGTATTACATTAGGTACCACTTTATTATCAGGATTAGCAGCAACTGCAGTTCAAGCAGATGTAACGCATTTATCTGAAAGTAATGGCTTTAAAATGACTGAATTATCAAGCGGCTATATGCAGTTAGCCGAAGCTGATATTACAGAAGATGCGGCAACTAAAAAGAAAGAAGGCGCTTGTGGAGAAGGAAAATGTGGCAGTAATAAGAAAGATGATGCTAAAACAAAAGAAGGAAAATGTGGTAGTGGTAAGAAAGATGATGCTAAAACAAAAGAAGGAAAATGTGGAAGTGGTAAAAAAGACACTAAAACTAAAATAGAAGCGGCTCCTCAAAGTTAAAAATTAAATGACCGTGGAGACACGAAGGATTGTGTCTCTAATCATTTTCAGGTGCTGTAAACTTGAATAAAGTTTGTTATTGAGTAAAATGAAATCATCCTTTGACAATTAAAGATGATTCAATATGCAAATTGATATATTTAATGGTGATGCGGATGGTATTTGTGCTTTATTACAATTACGTCTTGCAAAACCTTCAGATTCTAAACTAATTACAAGTTTTAAACGTGATATAAAATTATTAGCGAAAGTTGATGCTACTCAAGGAGATCAACTAACCGTTTTAGATATATCGCTGGAAAAAAATCACACTGATCTACTGCGGCTTCTTAATCAAGGCACCGAAGTTTTTTATGTGGATCATCACCGTGCAGGAACAATTCCTTCACATCCAAAATTAACCACGCTAATTAATACGGATGCTAATGTTTGTACTAGTTTATTAGTCAATCGGTATTTAAAAGGACAGTATTATCAGTGGGCTATTGTCGGTGGCTTTGGTGATAATATGAATCAAGATATTATCCAAACAATCAATAGTGGATCTTTAAAACCCATTGAATTGGAACAGCTAAAAACTTTAGGTATTTGCCTTAATTATAATGGCTATGGCACTTGTCTTGATGATTTACATTTTGCACCTGATGTCTTGTATCGACAACTCGAAAACTTCAAATCACCCTTTGATTTTATTAATAATGATGTCGAGACTTACCAGAAATTGGTAATGGGTTATGAAAACGATATGGCAAATGCAGCTAATATTAGCGCTGATTATTCCACAGACCCTATTGCGGTCTATAAACTCCCTGATACACTTTGGGCAAGGCGTGTTAGCGGTGTTTTTGCCAACGAATTAGCTAATAAATTTCCAGATCGCGCTCATGCTATTGTGAGCCATAATAACCAACAAGGTTATCAAATTAGTGTCAGAGCCCCTTTAAATAATAAAATAAAAGCCGATGAGCTGTGTAGTGCTTTCCCGACAGGTGGCGGGCGTAAAGGGGCTGCGGGTATTAATCATATAGATGAAAATAATATGTCAGGTTTTATCCAGCTTTTTGAAAAAACTTATTGCTAGTTGTGTATTTTATAAGCTTGCGTAGGGGGGTCTTAGCCCACCCTCTGCAACTGTTTTTTCTCTTTATATTCATTCTATTTAACCTCTTATTTTTCAATAAGTGGTATAAAAATACCGCGAATGAAAAAAATATTAAAACAGATTATCAAATTTTACGTACGACAGTTGCCGTAAATTTTTCACCCAATGGACGCTTATGGCGACTCATTCCAACAGCCTCCACGATTTTTGTTGATTATTCAGATGATAACGGTAAAAACTATAGTTCCCCTGTAAAAATAAACCCAACACCGCAAAAAATTAGTGTTTGGGCTGAAAACCCGCCTGCGATTGTCATAGCTCAATCAGGGCGGATTCATCTGTTGTACTATGCTGATGAACAACAAAAAGGCACTAATTTTTATAGTTACTCTGATGATAATGGCAAAAGTTTTAGCACGCCTGTCTTAATCAGTGATAAGGCGCATCATGCCATGCACTACCTGGCAAAAATGCTACTTGATAACCAAGATAATCTTTTTTTATTTTGGCATGATGCGCGACATAATCATTTATTAAACAGGGGTGAATTAGCTCTGTATTATAGTAAAACTGAAAAAAATAAAAAAAATGTTTTTGAAAATAAATTTATGAGTCATGGAATCTGTTCATGCTGTCGAATGGCAACAGCATTAGATATAAAAGGTTTTCCTGTTATTTTTACTCGTATGGTTTTCTCGGAAAATATAAGAGACCATGCATTATTTAAAATGGATGAAAATGGGCAGTGGTTAGCACCTCAACGTATTACTTATGATAACTGGCAAATTGAAGCTTGCCCTGAACACGGGCCTGCCTTGGCGATTGATAATCAAAACCGTCGCCATTTAGCTTGGTTTTCATTAGGGGATAAACGTCAAGGAATTTTTTATGCTCGTAGTGAACCCAATGGGGAAAAAATTTCAGAAATTATGCCATTAGGTGATAATAAACAATTGGCAGGACATCCCGACATTATTACGATTGAAAAATATATTGCCATTGTGTGGACACAGTTTGATGGTAATAAAACCACGATTCTAGTTAAACTATCGCAAGATTTAGGGGAAACATGGTCTAGTGATAAAATTTTAATTAGCTCAGAGGAAAAAATGAGTCATCCAAAATTATTAACGAATGGTCAACAACTGTTTTTATCATTAACAACTGCCGATCAAGGTCATCAAATGATTGAAATTTCTTATGAAAACTAAATATTTATTAATTTTTTTATTATTTTTTAGCTTTTTTCAAGCTACTGCGTATGCGACAGAAACTAATCTAAAAACGTTTAATAACGGTAGCTATCAACAATTATTAGTAGATTATAAAGATAAAGCCTTTGTTTTGATTATCTGGTCGGTTACTTGCTCATCCTGTTTAAAAGAAATGTCATTTATTTCTAAACTCCATCAACAACAACCTGAATTGAATTTAGTGATGCTTACTGTTGATGATGACTCAGTGAGTCCGCAAATTAATGAAATTTTAAGAAAATTCAAATTAAAGGATTTAGAACACTGGGTATTTGCAGAGGATAATTCTGCAAAATTGCGTTATGAAATTGATTCTAGTTGGTATGGTGAATTACCAAGGACGTATTTTTTTAATAATAAACATCAGCGCACAGCGATTAGTGGGGTTATTAATGAAGAAAAATATCACCATTTACTAGATATTATTAAAGATTGATATTACAGGTAGCAATTTCCACAATTAACCCGCCATAGGAACTCATTGCCAAAGGCTATGGCTTTGTACGTCACATTACAATTTCAGCCCCCCTATCTCTTAATACACATTTTTATACATTAAATGATAACCTAAGAGAAAAGTAAACTTAAATTTTTATAGCAGAAGTTAAAATAACTGTGTTATAATAACTAATTCATTAAGCATCTTAAATTAAGGTGTGGACAGTCAAAACTGTGGTTCAATATTATAGTTAAGCCAATGAAATAAAGTGGTAACATAAAGCATTTACTTGACTACAAAAAATTTCATTTTTTGTGGTCAATCTGATTTAAGTGTTATGTACTTAAACTAAATTCAAGTTCTGATTTTGTAACGGTGATAGCAAATCAGAATTATATTTTTCACCAAAGATAAAGAGAGCATTATGAGTAAAGGCACAGTTAAATGGTTTAGTGCAGATAAAGGTTTCGGTTTTATTACTCCAGAAGACGGAAGCAAAGATTTATTTGTTCATCATTCTGAAATTCAAGCAGGCGGTGAATACGCAACATTGAATGATGGTCAAACCGTTGAATTTGAAGTGGGGCAAGGACAAAAAGGTCCATGTGCAAATAAGGTCGTTGTCGTTTAAACGATAAGACTATAAGTCGAGTAGCCGCCCCACCTCACGGTGGGGAAGCCCTTCAAGAGCCGTGCTTTCGAGTTTCCTCACACACAGCTTAATTCCTACAAAGCCTCGTTATCCATAACCAGCCGTTAAATCTGCTGATATAAAAACCACAAAATCTTTCTATAGTTCTTCTACTAGATATTAATTCTTCCGATTTATCCCATTTTCTCAATGTAGATAATCAAGTTATTTCATGCACGTTCCTAAGCTATAAAACAATAGGCGTATTAGACAATTCATTTGGATTATTTATCCTTGCTGGGAAATGTTCAATAAGCAATGCTGTAATTTTTTCAATTCCAATTAACGATCCCTGCTGAAAATCTTTCTGTTGAAATGCTTGTTGCATCATAAATGCAATGTCATCCCATTGCGTTTGTGACACCTGTTTATTGATACCACGATCTGCAATAATATGGACGGTTCGTTCTGCTAATAGCAAATAGATTAATACGCCACTATTTTCCTCAGTGTCCCATACTTGGGTATTAGAAAATACTGCTAACGCGCGTTGCCATGACGATAAATTTTGGTTTATTTGTGCAAAGGTAAGTTTAGATTCAATGACAAAGCGTAGTTCGCCGCTATGTTGGCTTTCAGATTGCTGAATAGTTTTTTCAATCATTTTAAGTGCTGATTTAGAAAAAAACTTGTGCCATTTCCACGGTGATATAAAAAAGTGTGTACACTGTCGTTTAAATTTTTTTACCATGATCCTGATGCGCCTCCGCCGCTGAAACTTCCACCACTACCACTAAAACTACTACTTGAGGATGAACTATCACTACTTGAGAAATCACTCATATCAAAATTGCTATTTAAAGTTTTGCTCGAATTAAATATCATAATCAATTTTAAAATAACAGACCCTACAATACCTATAAAAAATGCGCTGATAAAAAAGAGGGGTGAGGAACCCATTTCCGTATAACTTTCTGGATGTACTAGTACACCGATAATAACAACCGCTATACCTGTTATAAACATTCCTCTAATCCAACCAGCCCAAACTTTAGCAAAAACATCAAGCATCATTAAACCAAATATAATAGCCGTTAAGTGGTTAGAGTCAATAGACTCCATTACTTGGTTTATATTTGGTGCGGGCAATTTTTCGCCATCGATTAGCTTTATCAATTGATCAACACCTGCATTAATACCCCCTTGTATATGGTAGTCTTTAAAAAAGGGGGTGATAATTTCGCTAATAATACGTTTAGCAATAGCATCGGGAATAACACCCTCTAATCCACGTCCTACTTCTATGCGTAATTTTCGATCCTCTTTGGCGACAATTAAAATAATGCCATCATCAATATTTTTACGACCAATTTTCCAACTGTCTGCGACTCGAATACCAAAAGCGGCTATATCTTCTGGTTCAGTTGTCGGTAAAATTAAGACAGCAATTTGACTCCCTTTTCGAGTTTCAAAATCAGCTAATTTCTTTTCTAATGCGGCAAGCTCTTCTGGAAAAAGTGTATTAGTCAAATCTGTGACTCTTTGAGATAAAGTAGGTATCTCAATTTGCGCTAATAATGTTGCAGAAAATAAAAATAAGAAAATTCCGATGGTATATCGACATTTAATTAACATAATAAATCCCTCATTGACTTGATGAGATGGCTATGGGGTAGTATTAAAATCTACCTTAGGCGCGTTCGAAATTCTGTATTCGTTTTCTACGGTAAAGCTATTTTTAGTACGATAACCAAAAAACATCGCAGTGATATTAGAAGGAAAAGAGCGCACGGTAATATTGTATTCTTTAATCGCAGCAATATAACGATTACGAGCAACGGTAATGCGGTTTTCTGTTCCTTCTATTTGTGCTTGTAAATCGCGGAATAAGCTACTGGATTTTAATTCGGGATAACTTTCTGCAACGGCTAAAAGACTGGAAATAGCCTGAGTCATTTGTCCTTGAGCGGCAATAAAGCTTGCAAAAGCTTTCTCATCATTGACAAGTTCTGGTGTTACTTGTATTGAACTCACTTTGCTACGTGCTTGTGTTACTTGAATAAGAACATCTTTTTCATGACTTGCATAGCCTTTGACAATATTAACTAAATTAGGGACTAAATCAGCTCGCCGTTGATATTGATTTAATACTTCACCCCATGAGGCTTTGATAGTTTCATCGCTGGATTGAAAGCTGTTATAACCACATCCAGACAGTGTAGTGATAAACCATAAAATAATTAATTTTTTAAGCATTGTGAATCCTCAGAAATGAAAGCTAAAATCAGATTAAGACATCCAAGTTATTTCATGCACGTTCTTTGGGAAAACATTCTTATTTTTTCAAAGCTATTTTAGCTTGTTCCCAATATTCATCTAATTCATCCAATTGACAATCACGTAATACGCGTCCTGATTGCTTAACTTGCTGTTCTATGTATTGAAAACGTCGACTAAATTTTTGATTACTTTCTTTTAAGGCTATTTCAGAGTTTACTTTTAAATGACGGGCAAGATTAACTGTGACTAATAATAGATCACCGACCTCTTCTTGAATATGTGCTTGATCGCCACTTTGCCAAGCTTCTTTAATTTCATTTAACTCTTCTATGACTTTATCAAAAACAGGTTCGACTTGTTGCCAATCAAAACCATGATGCGCGGCTCTATCTTGTATTTTTTCACATTTAATAAGTGCAGGAAGATTATTAGCAATTCCATCTAAAACACTGCTAGTTTCAGTGGTTAGCTGCTTTAATGATCTTTCACGTTCTTTGGCCTCTTCCCACGCTTGTTTACGCTCATCATCATGCTTAAAAACAGCACCTGCAAAAATATGTGGGTGTCTGGCAATTAATTTTTCACAAATACTTTCAGCAACTTGCTCAAAATTAAATAGTCCTTTTTCAGTGGCCATTTGTGAATAAAAAACGACTTGGAGCAATAAATCACCTAACTCGGAACGCAAGTCATCCATATCTTCGCGCTCTATCGCATCGGTGACTTCATAAGCTTCTTCAAGGGTATAGGGAATTAAGCTCATAAAGTCTTGCTTTAAATCCCAGGCGCAACCTGTTTCCAAGTCACGCAAACGAGACATAATCCCTAATAATTTTTCAGTATTTTTTAAACTCAAAGTGGTGAGCCAAAACTTTCTTGGTAACGTATTTTAAAGGCTTCCATGCTAAAATTATGATTCTGAGTGCCATGATGTTCTATTTTAATTGCCCCCATTAATGAGGCAATACGTCCTGTTTCTTCCCAGCCATAACCATTCATAATTCCAAACATAAGCCCTGCACGATAAGCATCACCACAGCCTGTTGGATCATTTAAAGTTTTTGCAGAAGCCACAGGAATCTCTATCATTTTACCTTGGGTATAAATTTGTGACCCTTTTCCACCCCGAGTTACTATTAATGTTTCAACTTTTTCGGCTAATTCTGCTAATGACAATCCCGTTTGTTTTTGCATTAACTCGGATTCATAATCATTAAAAATAGCCCATGTTGCTTGCGCCATAAATTTTAATAGCTCATCACCACTAAACATAGGCATTCCTTGACCTGGATCAAAAATAAAATCAATCCCTGCCTCAGAAAACTCAGCGGCATGTTGTATCATTCCATCACGCCCATCAGGGGAAACAATCCCTAAACTAATCCCTGTATTGGTTGGAACTGAATTTAAATGCGATGAATTCATCGCGCCAGGATGAAAGGCGGTAATCTGATTATCATCTTCATCCGTTGTGATATAAGCCTGTCCTGTATAGCTATCATCAACAATTTTCAAATATTTAGGCGATAAATCACATAAAGATAGCCACTGTGAATAGGGTTCAAAATCATGCCCTACGGTTGCCATGATAAAAGGGTCTTCCCCTAATAATTTTAAATTATAAGCAATATTACCCGCACACCCTCCATACTCTCTACGCATAGCAGGCACTAAAAAAGAGACATTTAGCATATGTACTTTATCAGGTAAAATATGATTTTTAAATTTATCATGAAACACCATAATAGTGTCATAAGCCATCGAACCACAGATTAACGCGCTCATTGTTTTCCTTTTTAAATTAAGATAAATATCCAGGTTATCACCGCCCAGATTATTGATAACATTACCGCAGCGGACGCTATATCTTTAGCTCGCCCCGATAATTCATGCTGCTCAAGCCCCATTCTATCAACCACCGCTTCAATGGCTGAATTAAGCAACTCAACTAATAAAACTAACACAATACAGCCTATGAGTAAAAGTATTTCGACTACACTGTCACCTACCCATAAAGCACAAGGAATAGCTATTATTAACAATACAATTTCTTGTCTAAATGCCGCTTCATGTTTCCAAGCCGCTTTTAAACCTGCAATGGAAAAATAACAAGCATTAATCATTCTTTTTAAACCCACTACGTTTTGATTTGCCATAAAGTTTAATCAGGCTAATCGTCTTCAATTAGTTTTTGATAATCATCAGCATTCATTAAAGCAGTTAATTCGTTAATATTATCCGCTTTGATACAAAATAACCAACTCTCATAAGGTTCATCATTGACTCGCTCAGGCTCGTCTGTAATCTCATCATTAATTTCCACAATAATCCCTGAAACAGGGGCAAATAAATCAGAGGCGGCCTTAACTGATTCTACTACTGCACATTGCTCACCGACTTTAAGCTGTTGCCCCATTTTAGGGAAATCAATAAAAACTAAGTCGCCTAATTCAGATTGAGCAAAATCACTAATACCGATAAAAACAAGATTATCATCTTCAAGTTTTATCCATTCATGTGTCTGGGCATATTTTAAATTATTTGGGACATCACTCATTTTAGCTCTCAAGGTTAAAAATATTATTTAAGGTATTCTATTTATTTTTAGCTTCGTAATCAATATCATTGAAAAAATAGCTAAACAATATACTTCAACAATTAAAATAAACCTAATTGAACCTGTGCTGCCTCTGTCATCATTTCTCGTGACCAAGGTGGGTCTAAAACTAATTCAATATTCACGCAATTAACCCCCGCTAATGCTTTAATGGATTTTTCAATATCCCCCTGTAATACAGGTCCCATACCACAACCGGGTGCGGTTAAAGTCATCATAATATGCACATCATTAAGTTTATCTTCATTAGCTACAGGCGTGACATTACAGTGATAAATTAACCCCAAATCAACAATATTAACAGGAATCTCAGGGTCATAAACGGTTTTCATCACTTCCCAACAATTCTGCTCAACGGCTTTAGCGTCAGTTTCTGAAACCAGTGTATGCAATTGATGAACATCCTTTCCTAAAGCATCCGCATCAACCCCTGCAATACGCACCATGTGTCCATGCTCCGTGATTACGGTATAATTACTGCCTAAAGCTTGATGAATAGTGACTTCTTTACCTTGACTCAAAACACTATGATTACCGTCGGGAATCATGACAACATTAACATCACGGGTTAAACTAATCGTTTCTCTTGTATTTGACATGAAATTTACTCGTAGGAATAAGTTTGTGCATCTAAAGTCTGGGCTGTCACCCCAATGCTTTTATCGCAAAATAGGTAAGTATAAATATTATTTAAAGCACTCATTTTTGGTAATTCAGTTTTATCTTCAGCAGGGTAGGCTTTCCTTCTCAAGGGCGAGTCAATGACACCAGGAATTAAGGTATTGACTCTAATCTTTCCCGAACTTTCTAATTCCTTGGCTAAAATCTGCGCTAAAGCTTCTAAAGCAACCTTAGATACTCCATAAGCCCCTGAAAAAGCTTGATTATTTTGTGCCGCTGAATCAGTAGTAAAAACAATAGAACTATAATTACTTTTTTCTAACACAGGTAATAAAACCCGTGTTAATAAAAAAGCGGCGTTAAGATTAACATTAAGTGCCTCGCCCCAATCTTTAGTTCTATAAGTGGCTATCGGTGAATAGGCACTAAACTCAACAGCCGAATGTAGTAATCCTTGTAATGCGCCATATTTCTTAAAAATAGTGGTGGCTAATTCTTCATATTGAACCTCACTTGCTCCCGCTAAATCAAAGGGATATAACACAGGTTCAACACTCCCTTGCGCGACAATTGCATCGTAAATTTTTTCTAACTTAGGAATGCTTTTATCCAATAAAATAACCTGTGCTCCTTGTCCTGCTAAAGCGAGTGCTGCTGTTCCCCCTAACCCCCCCCCTGCCCCTGTGATTAAAATGACTTTATCGGTCAACAACATAGTGTTTTTTCTATCCATTGTTTAATTTGTTCAGGTGATTCAATTAAAGCATCAGCTCCCCAATCATCAGGTTTATCTTCACAAGTTAGATAACCATAAACTGCGGCTAATGTTTTCATATTAACGGCTTTTCCCGCCATAATATCGTGCTTTGCATCCCCAATATAAACGCAATTTTCAGGCTTAACCTGTGCTTGCTTGCAAGCTGCAAGCATAGGTTCTGGGTGCGGTTTACTCTTGTTTGTTGTATCACCACTAATAATACAAGCCGCTCTTTCTGTTAGTTCCAAAGCCTTCATTAAAGGCTGGGTAAAACGTGATCTTTTATTGGTAACCACGCCCCATTTCAGCCCTTTATCCTCAATAAGTTGCAAAGTCTGCTCAATGCCTTCAAAAAGCCCCCCCTGTTGAAGAATATTATCTTGATAACCATTAAGCAGTGTTTCTAAAATTTGTGCTTGAGTCTCACTATCGGCTTTAGTTTCAGATTTTTCAATCATTGCTACAGCCCCATGAGAAATACAAGGTCTAACTTTTTCAGGCGCAATCGTATTGAAACCGTGATAGATTAATGCACTGTTTAAACAAGCAATTAAGTCAGGTGCGGTATCAACTAAAGTCCCATCTAAATCAAATAAAACACAATCTAATTCAAACATTTTTTAATTAGCTCGTTTAAAGGCAGCGATATAATTAACATCCACGTCATTACCTAAATAAAACTGTTTTGTTAATGGGTTATATTCAATTCCTACTATTCCCTGTAGCTCTAAACCTGCGGTACGTGCGGATTGACTTAATTCAGAAGGTTTAATAAAAGTTTTGTATTCATGCGTTCCTTTCGGCAACATTCTGAGTAAATGTTCTGCGGCAACAATGGCCAATAAATACGCTTTAGGTTGACGATTTAACGTTGAAAAAAATACCATTCCATCGGGTTTAACTAATTTTGCACAAGCTTCAATAATTGAACCAGGATCAGGAACATGCTCCAACATTTCCATACAAGTCACATGATCGAATTTTCCACCCTCTGTTTCAGCTAATGCTTCTACACTAATTTTTTGATATTTCGCACTCACACCTGATTCCAGTCCATGTAAATCAGCAATATCAATTAATTCCTCGCTTAAATCAATTCCTAAAGCCTCTGCGCCATTTTTAGCCAATCCTTCCGTTAAAATTCCACCACCACAACCTACATCTATGACTTCTTTTCCTTCCAACTCAACATACTCTTTTATGAACTGTAAACGTAAAGGATTAACATCATGCAAAGTCTTAAATTCACCTTGAAGATCCCACCAGCATTCGGCTTGAGAGCCAAATTTATTAATTTCATGTAAATGTACGTTTTCTGTTGTCATGGTTATACTGTCTCCAATTAGGGCTATAGTCTACTATATTACTAGGTTATTAGTCTTAAAAAAATCTTCAAAACATCAAAGACTTATCGCTTGTAGGTGCAGATTCATCTGCACGGTGCGGATGAATCCGCCCCTACAAAAGCAACTTGTTTAAGTTATTTTGTACATATTTCTTAATACTATGATCCAAACGATGACCCTTGGAGTCTTATCATCCAAGGTTCTTTATTTTTTGGATTAACATGAAAAGCTAATGATTCATTTTTATACAGTAGACCCTTTTCACCCGATGCATTAGGATTTAATTGACGTTTTTCAACAAAATCAACCATTCTTTTCGTGTTATAAATCAACAAAATTCGTGAGCCATTTTTATTACTATAAACTTGATAAGCCACATTAGCCTCTTCAAAATTTGGATTACGCGCAATTAAAGACTCAATTTTATCGGTATCATTTTGCGCTAAATTTTTTAAAATAGATTCATCTCGTGTTTCAATTTGTGTTTTTAAATACATCGCTAAAGTTTGCTGTTTTTGATGATCTTGAAAGATTTCAACTTCCTTAGTACTCACATCAAAACTTTCAGCTACAAGATAGTGTTGATCTTTTTGACCATCATTGGCAAAAAGTGATATTTTATCTAAAGAGGACTCTTCTATCGCATGTAAAAATGAACGCGGCGCCCGTAAATGTTTATAAACAGTAATGACCCAAGGTAGCGCACGTCCTGTGGCCTCATAACGGGATAACACACTACTAATAACGCCTTCTCTTTGTAATTCTTGTTCTCGTCCTTTAGGTTTAACAATAAACGCATCCACAGCAATTACCTGTGATTTAAAACCAACTTGTTTAAATTGCTCAACAATATCTAAATAACGCGGAATGAAAGGGATTCCAGTCCCATCATATAAAAGATTAATGCGGTTTTCTTTAGCATGTTGCGCGACTAAATAACGTAAAAGATTGGCAAAAGGTTCAACATAAACATAATCATCACTATGATGATCTGCGGCAGTTAATACATTATAAAGATCACTTTGTTTACGAAACTCATCTAATGAGGCAATCACAAAGTTATCGCCACATTGCGCTTGAGCCATTTCTTCAACTGCCGTTTTACCCGCGCCTGCCCCCCCCATAGAAATAAATAGTTTAGGCTTATCATCTGGCAATTTACCTTTAAAAATGGTTTGTTTAGTGGCTTCTAATTTAAAAACCATTTTTTCAATTCTAGGAATAGCAATAGCTACTGTCCGCTGTAAACGTTCATCATCTTTCGCAGCTTCTAATAATTTATTTTTTAACGGTTCATTATTAGCAAGCAATAATAAAGAAGCGTCTTCACCTGCACATTGTTTTAATAATTCTAGCAACTGCATTTGCCCAACTGAGCTTAAACCAGTCAAAATATTAATCTCTAAACAAAATAAAGGGACTTTCCCATTTTCGCCAATCAAAACCCCATCAATATCTGTTTTACTAGGATGACGTAATGCCTCTGTATTGGGTAAATAACCAATAATATTATCCGCTTCACATAAGGGATAATCTGCTAAATGTTTTCCTGCTGAAAATAATTCTTTTTTGATTGATGCTAAGGGCACTAACGCGCCATTTATAGCCACTAAACACTTAATACCCTTTTCTTTAATCGGTGCATTATCTTTGGGAATATAAGAGTCTTCTCCTGTGATATGTGACAGAAAGGGCAGCCCTGCAATATATTTCTTATTTTCAGGCCATTTCCCATATCCATTGGCTTTATTAGCTAGGTTTCGATTACGACTAGAGTCTAACGCATGATCCAAAGCTACAATGATAGGCAGTAGATTTTTATTTGAACGATGTAAGGCAATGGCATCACGTTGATTAAGCCGTCTAAAATCAATCCCCTGACCATAAACGGCATTAAAAGAAGGTAATTTTCCAAGAATAGTCATAAAAAAGTCTAAGGTAATTCTATTCCCATAATTAAACGGTCGGATAGAGCGCATTCTAAGATAAAATCTCGCTAATCTTCTAGCAATATTTTTGGACTGAATAACAAAACCATTATTATCAAAAATAGCGGTTTTTTGATGACGATCCCCATCTAAAACTAATTTTTCAATGGCTTGTCTAAATTTTCGGCGTTTTTTTGCATCAGGCATTGTACCTGGGCGATGAGAAACCGTCGCTTGCTGTTGCCAGTGATGAAAAATCTCACGATGAATTTCTGAAAACAAACCAATTAAATAACTAACACGCTTAGTTTGATTATGCGCAACCGTCGCCGATGTTTTTTGCAATAAGGTATATAATAATTTTGTCCCTTGTGAAATGGCGAGTGCCGTGCGTAGTTTTTTTAGTTGCTCATTATTTGAGTTTGGCAACATGATTTGTTTATCCATAAATCCTCTCCTTTAAATTTGCTATAAAACAAGTCAACTAAAATTATTTAGAGATAAAATACCTTGAAGATAAGTCGGCTCTCGCTTAAATTAGTGACCAAAAATAGTTATAATTGAACGCTATTTTAGCGTGTAGTAAGCATGTTGTGGAAAAAATGACCTCATAGATATAGTTTGTTGTACTACGGAAACCCCCTAGAAATAGATTATAATTCAAACAATCACTAAAACATCAGGAGGAATGCGATGTATTTTGTCGTAGAAAAAATTTTACAATGGCTATTGCGTATTATTTACCGTGTAGAAATTCATGGGCTAGAAAACTATCACAAAGCAGGGGACAGAGTATTAATTGTTGCAAATCATACCTCTTTTTTAGACCCCTTATTACTCGGCGTATTTTTACCTGATAAAATTACTTTTGCAATTAATACTAGAATTTCACAATTATGGTGGTTAAAACCTTTCTCATGGTTATCAAATTTTTTCCCGATGGATCCCGTTCATCCCATGTCACTAAAAAATTTAATTCATCATTTAAAATCTGATACTAAGACCGTGATATTTCCAGAAGGGCGTATTACGACAACAGGTTCTATGATGAAGGTTTATGATGGGACGGCCATGGTAGCTGATAAATCGGGCGCAACGATTTTACCTATTAGAATTTCAGGGGC
>DAOUTG010000098.1 GCA_030626845.1 Methylococcaceae bacterium
AAGTTTAATTATCTAAATATATCAGACGTTTGATTTTTATACCAACCTTCTGCATATTCTGCTTCAAGCATTCTATATTCTTTATTTGCACCCATTGGACTTAATCCACCTGAACCTTCAACTTTAACAATTTTATTTTCAAGTGCTTCATAAACAGCAGATACAGAAATACCATAAGTAGGCGAAAGTAAACTATAACAAGTATTAGCTAACTTAGGAGGATTGATTGCTGGCATTTTCTTTAATAATCTAGAAATCTGCAATGCGGCAATTTTGGCTTGTGAATTTGCAGAAAAACCTGATTTTGGCATTTTTGTAGCAATTGAAGCATCTCCAATAACATGAACATTTTTTACAAGTCTTGATTCGAATGTTCTTGTATTAATTGGACACCAGTCACCTTTTGTTAATCCAGAATCAAATGCTAACTTACCAGCTTTTTGAGATGGAATATAGTTAAGTACATCTGCTTTTACTTCATTTTCGTCAGTAGTGATTATTCTTTTTATTGGATCGACTTTAACGACTTTACCACCGAATTCAACACTTCTCCACTCAATCATATCACCATATAAATCTTCCCAACCTTCTTGAAATAATCCTTGTTTAGAGAATTTTTTCTTTTGATCTAAAATAACGATTTTAGATTTAGGCTTGTTAGTTTTTAAATAGTGAGCAACTAAAGATATTCTTTCATATGGTCCAGGAGGACATCTAAATGGGTTAGGTGGAGCTACCATAACATAAGTACCACCATCTTTCATCTCTTCAAGTTGTTTTCTTAATAGTAAAGTCTGATCTCCAGCTTTATAAGCATGTGGAGAGTGTTCTTCTGAACCTTCTATATAACCTTTTTCATATTTGAAGTCAATACCTGGAGATACAACTGCTCTATGAAATGGAATAACATCACCATTTTCTAAGATAACACTACTTGTAGCACCATCAACCCTTTTAACTTTGGCATGAATTACTTGTACTTTGTGCTTACTTTGTAAAGTTTTGTAATCATGTCTGATAAAATCTATATCGTTCATACCAGCAATAACTGTATTTCATGTTGGCAAATAAAATTGATAACATCATCCCCTCTGGAAACGCAGGATTAACGACACGCACTAAAACGACCATGATGCCAATTAATGCCCCAAATATCCAACGGCCTGTATTCGTCATTGCTGCCGAGACAGGATCTGTTGCCATGTAAACCATACCGAAAGCAAAGCCACCTAAGGTTAAATGCCAGTAAAAAGGCATTGCAAACATGGGGTTGCTATCACTACCAATCACATTAAATAGCAGTGAGGTTGCAATCATTCCTCCTAAGACACCCGCCATGATTCGATAAGAAGCAATGCGGGTATATAATAGGAATGCCGCACCGATTAAGATCGCAACGGTTGATGTTTCACCGATTGAACCTGGCATAAAACCCATAAAGGTTTGAAACCAGTTATAACCTGCTGCTTGAACGGCTTCTAAGCCTCCCTGTGCAGCGAGTCCTAACGGTGTTGCTGCGGTAAAGCCATCCACACCGACCCAAACCGCATCGCCTGAAATAGACGCAGGGTAGGCAAAAAATAAAAATGCTCGTCCTGTTAAGGCAGGGTTTAAAAAGTTTTTACCCGTGCCACCAAAGACTTCTTTACCAATCACAATCCCAAAAGAAATCCCTAACGCGACTTGCCATAACGGCATATCAGGTGGCAGGATCAAGGTATAAAGCATGGATGAAACTAAAAAGCCTTCATTGACTTCATGACCGCGAACGGTGGCAAATAAAACTTCCCAAATCCCACCAATCGCTAAAGTAACGATATAAATAGGTAAGAAAAATAAAGACCCATGAATAAAATTTGAAAGGGGATTCATCGGATTATAACCGAAGATATTCATCACCAAACTGCGCCAGCTAGGGGATTCTGTCAGCCCCATCGCTTCAATCGCTAAATTTGCTTGATAACCGGTGTTATACATCGCCATCATGATGCAAAAAAACGTCGCAATCACCACAAAAGTCATGGTGCGTTTCAAATCATTCCCATCACGCACATGGGTTTTACCCCGGGTGACATCTGAAGGCGTATAAATGAAGGTATCAACCATTTCATAAAGACCATAGTAAGTTTCTAACTTACCGCCTTTAACAAAATGCGGTTCAACCTTGTCTAATAACGTTCTCGCTGAGATCATCCTTCCACCTCAATTTTTGTTAAATTTGCTCTTAACACCGGCGCGAAATCATGCTTACCGGGATCAACAAAGGTAAACAAACTCATATCTTCTTCGTCCAATTCCAAGCATCCTAATAATTGCGCCTGATCGCTATCGCCTATTAATAACGCTTTTATCAATGGTGTAGCTAAAATATCCATCGGCATCACGGTTTCATAAACGCCCACAGGAACGACGGCACGATTACTCCCATTTTTATCAGTGGTTAAAGGAAACAAACGCTTGTCTTTACGGTCACGACTTGACGTGTAAATATTCATTGCGGAATATTTATCTTTACCCGCCACAATCCAGCCAAATAACTCACGTTGACGACCTTCTTTCAACGCTGAAATTTGCAGTGCATAGTGTCCTAAGTAACTAACTGAATCAATCGCTTCATGGCCAAATAACACCGACCCTGAAATGACTCGATTTTCATCATCACTTAATTCACCCATCACGAAGTCATTCGTATTTGCCCCAACACGGGTACGAATTAAGCGTGGGTTTTTAACCGCAGGCCCTGCAAGCGAAACGACTCGCTCAACATTGATTTTGCCCGTGGTAAATAATGCCCCAATAGCCATCACGGCTTGGTAATCTAAATGCCAAACTGTTTTGTCATGATGAACAGGATCAAGAAAATGAATATGGGTACTTGCCAAGCCTGCTGGGTGCGCACCTGAAAACTCCGCCATTTCAACATTTGAGGCACTAATATCAGCCCCTGTGGCTTTGCAAAGATAAGTTTTACCCTTACTGAGTTTTGAAATAGCGTTTATGCCATTGGTAAAATCATCAGGACGTTCTTTAATGATAACCGCAGGATCAGCCGCCAAAGGACGGGTATCAATTGCCGTCACAAAAATGGCCGCAGGGGTCGTATCGGTATGAGGTACTTTACCGTAAGGGCGATTTTTAAAGGCTGTCCAAAGACCTGACGCTAATAAATTATCCTTAACATTATCTGCTGTTAATTCATCTAGCTTATCAGCGGCGTATTTTGTAAAGGTTTCTTCCGCTTTCCCTTTGATTTCAATGACAACCGATTGTAATACTCGTTTTGCCCCCCGATTAACGGCGGTGACGATGCCTGCGGCAGGAGAGGTAAATATGACACCAGGATTTTGCTTATCCGCAAATAAAGGTTGGCCTAATTTAACGGTATCGCCTTCTGCGACCATCATTTTAGGTTTTAAACCAATAAAATCCTGCCCAAGAACAGCAACCGATTTAACCGTATTGCCATTCGAAATTTTTTGTTCAGGTTGACCCGTAATAGGTAAATCTAAACCGTTAGTTATAGTAAATTGCATAGTGTATAAGCCTAATCTCCAAACAAGTTGTGGTAAACACGCCTCTTCATTTTATAGTTATTAAAAAAGAGGAACTTGAAAAATGTAAAACCTTACTATTACACCATAAAACCTTTCATTCCTCAATCGGTAAACTTAAGCGAAGGTTATTGTTTATATTCAATTAGGTATCTTAGGTACTGGAGGGTAAAAATTACTGCCTATTATTAGAATTAAATTAGTTTTTTTTAATATATTTAAAACGAGGGTCATCAGGTGTTCCTTCAAAGACACCGTTAGAATCACTGGCAGCATCCCACATGAGAACGTCTTCTATTTTTTTAGCCAACTTAAAGTCTTTTTCAGTAATGCCTTTGGCGGAATGTGTGACTAATTTAACAATAACAAACGCATAAGACACGTTTAGATCAGGGTGATGCCATGCTTTTTCAGCTAAATGTCCCACTGTGGTGACGACCATTAAAGTCGCTTTCCAACCACTGGTTTTAAATTTACGCCGTATCCAACCTTTTTCATAAACCCAGTGCGGTAATTCATTTTTTAAACGTTGTCTAATGGCTTCATCACTAAAAGTTGTTTCAAGGTGTTGTGACATAATGATCTCTCTCAAATATAGGTTGTTATAAAAACCAAGTGCTTAACCAAGGAATATAGGTAATCATTAATACGGCAACCAATAATATCAACATAAAGGGAATGGTTGCTTGATAAATTTCAGTAATCGGTTTATTAAAACGATAACTAGCAATAAATAGATTCATACCAACAGGCGGGGTGAAATAACCAATTTGCATATTGGCAAGAAAAATAACCCCCAAATGTAGAGGATGAATTTGATAACCTAGCGCAACAGGTACAATTAAGGGAACGACAATAATAAGTGCTGAAAAAATATCTAATATTGCGCCTAAAAGAAGTAAAAATAGATTTAATAATAATAAAAAAGTAAATTGGCTTTTCACATTTTCCTTAACCCAAGTAAATAAATAGGCAGGAACTTCGGCATCAACTAAATAATTAGTAAATGCCATGGCAACGCCTAAGATTAATAAAATGCTTCCAATCATTTGCATAGCATCTATTATTATTTTATTTAATTGCCTGAGTTTAATTTCTTTATAAATAAAAATTTCCACGATCAGGACATAGATTGTTGTGACTGCTGCGACTTCTGAAATAGTAAAAAATCCCCCAAAAATACCCATTAAAATAAATAAAGGGAGCGGTATTTCCCAGATAGATTCTAATAAGACTGATTTAGCTCGTTTTATTGAAAACGAGGTTTTCTGTCGTTTCATTTTTCGGGTTGTCCAAGCTAACCATAGTCCCAATAAAAGTAGCATGAGTAATGCGGGCAATAGACCTGCAACAAATAATTGTGGCAAAGTAATTTCTATGCCAAGGTTCATTTGCTGAATAATAATGCCATATAGAATAAGTGGCACAGAAGGAGGGAGTAGTAAGCCTAAACTTCCTGTGGTTGTGACTAAACCTAAGCTTAGTTTTTCAGGATAACCTTCTTTAATTAAAGCAGGTAATAGTAATGCGCCTAAAGCAACAATCGTTACCCCCGATGCGCCTGTGAAAGCTGTAAATATGGCACAACTTAATAATGAAATAATCGCTAAACTAGAAGGCATCCAGCTAAAAAAAACATGGGTTATTTTTAATAGCCGTTCAGAAGTCTTACTTTCAGAAAGAATGTAACCTGCGAAGGTAAATAATGGGAGTGCAACTAATAAGGGTGTATCTGCAATACGGTAAAATTCAATACTAATAACGGTTAAATCAATTTCTGCATGATAAAAGCCTAGGATAGTGGCTGCCAAGATAATGACAAACAACGGCATTCCCAATAATAACATGATGAGTAAAATAGCGATTATTGTTATTATCATGAAAAATGATTACCTTTTATCTATTTGCCGTTGAAATGCTAAAGTCATGGCGACCCGATTATATTTTATTGCCAATGCTTTTATTTCTGGTGAGAGGCAATGCTGGAGTCCAAAAACATGTTTTGGACTCCGTTTTACATTTTTGTCATGATCAGAGAAACTCAATACTAGACGTTGTACTACCTATTTTAAGATGATATCTACCGACAATATCATCGCCAAACGTATAAGATAAGTTGAAATTCTATTTTTTAATATTGTAACTACTTTATTTTATTATAAACTAAATATTAGATTTTGAAAAAATATGGCTTAAAACCTAAATTGGCGAAGGTTTTGTATCTAGCTAATCATTATCATGTTGTTCATTTTCGTTTTCATTTTCGTTGTGAGATTCTCCTTGCTCATTGTCATGAGAATCATTTTCGTTGTGAGATTCTCCTTGCTCATTGTCATGAGAATCATTGTCGTTGTGAGATTCTCCTTGCTCATTGTCAGTGTTATTAACAGCAGAAGATATTGTTAAGCTATTTAAGTAAACTGATATCTTGTTTGCAGAGTCAGCTGTAATGGTTGAACTTAAATATCCCATTCCTCCTTTATTTTGATTAATCGCATTAAGGGTTGTATTTGGATTTCTAGCACTCAAAATATTATTTTGATTGGCAACAGGATCTTGCCCATGGCAGGAGGAGGATGCACAGCTTGTATAAATATTTTTACCTTCTATCGTATTTGGGTCATTAATGGTAACAGGAGGCGTATTAATTGGCGACGTATTATCATCATGAGACCCATTTTTATCGTGGTCATCATCATGAAAGCCATCTTGATTCTGATCGTCATCATGGTAGCCATTTTTATCAATATCATCATCATGAAAGCCATCTTTATTATGGTCATCATCAGCAAAACCATCGCCATTAAAATCACCGCTTTCTTCGGCAGGCAAGCCAATACTAAAATTAATCATACTTAAACTTCCAAGACCACCAACCCAGTTATTGAAATTTAATGGGTCTGTGCCAGGGTGTGTCACCACTTGATATAAAGGGTAACGTCCAGCTGTTATGCCTTTAGCTGAAAAATCAAATAAAGGAAGTCTTCCTGAATA
>DAOUTG010000032.1 GCA_030626845.1 Methylococcaceae bacterium
CATTGGTATAAGGCGCGCCGATAATAAGGGTGTTTCCCTCTTTCGCAATCGCGTCACCAAAGCGTAACGCTTGAGAATCTTCTGGGATGATACTACTTTCAAATTGCCATTGTTTATTTTCATGACGGCTAAAAATATAGACTTTACCCTGCTGATGTGAGGGTGCGCCAATATAGAGTTTATTATTAACAATGGCGATGCCACGTCCAAACAAACTACCTTCTTGCGCATCAGGAGCGGTTAATTTAGCCACCTGTTGCCATTGATGACGATTACTTAAATGACGTTCAAACACATAAACTGCTCCTCGTTGGTTATCATCACGGTCAGCACTTACTAACAAGGTATCCGCTTCTAAAGCGATTTTTCTGCCAAAATTATCATCAATGACCCCACTCGTTAATTCTGTCGTCAATTGCCAGTTATCTAACGCATCATAAAGATAAACAGATCCTGTACGGTTACTTTCAGAATGTGTTGCTGCAACGGCCACCGTTGATCCAAAAATGCTAATGGCAGAACCTAAGGTTTTTTCAGCGAGTGTTTCAGGTAAAACTAATTGGGTTTTATACAGATTAGTGGATTGTAGATTTATTGCTTGAATTGTATTGGATAAAAAGAAGAGAAAACAAAAAATAAAACGGTTTAAAGTCATCAAATCATTACCTTAAAATAAGTCAAAATTTATGGTTAAAAATGAGTCCATATCCGCATTGAACAACAAATTAAGATGGACTATATAAAGCACATAGACCAAAAATTTATTGCATAGTTCAGGTGTTATTAATGGTAACAAGCGTCTTGTTACTTCGTTAAATACGTGATAATAAAGACATCATAAAAAAGGGAGCGTTATAAAATAACGCTCCCTTTTCTTATTGCAGTTTACAATTCTGAACTTAATTCAGAATAAAATCATCCTCTTTATTTTTTGATGACTTTTAATTGTACCCGACGATTTTGTGCGCGACCATGAGCAGTCTCATTAGTCGTAACAGGTTGAGCTTCACCATAACCATGTGAGGTTAATGATGCGTTACCATTAGCTCTCTTGTTCAAGTAACCTTTGACTGAATTTGCACGACGATCAGATAAGCTTAAGTTATATTTATCAGAACCTACGTTATCAGTGTGACCTTGTACTTCAATAGTTAAGCCTGGGTTTCTTTTTAAGACAGTGGCTGCATTGTCTAATAAATGATGATACCGAGATTTAATATTATGTTTTGCTGTATCAAAATTAATCCCTTTGATAATCCAACAGCCTTGAATATTAACTGTTGCACCTAAAGGTGTTTCAGGGCATTGGTCTTTACTATCAAGAACCCCATCTAAATCAGCATCGCCTTCGAAAATAGGAAAAAGTTTTTTGAAAAAAACTTTTTCAACAAATTTAGCCATGCCTTCAGGGGATGCAATATCAGCGGCTGCGGTACTAAAACCACAAGCCCCTAAATTAGAAAGTTCCAATAATGTTGCACGGCCTTCTACATCTTTAGGATTGCCTGTCCAAATGGTATAAATACAAAGATTATCGCCATAACGACCTTTCAATGCTTGAGCAGAAGGGGCAGGTGATCTATCAAGTTCAAAACCATCACTTAAAATAATTAAAGCGGTTATGCCTGAATTTACTTCTAAATCTTTTTGTACCGCATCAATCGTTTTATCCATCGGTGAACCACCGCTACCACAAACTAATGAATCAATAGCAGCATTAAAGGCAGATTTTGAATAAGACTCAGAGGCTTGATTTAACAATGTCCCCTTAACACTAGTACATTTACCAAAACCAAAACTACGCAGTCCTGAATTTAGGGTAATGCTAGGAATGGTTTTGTTCATACGACTTAAAAGTTCTTTTTCAACTTCTAATTTAATCGCCGCAGGATTTGCTGGAAGTCCACCATTAATATAACTTTCTGTCATAGAACCCGAAGAATCATTAATGATAAAAAAGTTATTGGTTTTTTGTTGGTATTCTTTTGATTTAGTTAATGACGATAAATCTTTTGCTTGAAAAGATTGAAAGCCTGCAGGTTGATGAGTGGCACATCCAGAGAGGATAGCAGCGGCAATGGATGCCGTAAGTAGCAATGATTTTTTCATTGAATTTTCCTTATTAAAAAAAACAAGTAATGAGATACCTTATAAATTATCATTATAATTCAATAATCTAAGCCATTTTGTCGAATTTATGATGAATAGTAAAGATATAACCCTAAAAAGCGTATTAATTATATAGTGTTGTTTGAGGAACTTATAGAGCAAGTTCTCATTTTACGTTATCTAGCTTTAAATTGTCTCTTTTTAGAGACAATCGTTTTATCATTCAATACTATAAACAAACTGAACAATAATTATAAATACGAATAACTATGGATTATAACAAAGATTTAACTTTTATAATCCTTATTTAAAAGTCAGGTCATAGTCTAAAAAAACTGTTGTTTTTATGCTAAAAAATTGGACAACTAAACTTATGAGGGAGAAAATATAAATTTAAGTATATGAAAACTAGAGACGTAAACCCTCGCATTTCTAGGATAATTAAAGCGCGTTAACAACCTCTGCTATTTTATTTTCTAACTCTCCCCCTGTCATATCTAATATACCTTCACTATCACCATTAACTAAGAGGATAAAACTAACTTTTTGATCGGGATATATCGAAACAAGGCTATTAAAATCATCATAAGAGCCATCATGACCTATATAACGAATATCGTTTTTCAATGTTTTTATTTCTAAACCCAATCCATAGTCATTATCTGCTGCAACGCCTACTGATAATGTTTGTCGTACTGCCATATTCGCTTCACTGACCAGACGATGACCTTGCTTTGTTATCCCTTGTTGAGCTTCAGTTATCATATATTTAATCATATCATTAACAGAAGACTTTAATCCGCCAGAAGGTGCTAATACATCGATTCTGTTATCAACTGATTCTGAAACAATAAAGCGATTATCTTGCAATTGATGAGAATGACTCATTAACCCTGTATTACGCGCTTCATCAACATATAAATAGGTATTTTTCATTGCTAAAGGCTCTAATACTTTTTCCTTTAATAACTGTTCATAGTCTGCATGTAAATTATCTAAATCACTCTCAGTTAATTGTCCATTATCAGATTTTTTCTTCGCTAATACCGCAAAATAAGCGGCCATTGAAACACTTAAATTACTGTACTCATATTGATTTCCAGGCGCACCTATTAATTGTAAATCACCTAAATTTTCCAGTAACCCACGCGCCCCATTAGTTGGTTCATTATTTAAATCTCTAGGTAAACCACTCGTCATATCTAATAATTGTCGAATTGTTATTTGACTTGCATATTCAGCATTAGACAAAACAAAATTACTATAAATATCTTGAACTTTAGTATCCCAACTTAAAACCTTTTCATCGACTAAGATAGCAATTAAAAAAGAAGTTATCGCTTTATTAGTTGAGCCAATATGAAATAAAGTATCGGTAGTTGTTGCCTTTTGTGTATCTACATTGCTAACGCCAAAAGCTTTGTTATAAATAACTTGATTTCCTTTTGCGATGCTTAAAGTTGCACCTGGTACTTTATTATTAGCAACAAATTCTGTCATATAGGTATCAATTTCATCAATAGCCGCCTGCTGCGTTGGTAATGACAAGTCGATTATTTTAGCCGTATGACTTTGATAACGCCAAACAGATTCTCCTATTTCAGGTGCATGTTGTAATTTAGCAGTATAATTTTTCCCCTCAATATCTAACAATGGAAAGCTTAAGTCCATATTATTTACTTCAACACAGTTCTGTAGCTCATTAGTACAGCTAATAGGATTTAATTGACCATCCCATTGCCAAGAATAGGCTGAGTTAGACTGATAAAGTAGACGTGTAGAATAAGCAGTGTTTTCCACAGTAACACAGGGAATAATGAGTGTAAAATTTTGCTCTAACGAGGGTGTGTTACAACTTTCTGAAAAAACCGATGTATTTATTAAAAAAAATAAAAAAAATATCTTTGTAAGCAATAACTTTCTAATAATCATAGTAATATTCCTTAGTATAAATGATAAGTTACTTGGATTAGATTAAACTAACAAGGTGAATCAAACAAGTTAAAACAAAAGATTATATCGCTATGCCTGTATCGACAATGCTGCTATTAATCCCATTAATGTTTTATCACTAATTAAAATTATAGGGAAACCTTATTTTATTTTTTATAGTATTTTATTGTTGGTTTATGCAACCCAGGAAGGCTTAAAAATACTCAGTTCTATTTATGTTGTTGATAATGTGATTTAATTGCTAAATGAGGCGCAAGTCTAACAGCTTAATCAAAAAATTCTACAGGCGCGGTGAGCTTTAAACATAAGCATTGCGAATGTATGGATAGAAAACCCTGAAAACGAAGACTATGACAAACAGAACTATGAGCGCAAAGCCTTCACGCGTCTAGCTTTTCATGTCCAGAATGGAAACCTTTACATGTACGGCAAGAATTAGGGGGATGGGCTGATTTAAAAATGGTTTTAAAACATGTTCATTTATCTAGTGAACATCGACAAGATGATGCAGAAAATTCAAAACTTGAGACAAATTGACTACACATAAAAAAGCCTCTAACAAAATAAATTGAAAGAGGCTTTAGAATTTGTGGTGCCCAGGGGCGGAATCGAACCGTCGACACGAGGATTTTCAGTCCTCTGCTCTACCGACTGAGCTACCTGGGCTTCACTTATTGTTCGGCTATTAGTGCCTAAGTGAGCTGCTCATTATACCTAGCTGTTTTTATTTGTGCTAGTTTTTTTTAAAGTTATTTCAAATTAAGCGTCAATTTCATTCATCGCTTGGATGATCCATTGTTCAGCTTCGGCATTAATTTCTCTTGCTTTTTTACCTTCAACCTCAATCGCAGGTCCAATTTTAACCTTAATTGTTCCAGGATATTTTAAAAAACTGTAACGTGGCCAAACACTGCCTGCATTATGTGCTAAAGGAACAACGGGACAAGTACTTTTATGGGCAAGCATAGCTCCGCCTACACTAAATTTTTTGTGTTCTCCAGGTGCAGCCCGTGTACCTTCTGGAAAAATAATCACCCATAAACCCTCTTTCAATGCTTCACTTCCTTGGTTTATCAGTATTTTTAATGCTTGTTTTTGATTGTTACGATCTATCGCTATGGGTCTTAGGGTTGATAATGCCCAACCACCAAAAGGAATCCATAATAAAGATTGTTTTAATAATGGAACTTGTTTGGGTAAAAATTGCCGTAAAGCCATCGTTTCCCAAGCAGACTGATGTTTACTTAAAACCACAGCCGCTTGGTTTTTAGGTAAATTTTCTAAGCCTTCAACTTCGTGTTTTATTCCACAACAGATATGCGCCATAAATAATACGCCGTTAACCCACCATTGACCCAATTGATAACGCACAGAAAAAGGGAACATTAATGAGGGAATAACAATTAATGAAAAAATTACCATCGACAAGAAAATATAAATAAATAATAAGCTTGAGCCAAGGTAAATTTTAAAATTAGGTTCAGGTAGCGGGGGATTTTGTCGTGTCATAACTGTTCTCAAAACAAAAATATTAAGATAACTTTCAAATGAAGGAGAGTGGAACATTATCCACTCTAAAGATAAGCTTGAAACGCCTATTTTTTAATCGTTAAATTACTAAAATAATGACTTAACTGTTTAATGTCATCATCACTTAAAGATTTTGCAATACCTGACATGGGGCCGCCTTTTCTATCACCTGATTTAAAATCTTTTAATTGTTTTTCTAAATAATGTACATGTTGATTAGTGAGTTTAGGGAATGTGCCTCGACCTTCTCCTTCTTTTCCATGACAGCCTTTACACATGCCCGCTTTAGAAATTGTTTCTTCGGTGACAACATTTGTTTCTGGGTGATGAGCCGTTTTATTTTCTTGCGCTGCAAAAAATGCTGCTAAATTATCAATATCATCTGCGGATAATTGTGCGACAAAAGGTTGCATCATGGCATCAGTACGTGTTCCTTTTTTGAAAGCGCGTAGTTGTGTTGCAATATAGGCTGCTTGTTGACCTGCAATATTTGGATAAATGAAATTTGTACTGATTCCTTTAGCACCATGACAGCCGGCACAAGCCGCTGCTTTTTTTTCTCCTGCACTAATATCAGCGGCATAAAGATGAGTTGTAAAGGTTGTCAATAGACTTAAGCTAAAGAGAATTTTTATTATTGTTCTCATTTTGTATTCCTTTTAAATTTAGAGATGTTTTTTATGCATTTGAGTATAGACTTTAAAAATTCAAATTTCATGCTGAAAGCTGGCGTTCAAATTATAAATTTTTTTGTCTTATTCTAAAATAGCAGAGAATTCAAGCTAATAGTTGTTAATAACTTATCTCAAGCTTGATTAACTGACATTATACTGCAAACTAAATGTGAAATTTTAAACCCTCACTTTTAAATTAAGAAAAAGTGGGGAAACAAAAATTTTTAGAAAGGATGGTCTTTAAAAAAAGAGGGGAATCAAGCGACAATTTGTAAATTTACTTTTTCAACGATAGGATGGCGTGATTTTCTTGAGTTATCAAATAAGGGTTCATCGAAAACAGGCTTAAAAACTGAAGATACGTTTTTAGGATCACTTATTAACCCTAATAAATAGCAAACATTATAAAAATCAATAACATCAGTTAACTTTTGTTGGCTTTTTTTTGCGATTCCGACAACATTAGTGGTGTTATGGCTCATAAAAGCGGCAATATCTAAATAGCTTTTATTTTCGCTGACCAGTGAAATATCAGGCCAAGATTTTAGATACACGCTATCATCAGGTTGGTAAGTTGTCATAAAACGACCTTGCGAAGCGGTAACCGTTGCATACCATAATAAATCATTTAACGCTTTTGTTTTTAAACCTTCGATTTGTTGTTTTAATTCACTATCTAACATCCTTTTAACCTTAATTTCTTTAGGCGACATTAAAAATAATGTCTTTAAATCAGTTATTTCTGTTGAACAAAAATAACAATTTTGTTTTGGCAATAGGTAAATTACAACATCCTCTTCAATTTTACAGCGATAAATATATCCCGTTTTGATACTCATTTGCACAATACTTAAAAAATAGTCTTCGGGTAAAAATAAATGATTTTTAATCGTTTTTTGAGTTTCTTGTTCTATATTTTTCTCAATAGGTTGAGATTTTTTAATAACAATTTCTTTTGGTATTTCTTGTTCTATATTTTTAAACGCATCTTGATTAATTTGATTCAGCAAAGTAATTAATTTAGTTCGATTTGTTAACGCTGTTGTTTCTGTTAGCAATTTCCAAGGTGTATTTAGATCAACCAAATTGACACTATAAGCAACAAGTATGGCTTGAGGATAGGCTAATTGCATTTTATCCCACTGTGTTTGACTGATCGTTTTTTCACTTATTACAAAAATAACTTTCGCGGTTTCTTTAGTTCCAATATTCCAAGTACTATCTAAACTACGTTCAGATAAAAACAATATTGAAGTAAAAATTTCTTGTTGCTGTTTAGTGAAATTAAGAAAAGCTAATGTTACCAAGTTTGACATAGGATACCTCATAAGGTTCTTTGTAAGATAATCACATGATACTCTTTCCTAGCTTTATAGTATGTGTTAATAGTCACACTTGTGTATTATGATCTATTTTTTAATCGTTTAGAGATATTTTTCATCAACGACCTAATTTAAAATTGAATAATAATCTTCAATAAAAACTTAATCTAAATTGAATTTTTAGTTAAGAAAATAAAGCAAATATCATACCATTAATCTCTAACGTAGCCGCTATTAAAGGTATGTGAAATTAAGTTTCGATAAATCATTCAATATTTATGTTAAATGACTTGATCTTTGGTAGCCATAACTTTCTTATTTTGCATATTAATATAAAATATTTTTTTAGTCAGCCGAAAATGTGCTAGAGGATGCTTTTAACCCAAAAAATATTATTTTTTCATAATGAATAAATTATTGTTTGGGCGGGAATTTCTGAAATAAAGCTGACAATCAAATTCCCAAATCAGCCCACATTGCATCAACTTTTTTAACGACCTCATCAGACATTTGAATCGTCCGCCCCCATTCACGAGTCGTCTCACCTTCCCATTTATTAGTTGCATCAAACCCTACTTTAGAACCTAATCCTGATACAGGCGAGGCAAAATCTAAATAATCAATCGGGGTATTTTCTAAAATCGTCAAATCCCGCGCAGGATCCATGCGCGTCGTCATTGCCCAAATCACATCCTGCCAATTACGAACATCAACATCTTCATCCACTACAATCACAAATTTTGTATACATAAATTGTCGTAAAAATGACCATGTTCCTAACATCACTCGTTTAGCATGGCCTGCATATTGTTTTTTCATACTAATGACTGCCATCCGATAAGAACAACCTTCAGGTGGCAAATAAAAATCAATAATTTCAGGAAATTGTTTTTGTAAAATAGGAATAAACACTTCATTTAAAGCCAATCCTAAAATAGCGGGCTCATCAGGCGGTCTACCTGTATAAGTACTGTGATAAATCGGCGCTTGTCGTTGGCTTATTTTTTCAATAGTAAACACGGGAAATTCATCCACTTCATTATAATAACCCGTATGATCGCCAAAAGGCCCTTCGGGCGCTGTTTCATTAGGATAAATAAAGCCTTCTAAAATAATTTCCGCACTCGCAGGCACTTGTAAATCACTTAATAAACAATTCGCCACTTCAGTTTTACTGCCACGTAATAACCCTGCAAAGGCATATTCAGATAAGGAATCGGGGATAGGCGTTACTGCACCTAAAATGGTCGCAGGATCTGCACCTAAAGCAACGGCAATAGGATAAGGTTTATCAGGGTATTTTTCTTGAAATTCTTTAAAATCTAACGCCCCCCCTCGATGAGCTAGCCATCGCATAATGACTTTATTTTTGGCAATCACTTGTAAACGATAAATACCTAAATTTTGTCGTGATTTGTTAGGCCCTTTAGTTATAACTAAAGGCCAGGTAATTAAAGGCGCTGCATCATCAGGCCAGCAAGTTTGAATTGGATAATCACCTAAATCAATGGCATCCCCTTCACGGGTTAATTCTTGACAAGGTGGCGATTTAATTACTTTCTGCCCCATGTTTAATACACTTTTATACACAGGCAACTTATTGAATAAGTCTTTCATGCCTTTAGGGGGTTCAGGTTCTTTTAATAGGGCTAATAATTTGCCAATTTCTCGTAAAGCCGTGACGGAATCAGCTCCCATGCCCATGGCGACACGATGAGGTGTACCAAATAGATTAGCTAAAACAGGAATATTTGAACCTTTAGGGTTTTCAAATAATAAAGCAGGCCCCCCTTGTTTTAAAGTACGATCACAAATTTCAGTCATTTCTAAAACAGGGTCAACCTCAACGGTAATGCGTTTTAATTCACCTTGTTTTTCTAGTTGTTTGATAAAATCGCGTAAATCTTTATATTTCATAATTAATTATTATCTTTATAAGGGGAAAACTTGGTTTTTTAATTAACATCAATTTGTGGCTGAATCCTACTTTTACTGTATTTTAAAATAATCTCACCATATTTATGAATAGATTTTAAACTTATGTGTTGCTTGAGCATATTTAAAAAATCATCTTCCCCTTTAATCGAATTATTTAATAATAAAAATAATTTATCAAGTATACCTTCACTAACGCCTTTACTTCTTATATTTTTTAAAACCTGAGGCGTGATTTCAAAGTTAGCTAAAAACCGATTGGCATAATGTAAATAAACTTTTTTTTCAATAAACGCATCATATATATCAGGGTCTATATGTCCCTCTTGTTTCATTTTTTTTAAAATAAATAATGATTGCGATAATTTTTTGGCTTTTTTATAGGGTCTATCACTGGCCGTTAATGCCTCAAAAATATCAGCGACTGCCATTGTTCGTGCTTGTATTGACATTTGCTCACGCGTTAGCCCTTTAGGATAACCTTTGCCATCCATGCGTTCATGATGTCCGCCTGCATATTCGACAACATTTTTAAGATGCTTTGGAAATTTAATTTGTGTTAGCATGGCAATAGTGGCTTCAATATGATGATTAATAACTTGCCGTTCTTCTGCGGTTAATGTTCCTCGTTCTATCGTTAAATTATTAATTTCATTTTCAGATAAAATGGCTAAAGTTTTATCACCTAATCTCCAATCAGATGAGGCAATTTTATAAATACGCGTCTTATCTTCTGCTTTCATAAATTCTCCCCCTATATTTGAGGTTTTTATAAAAGCGAGATCATCTTCTATTGTGTTAATTTGTTGTTGATAAAGTTTTTTTAACTCATCTGTCTGTGCAGGGTCTAAGATTATATCTTTTAACATTTTAATCTCAGCATCACGTTTTAATAGTTCAAATCGCGTTTCAAGTAATTCAATGCGATCAAAAATAGTCTCTAATTTAGTGGCTTTATCAACCACATATTCTGGTGTAGTGATTTTACCGCAATCGTGTAGCCAGCCTGCAATTTTTAATTCATAGCGATCAACATCGCTCATTTTAAAATCTTTTAAATAGCCTTTATTCGTATTATGAGCGGCTTCTGCAATCAGCATAGTCAATGCGGGAACACGACGACAGTGACCCCCCGTATAAGGGGATTTATCATCAATGGCCGTCGCGGTTAAGGTAACTAATGATTCAAACATGGTTTCTAAATCATCAATCAAATATTGCTTGGTAAGCACTAAGGCAGCTTGTGAAGCGAGTGCTTCGGTGAACCGATGAGAAATATGATCAAAAGCAATGGCTTTACCTGTATTTGGGTCTATCGCATTGATTAATTGTAATACACCGATGGTATCGTTCTCATGATTATTTAGCGGGACTGAGAGAAATGAGGTTGAGTGATAATTATTTAATTGATCAAATTTTTTAGGTCCTGAAAAATCAAACAAGTCATTTATCGCATAAACATCGGCAACATTTACCGTCGTTTTTTTATGATAAGAATAGCTTACAATGTTAGCTAGGTTAGCAGAGCCATCTTTGTTATACAAAGGGATGGGAGGAATACTAATTGAGTTTCCAGATTTGCCTCCTAAGCGAAGATTAAGTGAATCAGAATGAACAATTTCCACTTTAATATCATTCTCTTGTATTCTATACAAAGTTCCGCCATCAGCATTAGCAATGGATTTAGCCCCATTCAAAATCAGCTCTAGCAATTGATCGGTATTCATCTTTGATGAAAGTGCGATACCAATTTCTATAAGCTTTTCTAGTTGTTTGATGATACGATAATCAGACATTGAAGCCGTGTTGTTTTGTGATGACTAGGGAAAATTGTAAAGATTTTCCTTACAACATAAAAGAAAAATTTATACTATTTAGTTTAAATGATATTTTTATCTCAATGTATCTAAGAAATATGCACAAAATAACTTTTTGTAGGTGCAGATTCATCTGCACCTACAAATGATAGTAAAGCTACACACCATAAACAGGATTCGCTGTGAAAGATTACCAAGCAATACAAGCAAATTTAATCACTATGCTAGAAGCTCTTGGTGAAAATTTAGATGATGTATTAAAAGAAGAAGAACTTTTTGAAAATAGAGTGGATAAAAATAGTATCGAAATAGAAAAGTCTTTACTTAGTGATAAACGTTTTGTGATTAAAACAGAAAAATAAGTATCATAAACTTAACCTCATATTTTAGCTATAAAATGGATATACAAGCCTTAAATTATTTAAATTTAACTAATCTAGATATTTTCATTTTTTCAGTAAACCTGTTGATTTTATTAGCTTCTCGCTATATTATTTTTGGGTTTAGTGGTTCGCAAGACGCTCATGTTTCTGAGACGAAATTATGGGCATTAAGGATTATTAATCTAATTTTATTCGGCTTATATTTTATTGCATTTTTTGATGCAAAATATACCCGCCAAATTTCACTGACGGGAATAACTTTTTTAATGGCGTTTATTTTAACCCAATTATCACAATTTTTTTTATTACGTCAATTTGGACGAATAAAAGAAATGGATGATAAAAAATATTATGCTGAAACCTATCAATCGGAAATATTTAGCCTATTAGTGGTTTTATTAGCTATTTTTATTTCAATACTCGCTACTATTCATATTTGGGAAATGACCAGTTGGTTGCAGGCAACCAGTGTTTTAGGCGCGTTATTATTTTTAATCTATTCAACTAAAGAAGTTTGGGCGGCTGATAACATTAGTGGCTTAATTATACTTTATAATGGGGATGTTGAACCAGGGAGTGTGGTAAAAGTTGCCGAATTTGATTTATTAGCCATTGTTATACAAACCACCTTAAGTCAAACGTCTTTTCGTGATTTAGCAACGCGGCATAAAATATTGCTCCCTAATTCAAGGCTGCGTAATGCAAAAATAGAAGTTTTAACCCAGTGTTCTAGTGCAGGGTTACGACAATTTGTGGATTTTAAAATTGGTTATGGTTTTGAAAGCATTCAAATTGAACAATTTTTAACACAGGTCTGGAAAAATGCTTGTGTGTTAGAACCTGCTATTAATACAGATAAACCAGCTGTGATTAACTTAATGGAAACAGGCGATTATGCGATTAGATGGCGTTTAGTTTATATTCTAAAAAATGTACATAAACTGATTAATGCACAATGTAGTATTAACCGTGCAGCCTATGATTTATCATTAATTGAAGAGGTTGGTTTGAATACGCCGTTGCAACATGAAGTGAACCTACAACAAAAAACTTGAACGCTTTTATTAACCCCTTTATTAAAGAGATAATAAAAGCATCCTTGCCTTTGTGTTTAGCATTACGCCGATAATGAGTTTTATCTTTAAAGACCTGAGATTTATTAAAACGATGGGCATATTTTGCTACAGGGTTTTGTATCACAGGTTCTGATGGGAGTCGTTTACGTTTATGATGTTTTTTCATCATTTTCTCCTAATTAAAATGAATGTCTATTGTAAGGTCTTATGAGATCAAAAGTACACTTTTTACATATTGCCGTTGCTGTTATTAAGAATATGCAACAACAGGTATTAATTTCCAAACGCAAAAATAATGTACATCAAGGGGGGTTATGGGAGTTTCCTGGTGGGAAAATTGAAGCGGGCGAGTCTGTTTTTAGTGCATTAAAGAGAGAATTATTTGAAGAACTTGGGATTAGTATCACAGCAGCCACCCCATTAATTAAAATAAAACATCATTATCAAGATTTATCAGTTTTGTTAGATGTTTGGCAAATTAATGATTTTTCAGGTATAGCTTATGGGAAAGAAGGACAAAAAATAAAATGGTCATTGATTAATAAACTTTCTATCACCGATTTTCCAGTGGCAAATAAAACTATTATTACTGCGGTACAATTACCTTCGTATTACGCTATTTTAGATGATAGTAATGAAGTCGCATTATTCGCTAAATTGGAAAAGATTTTAAATAAACAAACCCAACTTATTCAATTGCGCCTGAAAAATTCAACAGCACAGCAAATTGAACAGTTTTTAATGCAGGCAATACCTTTATGTAAAAAACATCAAGTAGAGTTATTAATTAATTCTGGGGTTTCAAATGCACAACAGATTAAAATTGATGGATTACATTTAACGAGTTCCGATTTAATGGCATTAAAGAAACGACCAATGATTAAAGGTTGGCTTGCAGCCTCTTGTCATAATCTTTCACAATTACAACATGCTGAAAACATAGGGGTTGATTTTGCTGTTCTTGCCCCTGTATTGCCAACAAAAACACATCCTAATGCTAAAACTTTAGGATGGCAGATGTTTTTAGAATTGCTTGAAAAGATAAATATTCCTGTATTTGCTTTAGGGGGTGTTACAAGGTCTGATGTAGAAAAGGTGCGATTTTTAGGGGGACAAGGAATTTCTGGAATTAAGACATTTTTATAAGGAATCTATTTTACTGGCTGTTCCATCTTAAGTTGGTATTCTTTAGGATTATTAACGTGCAATATATTGCGTCAACTTATTCCATTCAAATTCATTTTTAGGCAAACCAAAGCGTAAACTTGTAGATTCTGTAAATAAACGGGTCAAAATTCCTTGTTGAGCAAGTTCTTGATGTAGTTCTCTTGCTATGGGTGTCTTAATCCATTGAAATAAAGCATGACTGCCTGTTGGATTTAAATTTTGTGATTGTAAAAGTTTTTGTAAACGTATTCCTTGGTGGGGTAATGCTATCAGGGATTTTTGTTGCCATTGACGATCCATCAATGCTTTTGTAGCAATATATCGACTAGGATGACTTAATGCCCATCTGCCTAATTTTTCTTCTAATAATATTAATAATTTAGGCATAGCAATCACAAAACCACAGCGAATGCCTGCTAGACCAAAAAACTTCCCCACTGAACGTAAAATAATTAATCCAGTTTGTGGTTTCAAATGACTTAAACTATGGCTTGGACAGGTATCTATAAAAGCCTCATCAACAATTAACAAACCATTTTTGGCTTGAAGAACTTTGTGCCAGTCTAATAATTGTTGTGGTGAAAATAAATACCCCGTTGGGTTATTGGGGTTTACTATAATAAGAACGTGTAACTGGGCTAAATTTAAATCAACAGTTTCAGGCGTAAGGGGAATAATTTGATGCCCTGCTTGTTGCCAACAAACTTTGTGTTCTGCATAAGCGGGTATTAAAATGCCAACTTTAGAACGTGGGTAGAGATAGGGAAGCATTTGAATTGCAGCTTGTGAACCTGCAACAGCTAATAGATTTTCAGCTTGATAATAATCTTTTGCAGAAGTTAAAAGACCATCATTATTTTCAGGTAATCGTTGCCAACAGGCGAGAGGAATTTCTGGTATTGAATAACCATTGGGGTTAATACCTGTCGATAAATCTATCCAATATTTGAGTGGAATTTTATAGTGTTCAGCTGCATTACGCAGTTGTCCGCCATGCTCTATCATAGTTAATAAATATTATTAGGTGGGCAAATGTTGCCCACCCAGTATTTTTAAATTACGCGCCGCGTTTTTCAAGCATTGCGACAGCAGGTAATACCTTGCCTTCCAAAAACTCTAAAAAAGCCCCCCCACCAGTAGAAGTATAAGAAACTTGCTCATTAATACCATATTTATCAATCGCAGCTAAAGTATCCCCTCCCCCTGCAATAGAAAAGGCACTACTTACAGCAATCGCTTTAGACAATGATTTAGTCCCTTCTGCAAATTGCTCAATTTCAAATACACCTACTGGACCATTCCAAACAATGGTTTGAGCAGAACTTAAAATTTCAGCCTGTTGTTTGGCAGTTTCAGGCCCTATATCTAAAATTAAATCATCATCCTCAACGTCAGCCACTTTTTTAATGGTTGCAACAGCATCATCTGAAAATTCTTTGGCACAGACCACATCAGTAGGGACAGGAATTTCAGCCCCCTTTGCTTTTGCATTAGCCATTAATCTTTTAGCTTCATCCACTAAATCTGCTTCATAAAGTGATTTACCGACAGAGAAACCTGCAGCAGCAATAAAAGTATTTGCAATTCCACCGCCAACAATAAGCTGGTCAACTTTAGAAGACAATGAATCAAGAACCGTTAATTTAGTTGAAACCTTAGAACCACCAACAATAGCAACTAATGGTTTTTTAGGGTTTTCTAAAGTATTCGCTAAGGCTTCTAATTCATTAGCAAGTAAAGGACCAGCACAAGCAATAGCTGCATGTTCACCTACACTGTGCGTTGATGCCTGCGCTCTATGGGCTGTACCAAAAGCATCCATGACATAAATATCACACAAGCTTGCCATTTTTTTGCCTAAATCAGAATTATTTTTCTTTTCACCAATATTAAAGCGTACATTCTCACATAAGACCACTTCACCAGGCTCAATATCAATGCCTGCTAACCATTCTTTCTCCAAACGAACAGGCTTACCTAATAACTCGGCTAAACGTTCCGCTACAGGTTGAAGACTAAACTGAGAATCATACTCACCTTCAATGGGGCGACCTAAATGCGACATTACCATAACCGCAGCACCAGAAGCTAATGCTTTTTCTATCGTTGGTACACTTGCTTTAATGCGTAAATCAGAGCTTACATTTCCATCTCTAATAGGTACATTTAAGTCCTGACGAATTAAGACCCGTTTATTAGACAAATCCAAATCAGTCATTTTTATTATACTCATACTGTTTCCTGTAAAAAGTTAAACATGAAGGTAATAAATCTTGATCAAACGAAATCTAAATAGTGTTTCAAAAACACTCAGAATCAGTAGCTAAAATAGATTAAATTAACATTCGACTAAGATAAATCAAAGCAGAGGTGCAATATAATAGCTCTACTAATAAATATTTTCACAATCTAAGCACTTGATGTTAAAATATTAATCGTTATCAATTATTCTTAAGTCGCATTCAAACTGGGGTTTTCATATAAGCGTAACTTTTTCCAACCTGCAAATTTACCATCATAAAAAGGAATATCGTGGTCAATAGAGTGTTCGTAACAATGTCTAAAAAGCTTTGCCGTTCTAAAAGCATGTAGTTCATCATTAGCGGTAATTGTTTCTACATTACCCACTTGAAAGGTTTTGTTTTTAGATTTACGATCTTTTACCCAAAAAACGGTGTAGCATAAATAACTTTTATCTTTACGGTGATCGTATTTAATTGTTCTGGAAACGCCTGTAACCCCAGTTGTTGTTTTGTTTTTAGGGGGTTTAAGAAACCGTGTGCGACTCCCTTTCAATACAACCAACATTTGATCGCGCCAAGCAATGGCTGCTAGTAAAGATTTAGCTTTATTTCCCCAAAGCTTGTGTGAAAAATAGCGACTAGTTTCCTTGCCGCGTCTAACGATACGAACTTGAAAACCAAAAGTATCAGGCTCTGTTATGTGTTTATGTTTAGCCATTGTCATATACGCTTCAAAAAAATTAAAAAAACTCGTTAACAGCAAAAATAGGCGGCTGAAGAGTTATAAGTATTGCAACTATTTAAAATAAGTAATGTAATTATTTAAAATTATAGTTAAAAAATTACATTTTTTGTAAGTCAATGATTACAGATTATGCCCACTCATTTTTATAAAAGCAAGTAAAAATAATCATTATTATTAAACAATTCCCTAGTATTTTAGTGTAGAATAAAAATGTCCGCTGCAAGCTGGCTTTTACTTTAATCGTGTAACTATTTGATTTATAATAATTTTGGAGATAATAAAATGAGTGTATTAGTAGGTAGACAAGCCCCTGACTTTACAGTGCCAGCCGTGTTAGGTAATGGTGAAATTGTTGATTCATTTAGTCTTTCACAGGCAACACAAGGCAAATATACCGTCATCATGTTTTACCCTTTAGACTTTACTTTTGTCTGTCCTAGTGAGTTAATTGCCTTAGATCATCGAATGGATGAATTTACTAGCCGAGGCGTAGAAGTAATTGCTATTTCTATTGATTCACACTTTACTCATAATGCTTGGCGTAATACCCCTATTAATCAAGGAGGTATAGGTCCTGTACGCTATACAATGGCAGCAGATATTTCCCATAGTATTTGTAAAGATTATGATGTTGAAGCAGAAACGCCTGCCGTGGCTTACCGTGGTAGCTTTTTGATTGATAAAAATCGTATCGTACGTCATCAAGTGGTTAATGATTTACCTTTAGGTCGTAATATGGACGAGATGTTACGTATGGTCGATGCTTTACAATTTTTTGAAGAACATGGTGAAGTATGTCCTGCGGGCTGGAACAAGGGAGATTCAGGTATGAATGCTAACCCAGAAGGGGTGGCTAAATATTTGGATGAAAATGCAGATAACTTATAGTAATTTTTAAAGTTATTGCGAAGACGCATCGTGTTATTTCACGATGCGCTTTTTATTACTGATTGCTATTTTTATTTTTTTCCGAATCATGTAATAATTTTTTTCTAATAAAATAAACCACCGCTAATGAAACAAAGGTTGGGGCAATCGGAATAGAAAGGGTAACATAAAGTATAATCCACGTTAACCAATAACCAATTAAACCAATAATTACCCAGCGCAGCCAATATTCTCCTTGTGCTTTTGCCGTCATTGCAAACCATACAAGTACAATAATTCCTACTATTTTTGCTAAAATAAACATATTTTAAAATCCTCATTAACCATTAAAATCTTCACTTTCATTACATTATCAATGTAACACCCATCATTTGATAAGTTGGGGTGAAGCTGTAATCATATTCGATATTTTTCTTTATGACACTTAAATTTCAGAGATAACAATGAGAAAAACACTTAAAATCATCCTCTATATAGCCAGTACGTCAGTGGTAATTATTCTTGTGACGGTTTTAAGTTTGCCTTTTATTGTTAATCCAAATGATTTTAAATCTCAGATAGAAACACTTGTTAAAGAAAAAACGGGCCGAACACTCACCATTGAAGGTGATTTAAAATTATCAGTTTTTCCTTGGCTAGGAATTTCAACAGGAAAAGTTAGTCTAAGCAATGCACAAAGTTTTGACAATCCGTATTTTGCACAAATACAACAAAGTGAAATTAACGTTAAACTCATCCCTTTATTATCAAAGCAATTTGATGTCAGTGAAATTGTATTCAAAGGGTTACGTTTACATTTAAGTAAAAATAAACAAGGAATTAACAATTGGGATGATTTGAAAGGTTCATCTAAGAATGATTCTGAAATCACAAATCCGCTTGCAATACTTGCCATTGCAGGGCTATCTATTGAAGATGCGTCCATTACTTGGGATGATTTACAAACAGATCAGCATAGTAAAATTAATAATTTAAAAATAAAAATGGGTAAACTTGATTTTAATCAAAAAATCCCACTAAGCCTTTCTTTAACTTTCGTTAATCAGCAACCTTTAATCACGCAATTATTAAATTTTTCAGGAAATCTAATTCTTACCCCCTCATTAGAAGTTTTTAAGCTCAATGACGTTCAAATAGCACTAGTTACTAAAGGAGAGTCTATTCCCACAGGTTCTTTAACGCTTCATTTGATGACTCATGTTTTATTCAATAAACCTCAGCAACACTTACGTTTATCTGGATTAAAAATAAATAGCGGTGAGCTTAAATTCAAAGCAGAATTAGATAGTTATTTTAAAGAGACCACAAAAATAAATTTAACTGCAGGCATTGCAAATTTTAACGCCGCAAAATTTTTGCAAAAAATGGAATTTAAGCTCCCTAAAATGGCAGATGAAAATGCGTTAACCCATTTAGAACTCGACTTTAAATTACAAGCAAATACAGAACAAGTTAACATTAGTGAACTTGTTCTTAAAGTAGACGAAAGTACACTTAAAGGGTCGATAGAAGTAAACAATTTTGAAAAACCCTCTGTTTTATTTGATTTATCTGCTAATAAAGTCAATATCGACCGTTACCTCCCGCTTAAAGATAATAATTCTAAAAAAATAATAACGCCTGCTAGTGCTGCTGTAATTAGCGTTTCATTAGCCCCTGTAGCAATGCTCAAAGCACTAGATGCCTCAGGAAAAATTATTATTGAGCAATTAAAAGTTAATGAATTAAAAATGCAAGGGGTTACTTTAAAATTAGATGCCAAAAAAGGGATTCTCCAAAGTAATCAAGTGATTAAACAGTTCTATAAAGGTCAATATCAAGGGGGCTTTAATCTTAACGTTAACACATCAAAACCTATTTTTATTCTGGATGAAAAATTTAACAATATTCATATAGCGCCTTTATTAAAAGACATTAATGGTGAAGTGCCTATAAAAGGTTTAGTTAATATGAGTGCTCAATTAACAGGATATGGCAATACCGCACAAACAATAAAATCATCACTGAAAGGACAACTTAGTTTTTTATTTAAAGACGGTGTTATTAGTGACTTCAATATTCAGCAATTGTTAAATCAAGGTAAAAGTCTAATTGAAGGAACATCCCCGCCAAAAACAGATAATAATACCCCCCCTATTTTTTCAAAAATTAGTGCAACAGCCTACGTTAATCAAGGTCTGATTCAAAATAATGATTTATTAGGGGTTTCACCTAAAATGAAACTAACAGGTCAAGGTTATGCTAATTTAATCACCGAAGAATTGAATTATAATATTAAGCTATTGCGTGTCAAGCAACAGGCAACAAAAACCACGCCAGAAATACTAAGTAGCCAGCCTATTATTATTAATGTTGCAGGAAACTTTAATGACCCTAGTTATCAATTAGATTTTGCCGCCATGCTATTGGAAAAAAATCGCGATAAAATAGGCAAATTATTAAATAATATTGATAAAAATATTCCTGAAAATATAGGGGATTTTTTAGATAAAGTATTCTAAATACCCCCTCTTTCCCATTAATTCTCGCTTAAATTACCATACGCCTTTTCTAAAATAGACCCCCCCTATTTTTTCTTAATATAAAAAACCTGCTGCCCAGAATCTTGTTTTAAAAAATCAAGGAGTTGATGCCCTGATTGTTCACTATAAACCCCAATATCCAAATGCGCGGCAGGATCTGTTGCCAACATTTTAATGACCTCTCCACTCTCAATTTCTAACAAAGCTTTTTTTAGACGCAATAAAGGGAGCGGGCAGTTTAGACCAGTGGCATCAACTTCTAAATTAAATTTAATCATATTTTTCTCAAATATTAAAACAACGCTTATAATAGCATCCTCAGTAAAATTTAAAAACGATCAGCAACTATGGATTATTTCCCTATTTTTTTAAGCTTAAAGCAACAACCTTGTCTTGTTATTGGAGGCGGGGAAGTCGCTGCACGAAAAATAAAATTATTAGCAAAAGCAGAGGCAAAAATTACAGTTATTGCAGAGTCTATTAGTGAGACTGTAATGACAATGGAACAAGAACACGGATTAAGCTTATTTAAAAAAAAATTTGTAGATGATGATATAGGCAACTACCGTTTAGTGGTTTCAGCCACTAACAATCATTCTTTAAATAAATCTATTGCCAAAATCTGTCAGCAAAAAAATATTCCTGTTAATGTTGTTGATAACCCTAGTTTATGTAGCTTTATTTTTCCTGCTATTATTGATAGATCACCTGTCATTGTTGCCGTTTCTACAGGGGGAGTTTCCCCTGTTCTAGCCCGATTATTAAGAGCTAAAATAGAAACGGTCATTCCTACTCAATTTGGACAACTGGCACAATTGGCTGACAAATTCAGGTCACTGGTTAAACAAAAAATCACCCAAGCAGCCCAACGACGAATTTTTTGGGAAAAAACATTGCAAGGCGTGGTTGCTGAATTAGTGTTTGCGGGAAAATCAGCGCAAGCAGAAAATTTGTTAGCACAACAACTAGAACATACTGATAATTCTATGAGTGAAGGGGAGGTTTATTTAGTGGGCGCAGGGCCCGGCGATCCTGATTTATTAACCTTTCGCGCTTTACGTTTAATGCAGCAAGCGGATGTGGTGGTTTATGATCGCTTAGTTTCTCCTGAAATTTTAGAACTCGTTCGTCGAGATTCTCAGCAAATTTATGTGGGTAAACAACGCAATAATCACACTGTTCCACAAGCATCCATTAATGAATTACTCGCAACCTTAGCTAAACAAGGGAAACGCGTTGTTCGCCTGAAAGGAGGCGATCCATTTATTTTTGGGCGGGGGGGGGAAGAAATTGAAACCTTAATGGAACAAGGCATTCGTTTTCAAGTGGTTCCTGGCATTACCGCAGCTTCAGGTTGTGCAACTTATGCGGGGATTCCGCTTACGCATAGAGATCATGCTCAGTCCTGTACTTTTGTGACAGGTCATCTTAAAGACGGCTCAATTAATCTAAATTGGCAACAATTGAGTACACCTAATCAAACCATTGTTATTTATATGGGACTCATGGGATTAAAAGATATTTGTGAACAACTCATTAAACACGGTTGTCCTAACAATCATCCTATTGCACTGATTCAACAGGGAACAACAGCGTATCAGCGTGTAATAACAGGAACATTAGCCAATTTACCTCAATTGATTGCTAAAAAAGAAATAAAACCGCCAACCTTGATTATTATTGGATCAGTCGTCAATTTACACCAGAAACTAGCGTGGTTTGAACCATCAACAATTCAGTAAAGGTTCAGCTTTGTTAGGCAAAAATAGTTGCGTATTAAAATAAAGTAACCATTAATTTTTAACAAAGCTATTGAGTTTTTTGGTTAAATTATTTATTATTAAAAGGTTTATGCTTTAATGGGGCTTGCCCCAAATTTAACACTAAAAGAGAGAACAAAATGAAAAAGACATTAATTGCCGCAGCAACTATTGCCCTAATGGGTTTAAGTGCGCCTTCATTCGCAGCCTCGGATGCTGATTTAGAAAAAGTAGGTAAAAAAATCTATGACCGTGCTTTTGGACGAGGTTGTGGTGCATGTCATGATATTGCAACGAACCCTCAATTAGCTGCTTTAATTAAAAAAGGCGAATTAGATAAAGCCAAGTTTGCAAAAATAGTGACAGAAGGTAAGAATGGTATGCCCGCTGCCTTAAAAGAGATCATGAAAATTAAACCTGTTGTTAAAGCGGGCTTAACTGAAGAAGAGGCTATTGATGCCGTTTATAAGTTTTTAAGTAAATAAGACTTATAATTTTATTAGCCGCGTAGGGTGGGAACTGCCCACCCTACGCGGCTTTTTTCATTAAAAAAGCGTTTGTTTTCTTCAAAATGTTCCAAAAACTTTATGATAAAGCCCTAGGTTGGGCTAAACACCGCCATGCAAATAAATATTTATTTGCGTTGAGCTTTGCCGAATCTTCTTTTTTCCCTATTCCTCCTGATGTTATGCTTGCACCGATGGCATTAGCACAACCTAATAAAGCTTATTATTTTGCTTTATGGACAACGATTGCCTCTGTATTAGGGGGAATGTTAGGCTATGGTATCGGTTATTTTTTATTTGACTCATTTTCCCCATGGCTACAAGAAACCCATTACTGGGAAAAATATTTACAAGCAGAAGTGTGGTTTAAAAACTGGGGGTTTTGGGCGGTTTTTATTGCAGGGTTTTCACCCATTCCTTATAAAGTTTTTACCATTACAGCGGGTGCGCTGCAAATGTTTTTTTTACCCTTTATTGCAGCTTCCATTGTTGGACGAGGCGCCCGGTTTTTTTTAGTGGCGATGTTATTAGCCGCAGGGGGTGAAAAGCTTGAGTCAAAACTACGACAATATATGGATATGATTGGCTGGGTAACTGTGGTTCTAGTTATTATAGGTTTTGGTCTTTATAAATATTATCAATAATGACATAAAAACACAGCGTAGATAAAAGTGGAGTGAAAAAACATACTTTTTCACTCTGTTTAGACAATATGAATTATTTAGGTAAATGCGCCCATAAATCATATTCATCGGCTTCTTCCATCACTACATCAACAAATTCACCGACTTGTAAATGCGTTGCCCCATCAATAAAAACTTGCCCATCAATTTCAGGGGCATCAGCTTTGCTTCGAGCAACCGCGCCCTCTTCAACCACTTCATCAATTAATACAGTTTCAATGTTACCTACACGTTGTTGTAAACGGGCGGCACTAATCGTTGCTTGATGCGCCATAAAACGACCTAACCGTTCTTGCTTAATTTCTTCTGCGATAGGGTTAGGTAATGCATTCGCTAATGCCCCTTTAACAGGAGAATAAGCAAAAGCCCCGACTCTATCTAATTGTGCTTCCGTTAAGAAATCTAATAATTGCTCAAATTCCTGTTCTGTTTCGCCTGGAAAACCTACAATAAAAGTACTACGCAAGGTAATATCAGGACAAATACGACGCCAAGCTTTAATTCGTTCTAAATTATTTTCAGTCGCCGCAGGACGTTTCATTAATTTTAATAGACGACTATTCGCATGTTGAAATGGAATATCTAAATAAGGGAGTATTTTACCTGCTGCCATTAAAGGGATGACTTTATCGACATGAGGATAAGGATAAACATAGTGCATTCGTACCCAAATGCCTAAATCTCCCAAAGCTGCCGCTAAATCATAAAACCGTGTGTCTACTTTCCTACCTTGCCAATCAAAGGACTGATATTTTAAATCTAAGCCATACGCACTGGTATCTTGTGAAACCACTAATAACTCTTTAACGCCTGCATCGGCTAACCGTTGTGCTTCTAACAAAACATCATTCACAGGGCGACTGACTAAATCGCCTCTAAATGACGGAATAATACAAAAAGTACAACGATGATTACAGCCTTCAGATATTTTCAAATACGCATAATGATCGGGCGTTAACTTAATACCTTGAGGCGGTAACAAGTCTAAAAAAGGCGCGTGAGGACGTTCTAAATGTTCATGAACCGCCTCAAGCACTTCATCCGCAGCCTGTGCGCCTGTCACTTTTAATACTTGAGGATATTTTTCTCTAATTTCCTCTTCACGCTTACCTAAACAGCCTGTAACAATGACTTTACCATTTTCAGCAATCGCTTCACCAATACTATCGAGTGATTCTTCAACCGCAGCATCAATAAAACCACACGTATTAACAATCACTAAATCCGCATCTTGATAAGTGGCTGATACTTGATAACCTTCAACGCGTAATTTAGTTAATATTTGTTCACTATCAACCAAGGCTTTTGGACAGCCTAGACTGATAAATCCAACATGGGGGGCTTCTTTTGACATAAAAATAATTTTTGTAGAGATTAAGAAAGTAGCTTTATTTTAACAGCGAGGTTTCTAAAAGTTTAATTTCAGCGGGTTTTAATTCAAATAAAGCATAAACTTTTTTATTAATAGCTTGTTCTAGGGTTTCAATTTTATGGGTAAAAACTTGCCATGCTTGGCTTTGTTCTTCAAGAAATTTTTTCCATTGCATTTGGGCATTAGGATTGGTTAAGTCTAAGGCTAATGTGTCAGATTTTTTTAATTTAAAGGCTTTGCGGGCTTCTTGGTGTAAGGTTTTAATATCGGAAACTGTCCACCATTTTAAGAGTTTTTTATTCAATGAATGATGATTATTTTCAGGACGAAAATTTTCAATTAATAAACCGCTTACATTTTGCTCTAACTGATAGCGTTCTCCTGCCTGTTGTTGGCATTGTTCAGCTAATTCAGCGATGATTTGTTTTTGATCATCTGTTACTTTTGGAATAGGAATTTGATTAATATAAATAGGCTTACATTCAAGAAATCCGCCAGAACGACCAATAGCAACGTTATGAAGAAAAAACCAAGAAATATTAGAATTAAGATAAGCGACTAACCATTTTTCAGAAGTCGCTAATATTGGAGAGGGAGCATTAATATAATACGGTTTTTCATCATAAAAAAATGAAGATTTACTTTGCAAATTGCCCCACACAATTTTTTCTTTTTCAAATTCTTCATAATAAGCCACAACATCTTGAATTTCATACCATTGATACAAGCCACCTTTACGGCCATTCCATTTTTTATTTTTATCCCAATCTAAGGGTTTTGGCTCTAATCGTTTTCTAAATTGTTCTAAATACGCTTTAATCAATGGGTAATTATCAATTTCAACACCTCTTCGTGTGAAGATTAAATACAAACTCCGACATTCTGATCGCCAGCGTTTTAAATCTTTACCTTCTAAAAACGGTTTTAAAATATCACCTTTAGGATCATCGGCTTTTAAGGCTTCATACTGGGCTTGATTAATTACAAAAGCCTTATTAAATCCTGTCAAAACACCCCGATAAGGTGAACCATAAACCGTTTTTAAAGTGGGTTTATCCTCGGTAATTTTTTTTCTTAAAGCGGCAATATTTTCATTTTCTAACTGCCAAGCATCATCTTTTAAACTGGCTTGTTTCATTTGCGAAAAACTACCTTCCATTTCTGCAATAACGGCTTTATGTTCAGGTTGTTTAGGGGACTTAATCGTTAGAAAATTAAAACTAGTCTTTGGTGCGACTTTTCGTATTGCATTCGGCTTTTCTAATAATAAAATAGCAGGATAGGTGGTTACGCCTGCAAAGACTTGATAATCACCAAAATCTATAATCGTTTTAACATTACTATGCGAATTCAAAAATTGACGTAACTTTTGCCCACTATGGGTTCTAAAAAATGTCGATGACGATATAAAGCCTAATCGCCCCTCTTTTTTCAAGAGCTTTAACCCCTGCTCAAAAAAATAAGTATAAAGATCCGCCACCCCATGAAAAGTATCCGCATAATATTTTTCTAAATAGGGCTTAATAGCCGTTAATCGTTCTTGACGCACATACGGTGGGTTTCCCAATACCACATCAAAACCGCCTTCATTCATCACTTTGTTAAAACGTAACGGCCAGTTAAAAGCATTTTTATCGGCGTTTTTATGCGCGATAATGCTATTGCCTTGTTGAATATTATCCCCCAACGCATTTAATTTCTTACCCTTCTCCGCCGTTTCTAACCATAACGCCAATTGCGCTATTTCAACCGATTCAAAATTTAAATCCACCCCAAATAAATTATGATTTAAAATCGCTTTGTCCAAATCACGACTAAATAAATCATTAGGGTCATCATCAAATTGACTCAACTGTTGATTAACATTTTCATACTCATGCTTTAAATAATGAAACGCCCCAATTAAAAAAGCACCACTGCCACAGGCAGGATCTAAAACGCGCGTTTTGGCTAATAATTCTCGATATTCCAGCCAATATTCAACACTTTCTTGTTCATGGGGGATTTTTGCTTGCTTAACCGTTAAATAACCGCCTAAAGTTTTTTTAACAATATATTCGGTAATAAAAGCAGGGGTATAAACCACGCCATCTTGCTTGCGTTTTCCACTGGTTCCTGTGACTTGCTGAGAATTTATGAGTAATTCATCTTCCTCTAACGTCTCATAAATTTCATCTAAATCGGTAATCGACTGTTCAAAAATATGTCCTAAAATATGCGTGCCGATTTCAGCAAAATCATAGCTATATAAATGCTTAAAACCCAGTAATAATTCGTCACTGACCTTTAAATGTTCAATCTTGTCATCGGGCGCAAATAAACCGCCGTTATAAGGGAAAATAGCCGAAGTTTCATTGCCCTGATTAATATCGTTGAACAGCTTTTTAACTAAATCCCAACGCGTAAAACCAATCGCCGCTAAGTTACAATTTTCATCTTCAATGCGGGTATATAAACTTTTTCTAGGCAACAAGCCTCGATTTTCGGCAAAGGCAATAAACATCACCCGATCCATTAACTTTTGTGCGCGTGCAACCATCTCTCGACGATGAATATGGTTGTTTTCTGCCTTTAAACCATTAATTAAATTAATCCGTAATGCACGGTAATCGCGGTAAAGCTGTACGGTAATGTCTTTCTCTAAAGCTTGTGAATCTTTAAAAATAGCCTCAGTTTTCGTCCCTAATAGATTTGTTTTACTGAGTAATAAGACAAAGCGAGCATACTCTGAGGGCTTAATTAAATCATCAATAAACCACTGTTCGTAACTGCGTTCAGAATATGGGTATTTATATAACCGAAATTCAAGACAATTGCAGACTAAAAACCATTGCGCCGTGCCGTTGGTTTCTTTGGCATAATCCGATGCTTGTTGTACAGCGGATTGTTTACGTCCCAACATCGGTAAATCTAAGGTGTATGTTTTGGTACTTTTAAATTCAAACGGCACACTAATTTTTTTATCGTCTGGCGTGAATTTCCCTAAGGCAAAATCAATATAATTTAATTCGGCTTCAAAACTCCATGTTTTAGCATTTTTGGTATCATTTAGCGCTTTGTAACCTAATAAATCTTTAAAAAAAACGCTGAACTCTTCACGAATAGATTGCTCGTTACGTTTTTTATGTTCGTCTTGATTACTCAGCCATTTCTCAATAAGCTGCTTAGGTTTTGAGGGAATTTCGCCATTTTTTAATATCCGTGCGGCATCAAGATATTTATTAATAATTCTGGGGTGGAATA
>DAOUTG010000009.1 GCA_030626845.1 Methylococcaceae bacterium
AAATAGCTGAGCATGAGTTCCAATTCGCAATAGGTATAGAGTATCATTTTGAATTTTATAAATTAAAATTAAATCTCCACTAATGTGCAATTCTCTATAGCCACTCCATTGACCTTTTAGGTCATGGTTTTTAGCTTCGGGGGGGGTAGCTCTTGTTCATTTAACAAATAGCCTAAATATAAAATATACTTGGCATAGTGCTGATTAGAAAATTTTAATTTGGAAACATCTTTTTTAAATATTTTAACTCTTTCTAACGCAAACATTGTTTTGCTTCTTCTTCGAGTTGTTCCAAGGTTATCTTCTCTGTTTCTCCATGTTCAAACTCTTTTATGGCTTGAATGGTTTTGTTATTTGGGATTTTGACAGCAAAAGGTAAACCTTTTTCTTGGACAACCATATTTGTAAAAATATTCACCGCCTCTGTAAAATTCATACCCAATGATTTTAGTATCTGTTTTGCTTCCATCAACACATCTTCGTCTAAACGCAGACTTGTTTGTACTTTTACAGGCATTGTTTAACTCCTTTTAGTTTTTGATGTTTTTATCATACACCACACGGTGTATTTTATCAAAGAATGGGTTAAGTTACAAATAGAGTTGTTTTTTAAATAATTTCTATTTTTAGCTCAAAATACCATATAAATATTAATTAGTTACGCTTAAGTTACTGGTATTGGGATCAGATACCTTTTAATTTTCAAGAAATGGTTAGTTTAGGGTGCGGAATGTAGGTAAGTATATTATTTCTCTGTACATGACAAAAATGTAAATTGGAGTCCAAAACATGTTTTTGACTCCAGTATTTCATTGATTTATAAGTAATTTATTTCTCATAATATTTTTTGTCATGTAAAGGGGCTTGAATAGTTATGACAGAAAACTATTAATTTAACCTAAAAAACCCGTTAAAAAATATAAGTTCTTTTAAATATTTTGTAAACACAACTTTAGTTGTAGATCAGTACGATTTATTCGTTAGATATGCAATACAATAATTATTTAGGTGTCATTTTTAGCCTATAAGCACCCTTCAATCTTATACTAGGTAAATTACCGTGAAAATAGTTAAATTTCGAGTGAATGAATATATTTGTGAGCTTCTTTATCAAGGTAGTAAACATTCAACCGTTGCCCATTTTTTGGGTATATCGACTATTTTATTTATTTTTAAACCCCTTATTTCTCCCCTAGTATTATTTTTTATCGTCTTTTTTTTCTTAATAGCTATTATCGCTAGATCAATTAGTCTGTGGTTTTATTTTAGACGCGTGAAATCAACCCAAAATATAAAATTCTGGTATCTTGTCTACCTTTTTGGACTCCTCTCTTCTAGCCTTGTTTGGGCAATCATGATTGCTTTATTATTTCCTAAACAATCCCCTTCTTATCAACTACTCATCATCACCGTTGCAATGGGTTTTATTGCAGGTGCAATCATGACGATGTCTGCGGATAAATTAATGGTGTTGGTATTTACCCAACCCATTGTTTTTAGTGTTATTTTACAACTTTATTATTCTAATGATTCAATTTATCAAATAACAGCGGGATTATTAATCTTTTTGAATATGCCTATTATTACCTCTGTATTGACATCCAGTGAAGAAAGCTTTCGCTTGTATCAATCCGCCTTGCTTGATCGACAAATGAATGCAGAAAAAACAGACTTTTTAGCCAAAATGATTCATGAATTACGTACACCGATGAATGCTGTGATTGGTATCGGTTATTTACTTGAAAAAACGGATTTATCCACTAGTCAACAAGCCTACTTATTAAAATTACAACACGCATCAAACTCACTTTTGGGAATTATTAATAGTATCTTAGACTTTTCGCGTATTGAAGCGGGACAAATGGCACTAGAAAATATTCCCTTTGATTTACGTGATGTGATGAAAACGGTTAGTACCCATGTAGAAACGCAAGTCAAACAAAAATCACTTCATTTTGATGTCAAAATAGATGAAAATATTACCCATTACTTGATCGGTGATCCCCTTAGGTTGACGCAAGTACTCACCAATCTGACTGCAAATGCGGTTAAATTTACCCAACAAGGACACGTTAAGATACATGTTAGCCAAAAAGAGCAGGATAAAAACGCGACTCAACTCCTCTTTAAGGTGATTGATACGGGGATTGGAATACAGGAAGACGATAAAAAGAAGTTATTTGTTTCGTTTAGTCAAGTTAATTCCTCGGATTCACGTGAATATGGCGGGACAGGTCTTGGTTTATCTATTTGTAAAAATCTACTTCGGTTAATGGGGAGTGATATTGATGTAGATAGTGTTTTTGGAACAGGTTCAACGTTTTCTTTTTCGGTTGATTTTGAAAAGGCCAGTAAAGCCTGTATTGAGGCTTATCTAAGCAGTCAAGAAGATTTATCATCGGCACTAAACTTAATACCTGAATTACAAGGTAAGCAGGTTTTATTGGTGGATGACGATCATTTAAATAAGATGGTGGCTGCAGAAATATTCAATAGCTTTGGTTTAAACGTTAGTGTTGCTAATGATGCAAACGCGGCTTTTTTACGACTCAATAAAGGCTTGGTCGATGTCATTTTTATGGATATTAATATGCCAAAAATGACAGGTTATGAAGCATTGGCGGTAATACGCGATAATCCTGACTGGTATGATATTCCTGTAATTGCATTGACGGCTAATGCGAGTAATATCGAAAAAAAGAAAGCCTTAGACCATGGGATGGATGATTTTCTAACAAAACCCATTAATCCTTCTCAATTGAGACAGGCACTCTTAAAATGGATTCCTCATGAGGAGATAACTATTCAAACAGAGGACGAGGTTAATTTATTGGAGGTTATTGAGGAGACGCTGGATTCAGAAACCGAAATTGAGGAAAAATTAAAAAGTATGCAAGTGATGTTAGGGCGTGAGTTTTCTAAAAAATTATTTAAATCCGTTGATAGGGTGATTATTCAAGAAAGACCTGTTCTTATTCATTCATTACAGCAACAAAAAATGAAAGAAACCTTTGATATTGCCCATCGTTTAAAAGGTTCTTTGAGTTTATATAATAGTCGAACCTTAGATCGTTTACTCTGTAAAATTGAAGAAAAACAAATAAAAACGAGGCAGGTTGATTCTATTTGTTTAGAATTACAAATGGAATTTAATTTTATTCAATCAGCTATTAAACATGCCCTTTAATAAACGGCTATTTATTATTTACAATAATAAGCCTTGCTCTTCCACTATTTTAGTGACGTCCATTCTATTTTTTACCCCTAATAATTGATAAATATTATACACATGTCGTTTAACGGTTGTTTCCGTAATATCAAGACAAAAACCAATCATCTTATTACTTTGCCCTTTAACTAAAAGTGCGAGTATTTCTTTTTGCCGAACAGTGAGTTTACCTATATTTGGTTTACGGGATATGCTTTTATAATGATCTGTGGGCGGGAGATAGTATAGCCCTTGTTGAACTCTTAATAAGGCCGTTTGGGTTTCTTCGATGCTTAAGGTTTTATGGATAAAGCCTTTTACCCCCAGATCCATTGCTTTTTTTATATGACCTTTTACGGTTGAGGCGGTAATAATACAGATGGGAAGTTCAGGTGCATTATTAATAAGTTGGGTTAATTCTTGTTCCCATGAATGGAGTCTAGGCATAAATAAATCTAATAACGCAAGATCATAGTGATCTTGTTGAACAAAAGCATGTACTTGTTGCCAGTTATCTCCCAATATGACCTTGGCATCAGGTAGAACACGTTTGATTATCATCTCCATACCTTCCTTAAATAAGGAATGGTCATCAGCAAGTAATATTTTCATAAAGATTTAAACTAGAGATTCCGTCTATTGAATTGTTATATTGATTATCAAACGCTAAAAAATCTGTTTTAGATATTCTGAAAGATTTAGGCTTAAAGACAAGATAACTTTTGTATAATTACTTGGTTTCATGTAACTTAAATTTATAAGCTTTGAATTATCAAAGTTTTTTAATCAACTTGACGATGTTATTTCATGCATTGTTTACTTGGCTTGAGAAAGCTCATCTTGATTAATTAAATTTTTCTGTGTTAAACGTTTGCGTAATTCAAGCATAAAATAAGTTTCAAAAATCTTATCCATAAAACTAAGTTGCGTTGTTTGTGATTTTAATTGTTGTAATTTCTGGTAATGTTGCCAAATTAATAAATCATAATAATTACGAATATTTTCTACATAAACAACAGGCTCACCCCCACGTGCATAACCGTGTTTAGTTTGTTTATGCCAATATTCGAGTGATAATTTAGGTAAAAACTTTTTAACATCAATCCATTTATTTGGGTTACTTCCATAGCATTCAGTGAGTAACCTTGCATCTTCTAAATGACCAAAACCAATGTTATAAGAGGCTAATGCAAACCAAGTACGATCAGGTTCTTGAACGCGCCTAGGGATTTTTTTTAAGCGTTGGTGAAAATATAAAGCCCCGCCTTGAATACTCTGTTTAGGGTCAATCCTGTTTTTAATACCCAGTTGTTTTGCCGTATTATTGGTCAGCATCATAATTCCTCTAACCCCTGTTGGAGAAATAGCTGATTTTTCCCAATGAGATTCTTGATAACCAATGGCAGCTAATAAACGCCAGTCAATATTATATTTTTTTCCTGTCTCAACGAAATAGGGTTTATATTCGGGGAGCCTAGTTTTTTGATGTTGATAAAACTTAATTTTACCAAAAGCGGTTAATTTTTCGGCATGACCATAATGACGATCTAATAATTGTATTAAGGTTTTATCATTTTTTATTTTTTCAAAAAAACGAGTGACTTCTTGGAATAAACTATCGTCATCAGACAAAGGAAGAGCCCAAGCTAAAAATCTAGGTTTAGAAATATTAAAAGCAACATATAAATTGGGGTAAAATCGGCGCATCAGTATAACTTGATTGGAATCTGCAACCGTATAATCAATAAGTCCATCGTTTACCAAACTAAGGAGTTGATTGCTATCTAAATTTTTATTACTAACCCAGTTTAAGTTAGGGTTAGAGATTTGCTTGAGTTTTTTTAAACTTTCAGCATGACTTGTACCCTGGGTGATTTCTAAAATACCATTAAATAAATCAGCGACTTTTTTAGGTCGAGGAGTGCCAGAGCGATAGATAACTTGTTCGGTTACTTCATGATAAGGGGGAGCAAAGCGTATATTTTTTTTGCGCTCACGGGTAATGGTTAACCCTGCTGCGGCTATATCAATATCACCTGTGATCGTTTTTTGTAAAATGGCTTCAAAGTGGTTAGGGGTTTGGAAATTTACTTCAACCCCTAGCTGTTTTGCAAATAGCATGACTAAATCATACTCTAAACCACTATGCCCCCCCTCAGGGAGTGGGTAATAAGTACTGGGGTCTAATCGTGTTGCAACTTGTAATACCCCAGCTTTTTTTATTTGCTCTAATTTAGAAACAGGCGGGGTTATACTTATATTATTGTCGCAAGATATTAGCGTTAAAATGACACTGGATAATAATGCGAACCTCATAAGTAAAAAATTAACGAAGTTGTTTGTAAGCATTAATTAACCCGTTGGTTGAGCTGTCATGACTATCAATTATTTTATCATTTTTGAGTTCTGGTAAAATAACTTTAGCAAGAACTTTTCCGAGTTCTACGCCCATTTGGTCAAAGGAGTTAATATTCCAGATTACACCTTGGGTAAAAATTTTATGCTCATAAAATGCTATTAATGTTCCCAAAGTTTTTGGCGTTAGTTTTTTAAATAAAAAGCTACTCGAAGGTTTATTACCAAGAAATACTTTTGAAGCAATCAAATTTTCATCTAATTTATCTTTTCCTGTTAAATCTAGTTTAACTTCTTCGAAGTTTTTACCGTGCATTAATGCCTCAGGTTGAGAAAGAAAGTTAGAAATTAAAATATCATGATGATTGGGTAAATCATAATGGCTTTGCGCGGGGGCTAAAAAATCACAAGGAATTAATTTAGTGCCTTGGTGCATGAGTTGGTAAAATGCGTGTTGTCCATTTGTTCCAGGTTGTCCCCATATAATGGGGCCTGTACTATAATCAACCCTATTACCTTCTATATCGGTGTTTTTACCATTACTTTCCATGTCACCTTGCTGAAAATAATCTGCAAAAAAAGTAAGTGATTGGGCATAGGGTAAAATAACATGAGATTGCGCCCCTAAAAAATTGTTATACCAAATACCGAGTAATGCCATAACGACGGGAATGTTTTTTTCTAAGGGACTATTGAAAAAATGTTGGTCTGCATCAAAAGCCCCTTCAAGTAAAGCTTCAAAATTATCCATACCAAGGTAAAGGGCAATAGATAATCCCATTGATGACCATAAAGAATAACGTCCACCTACCCAATCCCAAAACTCAAATATATTCGCTTTATCAATGCCGAAAGCGGTGGCATTTTCAGTATGAGTAGAGATAGCAATAAAATGTTTACTAATGGCTGATTTATCTGGGGCATAGCTTAAAAGCCAATTTTTAGCGGAATTGGCATTAGTGATTGTTTCTTGCGTGTTAAATCCTTTAGAAGCGATAATGAAAAGAGTAGTTTCAGGGTTTAATTGCGCTAAAGTTTCAATTAAATGTGCTTGATCTACATTGGAAATAAAATGTACTTTTAAATTCGGGCGTGCATAGGCTGTTAAAGCCGTTGTAACCATTTTAGGTCCTAAATCAGAACCGCCTATGCCAATGTTTACAATATCAGTGACAGCTTTTCCACTATAACCTTTCCATTGGCCTAGATGAACTTTTTGGCAGAATGCCCTCATTTTTGTAAGCACTGCCTTGATTTGAGGCATTACATTTTTCTGATTAAAATAAATGGCTTGATCACCACGATTGCGTAATGCAGTATGTAATACGGCTCGACGTTCAGTGGTGTTAATTATTTCACCAGAAAACATTGCTTTGCGTTTAGTCTCTAAATTACTAGATTTAGCTAGATTAAACAACAAAGGTAAAGTGTCGTTATCAATTAAATTTTTTGAAAAATCATATAAAATATCGTTAAAAGATAATGATAATTTATCAAAACGTTTAGGGTCTGATAAGAAAAGTTTTCGTAGCGGTTGTGGATGTGTTTTTTTATGGTGGGCTTGGATGGCTTTCCATTCTATAGAGTTTGATAAGGTTGACATTTTTCCCCCAAAAATTATGAAATAGTAAGCAGTCTACGAAAAGGTGAGAAGGATAGCAATAACTGTATTATTATGTTCTAATATACTGAGGCTAGATAATTCTAAATCTGACCTAGAGTTTACATCCCTATCTTTATTTTTAGAGGGTAATATGCTACAGTCAAAAGCTATTTTTACACTCATCTCGATGGCTTAAAGGTAGATGATGGAAAATAATAATAAATGATAATAAAAAAATTGGAAGGTATTTATGAATAAAATAACAATATTAAAAAGCATTTTCTTAGTTTTACTTGGTTTGTGTTTTTCTTCTGTACTCTGGGCGCATGGGGGCGCGGCAGGGACTGATACAGATCAATGTAAATTCGAATTAGAACCCAATCATTGGATTCATTACACCGCTTATCAACCTAAAGCATACCCTGGAGAAGAGTTTTGTGGAAATATTCCGAATACAGATTCTTTAATTCAACTGGTTTTTGATTATCAAGACATTCGTTATCGTGATATGAATGTTTCATTTGAAGTAACAAAAGAGCCAGAAGGAACAACTATTTTTGAGCAAAAGGCTAAAAAACATAAATCGGGAACGGTTGTTTTAGCCTTGCCAGAAGGCGTGCCAGAAGCTGGTAATTATTTGATTCATATTACTTTAGAGCCTAATAAAAATCAAAAAGGTCTTGAAAGACTTGATGCTCACATGTCTTTTAGAGCGGGTGCAGGTCAGTCTACAAGTAAAGGTGATTTACTGCTATACGCTTTATTTTTGTTTGCAGGTATTTATGTGTTGTATTTATCTCATGATGGTTTTAAAACCAAAGTAGATGAAATTTTAGGAAAAGTTAAGGAAACATAACGTTTAATTAATAACCTAAAACTAAAAAATAAGGTAAGAAAATGCAAAAACATCCCCTAATAATTCTTTTTAGCATTGCAATGATTGCCGTCCCTATGTTGGCAATGGCAACAACGGGAATTTTACCTGAATCGGTAGCGATTGATGTAGGTAAAGTTGAAGCGGTTTGTGATAATAAAAATCCAGAATGGCGAGAACCTCAAAATATTGAAGGTGTCGCTATGCAAGAATCACTACGTTGTAATCCTGATAACCCTTTTGATATTGCAGCGCAAGTAAAAGGGACGAATAATATTTCAATGGAAACATTAATGCGATCAGGTTTTGCAGCAGATGGAATCATCAAAAAGAATGATATGGATGGGGATGGAGATCCAGACCTAATTATTATTAAATTAGAGGTGATTGAGTTAAACGGTCATTCACCTGATTTTGATGGGCTGGTTCCAACGTTTGATATTGCACCCGGAGTTCAGCCTGGAATGTGGGTTTTCGCCCCAAAAACGCGGGGAATGTCTACCAGTAGTTTTGCAGGGATTGATGCTAATCCTTTGTTGAGAGCGCCTTCTCCTGTGATTCGTGTTGAGCAAGGAGATGTCGTGTGGATTCAATTGGAAAATAGTCATTATTTTCCTCATACCATCCATTTGCATGGTGTTGATCATCCTTTTGTTGATAATGCGGGTGAAGGTAATGATGGCGTTCCAGTTACCAGTGATAAATTTGTGATGCCAGGACAAAGTAAAACTTATGAAATTCGCCCACGAGCGACAGGCACATTTGTTTATCATTGTCATGTACAAACCCATGTGCATTTAGCAATGGGTTTGGTTGGTATGTTTGTGGTAGAAGAGAACCGTCCTAATAACTGGGTACAAACTTTTAATGTCGGTGCAGGACAAGTGCGACATCCCTCTAAAGCGATTTTAGAGGAATATGATAATGAATATGATTTGCATTATCACGGGATGGACAAAGAATTACATAGTATTATTCAACAAAATAATGATCCGCGATTGATTGCTAAAAAAATGAATCGTGAATATAGAAATGGGGATGCAACGGAGGACTATTTTACTTTAAACGGACGTTCTTTCCCCTATACACTGCGTGAATCACTGATTGTAACTGAGCCTAATAAAAATATTAAGTTGAGGATGTTTAATAGTACTGGGGAAACTTTAGCGATGCACACGCATGGACATAAAGGGACGATTACGCATTATGATGGGGTTGAACATAACCCAGCCGCACAAATTATGCGTGATGTTTATGATATTGCACCCGCACAACGTAATGATATAAAAATTAGTACAGTAGATGACGGTCTTCATAGTTATGGAGAAGGTATTTGGATTTTTCATGATCATAGAGAAAAAGGTATTGCAACAGATGGAATGAATCCTGGGGGGGATATTAGTGCGATTGTTTATAAAAAATACTTAAATGAAATGGGTTTGCCTAAGACTGTAGGTGAAGGGGTCGGAGATATGTTTACCAAAGCATTTTATCAACGTAAAGTCCCTGTTTGGCAAAATACAGACCCTTGGAATAGCTTGGGTGAAATTGATGCAACCGATTATAAAGCACCGCCTGCAAGTCAAGTTATCATTGAAACAGGACCTAAATCCTTTGCAGAATTGGTTGATATTGAAACTGAAAATGCGTTTACTAATTTCTTAATGGGATTGATGGGCGGTATTTTTGTTTATATATTAATTTTTAATCGTAAAAAAATACTGAGTCAGTTTTCATCAAAAAAGGATGGGAAATAATCATGACTAAATTATTATCAATGTTGGTATGGGTTGTTATTATTTCCAATCCTGTATCAGCAAAAGAATTTCAAGAACATACCTCATTAATGAATCATGGCGATGGTCATATGATGGATATGGATGGGGGGATGATTATGGGTAATAATACCGATAATCTTCCTGGTGGCTGTGATAAAATCGCAGCGACTGCAGAGATTACTGTTCATGCAGGCCATAAATATGCTGAAAAATTTCCAGGGCGAATGTTTGCTTTTGATCAACAAGAATATCAATTTGAGCCTTGTACAAAATTAACGGTTAATTTTATTAATGATGATGAAATACGTCATCAATGGATGATGCATGGGTTGCCTAAATATCTTTATCCTAAAGGGATGTTTCATTTAGAACTTACCGGACCTGGAAAAATTTCAGGGACGTTAATTTTACCGTCAGGCGATAAAACCTATCTAGTTCATTGTGATATAGCCCAGCATATGGAAAAAGGGATGAAGTCACAATTAAAAGTAGGGAAAGGGAGTGGTGATTTACCGAGTATTCCAGGTGTAAGTGCTTATGTGATTCAAGATGATTACAGTGATAGTATTCCAGCTTTACCTTCAATAGCAGATAAACTGTTAGCGGATAAAAAGACGGCTGAAAATAAGAGGAATGGATCTCAACTAAGTAGTACAGGTATTTCAGGTGTCATGATTATTGGTTTAGCTATTGGGTTATTATTAATGCCTTTATTAGCAAAGAAATTTAAAGGTAAAACTTTTTCAGAAGGCGCAAGTTATAGTGTTGAGCTACTGACTAAATTGATTGTTTTTATTGTCAAAGGAATTAAAAGTCTAATTGATTTGGTTTTCTCAAAGAAAAAGACATTACCTGAAAAGTAACTTGAACTTATTTTTAAGAAAAATTAAAGCCTCTGAATTTTCAGGGGCTTTTTTATATCTGGAATTTAAACTATGGAATATTTATCGCTATGGGGATTGTTTGGGAGTGCTTTTATTTCTTCAACACTCGCGCCGGGGGGGTCTGAAATTATTTTGGGCTATATGGTTGAACAAAATAATTTTCAAACAGAAAAGTTGGTGTTGATAGCAACCTTAGGTAATACCTTAGGCGCATTAACAACCTGGGGTCTTGGAATGGTCGCTGCAAAAAAATACCCATTGGAAATAGTGTTATCAGAAAAAAAACAAGCCGCCGTTAATGTGGTAAAAAAGTGGGGGTATTTAGCATTATTATTTTCTTGGCTACCTATTGTTGGTGATGGTTTTTGTTTTGCGGGAGGCTGGTTAAAAATGCCGTTGATTATTTCTATCTTAGTAATTTTATTTGGTAAAGCAATACGTTATGCGTTTATTGCTTATTTAATTATTTAACTCTTTTAGCTTGTCTAAAACTTCTTGTATATGGTTTTTAACTTTAACTTTCCGCCATTCGTATCGCAATACACCCTTAGGATCAATTAAAAAAGTACTGCGTTCTATTCCTTGCACTTGTTTACCATACATATTTTTCATTTTGATAACATCAAACAGCGTGCATAAAGTTTCATCTTTATCCGATAATAAGTCGAATGAAAATTCTTGCTTGGATTTAAAGTTTTCGTGTACACGAACACTGTCACGAGAAACGCCTAAAATAATACTATTTAGCGCATTAAATTCTTCAATAGCATCTCGAAAGTCCTTACCTTCTTGAGTGCAGCCTGGGGTGTTGTCTCTTGGGTAAAAATATAAAATCAAGTTTTTACCCCGGTAATCGAATAGATGAATGGTTTTATCACCTGTGGCTACTGCTGAGAAATCTTCAATGGGTTTATTTAAGGTAGTATTATTCATGGTTTTAAATTTGTCCTATGGGTTCAAAAAGCGCATCTAGGTTAAGGTTATCGCAAAAAATAAAAATCTCTTCTCTTAAAAAAGCTAATTGGATGCTAATTGGAATTAAAATACTAAATTGAGTAGAAAAAATGGGGGTCTGTGTGGTGTAATCAGGGCGGCAACTGGCTTTAATTTCTTCTATTAATATATTGTGGGTATTTAAAAAGATAACAATATCTTGAGTAATACTTTGTTGATTGATGGATATGGTTGCTAGTTTGTAGGGGATGTAAGTTTTTGGTGGAGAAATGTTTTTTGTTTGTTGGCTTTGGATTTGTATGTTGATCTGTTGCTGTAAACTATTTAAAACAGTTTCAAGTTTTGCCAAATGATTCCAATTACCTTCAATTAATAAATAAGCGGCAATTGCCGATGTTGCAAGATGAGTAGAGCGTAATTCTAAAATATTGCAATTACATTGAGTAACAGCGTCGAGTATTTCAGCGATAAAATGGCTCGGTGATTGGCTTAAGGCTGTGATAGCAAGATGCATGTATTATTCCTCAGGTTTTTATATTTAAGAGGTATTTTATATGTGAAAAAATTTATTGAGTTACCAACTGTTCTTTAATTTCTATCTATAAATAGGTATAATGGTTTAAGAGTATATATCTTAAAGGTGTTGAAAACTAGATTTTCATATAAATGTTCCTTGTTCCTTGTTCCTTGTTTTTTACTTTTCAACCGTAGGTTCTACGGGGATAGCTTATTGTTTTTCAAGCTCTGGCTTAGTTTACTAAGCGAAACTAGAAATTGGGTAAGAATTAAATACTAAACTTATATGAGTAAATTTAGGTAAGTTTTAAAGAACAGGATAATTGTACACGTATGCTATTAGGACTGTCGTCTCAATTTATAAATTTATTTTCCTAATGAAGTATTGAATTGTAAAAAATATATAAATAAAGCTTGAATAGCTATGATTGTTAATGTATCATTCGCAGTTCTTTAGAGTTTATGAATTAGGTCAGTGGCTCAATTGGTAGAGCAGCGGTCTCCAAAACCGCAGGTTGCGGGTTCGAGTCCCTCCTGGCCTGCCATTCATAACTTCATTCAACAAGTTCTATCTATTACCGATAAGTTATTTAAATGAGTGCACAGGCAGCAACAGAAGAAACAACACAAGTGTTTGATGTTGTTAAGCAAGTTATCTCTTTCCTTTTTGTGATCGCAGCCGTAGCTGCATTTTATTATTTCTCTGAAATTTTATTGCTTTATAGGGTCTTAGGGCTTGTCACTGTTGTTATTTTGGCAATGGGTTTGATTCTTACTACGGGGTTAGGACGCAATACTTGGGCTTTTATGTTGGAAGCTAAACAGGAAGTAAGAAAAGTAGTTTGGCCTACGCGTGAAGAAACAGTACGGACGACCTTATTAGTTTTCGGAATGGTTTTTCTTGTGGGGTTAGTTTTATGGTTACTTGATATGTTTCTTTTTTGGGGGATTCGTCTCTTGACAGGACAGGGATAAATAATGGCTTTACGTTGGTATGTAGTACACGCTTACTCTAATTTTGAGGGTAAAGTTAAAGAGGCTTTGGAAGAGCGTGTAGAACGCGAAGGATTGCAAGAGTTTTTTGGTAAAATTCTTGTTCCTACTGAAGAAGTGGTTGAAATGCGGATGGGACAGCAACGCAAAAGTGACCGTAAATTTTTTCCAGGTTATGTTCTAGTACAAATGGAATTAACTGATGAGACTTGGCATTTAGTTAGGGATGTTCCTAGAGTCTTAGGGTTTATTGGTGGAACTTCAGATAGACCTGCACCTATTTCAGATAAAGAAGCAAATTTGATTTTAAGTCGGGTTGAAGATGGTGTTAATAAACCTAGACCTAAAGTATTGTTTGAAGTCGGTGAAATGGTTAGAATTATTGATGGGCCATTTAAAGATTTTAACGGTAATATTGAAGATGTTAATTACGATAAAAGTAAATTAAAAGTTTCAGTACTAATTTTTGGTAGGGCGACCCCTGTTGAATTGGAATTTGCACAGGTTGAAAAAGCTTAGGCTTTTGTGCGAGTTATTTAAAAAATCTCTATCTTTTCGGGGGTAGAGATTTTTGTTTGTTTGGGGAGCTGATAAAGCGTTTGTACCCAGTTTTTGGAGTGAATAATGGCGAAAAAAATACAAGCTTATATCAAGCTACAAGTTAAAGCGGGTGAGGCAAATCCTAGTCCCCCAGTAGGACCTGCATTAGGTCAGCATGGGGTTAATATTATGGAGTTTTGTAAAGCATTCAATGCTAAAACTCAAGATATTGAAAAAGGAATGCCAACCCCTGTGGTAATTACTGTTTATGCTGATAGAAGTTTTACATTTGTCACTAAAACACCTCCCGCTTCTGTTTTATTGTTGAAAGCTGCAAACCTTAAAAAGGGTAGTGGTACACCTAATACGGTAAAAGTAGGTACAGTAACGCGTGAGCAATTGGAAGAAATTGCAAAAACTAAAATGGAAGATCTTAATGCAGCAAATATGGATGCAGCGTTAAGAATTATTGCGGGCAGTGCTCGAAGCATGGGTCTTAATGTGGAGGGTCTCTAATGGGAATGTCTAAAAAAGAAAAATTAATTGCAGAAAAAGTTGATGTTGCTAAACAGTATACAATTGTAGAAGCTGTTGCTGTATTAAAAGAATTGGCATCGACTAAATTTAACGAAGCAATTGATGTTAGCGTAAATCTTGGAATTGATGCAAGAAAATCAGATCAAAATGTTCGTGGTGCAACGGTGTTACCTAATGGAACAGGTAAAACAGTGCGGGTCGCTGTATTTACACAAGGGGCTAATGCTGATGCTGCTAAAGAAGCGGGTGCTGATATTGTAGGTATGGATGAGTTAGCAGACCAGGTTAAAAAAGGTGAAATGGATTTTGATGTGGTTATTGCATCCCCCGATGCTATGCGTGTTGTGGGACAGTTAGGTCAGATTTTAGGTCCGCGTGGTTTAATGCCTAATCCTAAAGTTGGAACGGTTACGCCAGATGTTGCAACAGCGGTCAAAAATGCAAAAGCAGGACAAGTTCGTTATCGTAATGATAAAGGGGGGATTATTCACTGTACTGTAGGTAAAGTGTCTTTTGAAGCAGGGGATATTTTACAAAATATGGAAGCTTTATTAGTTGATTTGAAAAAGGCCAAACCTTCGTCAGCAAAAGGTATATATATACAAAAAGTTAGCCTGTCATCGACGATGGGTCCTGGCTTGTGTATTGATGCAAGTAGTTTTAACGACTAATATAATAAACTTTGGGTTGTCGAATTTTCGGCAACCGTCAAAGACCGTAGGTGTGATAGTTTAATTTTATCGCTTAAATTCCTACGCAGACGGAAGCTTGAACTAGATAAACTAGTGATAAGGGACTGTGGGGCATTCGAATTAAGAATGCACAATTTATCAATTCTAAGTAACCTTAGAAAATTATCGGAGGTAAGTGTGGCATTAATACTGGATGATAAAAAAGCTGTTGTCGAAGAAGTTGCTGCAATCGCCGCGCAAGCGCATTCTGCTATTGCTGCAGAATATCGTGGCTTAACGGTAACAGAACTCACCGAATTGCGTAAAACGGCAAGAGAAACGGGTGTTTATTTGCGAGTGGTTAAAAATACACTAGCAAGACGCGCGGTTACTGGAACTGAGTTTGAATGTATGAAAACAGGCTTAGTCGGCCCTTTAATTCTTGCATTTTCAATGGAAGACGCTGGTTGTAGTGCACGTTTAATTAGCAACTTTGCTAAAGAGCATGACAAATTGATCACTAAAGTTGTAGCAATAGGCGGACAAGTCTATGGTGCGGCTGAATTGAAGAAATTGGCAAGCTTACCAACGCATGATCAGGCATTAAGTCTATTAATGTCGGTGATGAAAGCCCCTGTTGAAAAATTTGTTCGTACTTTGGCAGAACCTAATGGAAAAATGGTTCGTACCCTAGCGGCAATTAAAGACCAAAAAGAAGCGGCATAAGCCTTAACTTATTATATAGCTCTTAGGTTTTAAGAGCGGATTGAAACGAATATAGAGGAATACAAAATGGCACTTTCACAAGAAGATATCTTGGAAGCAATCTCAGGTTTGACAGTAATGGAAGTTGTTGATTTAATTTCAGCAATGGAAGAGAAATTTGGTGTATCAGCGGCAGCGGCAGTTGCAGTTGCAGCACCTACTGGTGATTCAGGGGAGGCTGCAGCTGAGCAAACTGAATTTGATGTGGTAATGACATCATTTGGTGCAAATAAAGTTACTGTTATTAAAGCGGTTCGTGCGATTACAGGATTAGGCTTGAAAGAAGCTAAAGCTGCTGTAGAAGGCGCGCCAACAAGCATTAAAGAAGCTGTTAGTAAAAGCGAAGCTGAAGAAGTTAAAAAGACACTTGAAGACGCGGGTGCTTCAGTCGAAATTAAATAAATATCGACTTGAAACTGAGGGGCAACCCTTTTATAGCTGGGCTGGTGACTTTTTGTCATCGGCCTTTTACTGTTTCTAAAACAGTATAACCACTCTTGACGATAAGGTATAAAAGCAATATGACCTATTCTTTTACCGAAAAAAAGCGTATTCGTAACAATTTTGGAAAAAGTACTGAAGTACTTGAAGTTCCTTATTTACTTGCGACACAAATTAACTCTTATGCAAGTTTTTTGCAAGCAGATCTCAAACCTGAAAAGCGCGAAGATATGGGGTTACATGCCGCATTTTCGAGCGTATTTCCTATCGTGAGTCATTCAGGGTATGCGGTGCTGGAATATGTTAAATATCGTTTAGGAGAGCCTGTTTTTGATGTAAAAGAATGTCAGCAACGAGGGGCTACTTTTGCTGCACCTCTAAAGGTACTCGTTAGGTTGGTCATTTATGATAAAGAAGCATCGGTTAATGCAAAAATAGTTAAAGATATTCGTGAACAAGAAGTTTATATGGGTGAACTTCCTTTGATGACTGATAATGGAACTTTTGTTATCAATGGAACTGAACGAGTGATTGTTTCTCAATTACATCGCTCGCCTGGGGTGTTTTTTGACCATGATAAGGGTAAAACACATTCTTCAGGAAAATTATTATTTAATGCGCGCGTGATTCCCTATCGTGGCTCATGGTTGGATTTTGAGTTTGATCATAAGGATGCTGTTTATGTACGAATTGATAGACGACGAAAAATTCCCGCGACCATTTTATTACGTGCGTTAGATTATGACAACGAAGAAATGATTAACATTTTCTTCAAAATGGATAAGTTCAGTTTAAGTGCTGAAAGATGTGATTTTCATTGGATTCCCGAACGGTTAAAGGGAGAAATGGCGGTATTTGATATTAAAGAAGGTGATAAGGTTCTTGTTGAAGAGGGTCGAAGAATCACTGTTAAACATGTGAGGCAGCTGGTAAAAGCTAATATACCAACACATGAAGTCCCTAAAGAGTATTTATATGGAAAGATTTTAGGGCATAATATTATTGATAAGGAAAGCGGTGAATTGCTTGCTAATGTTAATGATGAATTAACAGAAGAATTATTGGATAAATTAATTAGTGGGGGTGTTAGCGATATTGAGACTTTGTATGTTAATGATTTAAATCGAGGTCCTTATATATCTAATGCTATGCGTTTGGACGTTACGACTAATCGCTTAGAAGCTTTAGTTGAAATTTATCGAATGATGCGTCCGGGCGAGCCACCGACGAAAGAGTCTGCGGAAAACTTATTTGAGAATTTATTTTTCACAGAAGAGCGTTATGATTTATCTGCTGTTGGGCGGATGAAATTTAATCGCCGTTTAGATCGTGAAGAAAAGGATGGTGAGGGGGGTACATTAAGTAAAAATGATATTATCGGGGTTTTAAAAGAATTAATTAATATTCGTAACGGTAACGGTATTGTTGATGACATTGATCATTTAGGTAATAGACGTGTGCGTTCAGTGGGCGAAATGATTGAGAACCAATTTCGTGTTGGTTTAGTAAGAGTTGAACGAGCAGTTAGAGAACGTTTAACCTTAGCCGATTCTGAAGGTTATATGCCTCAAGAAATTATTAACGCAAAACCTGTTTCTGCGGCAGTAAAAGAGTTTTTTGGTTCAAGTCAGCTTTCACAGTTTATGGATCAAAATAATCCTTTATCACAAGTAACGCATAAGCGTAGGGTTTCAGCATTAGGGCCTGGTGGTTTAGCAAGAGAGCGCGCAGGTTTTGAGGTTCGAGATGTTCATGCAACCCATTATGGACGTGTTTGCCCTATTGAAACGCCAGAGGGACCCAATATTGGTTTGATTAATTCTTTGTCTGTTTATGCGAGAACTAATTCTTATGGTTTTTTAGAAACCCCTTATCGTCGTGTGGTTGATGGTAAAGTGACAGATCAGGTTGATTATTTATCAGCGATTGAAGAAGGTGAGCATGTTATTGCTCAAGCAAGTGTTAGCGTAGATGAAGATAATAAATTAGTTGAAGGTTTAGTTTCTTGTCGTCATAAAGATGAGTTTACTTTAGCATCCTCTGATTCTGTGCAATATATGGATGTATCATCTAAACAAATTGTTTCAGTTGCTGCCTCAATTATTCCTTTTTTAGAGCATGATGATGCGAATCGTGCCTTGATGGGGTCTAATATGCAACGTCAAGCTGTACCGACTTTGAGAGCTGAAAAGCCCTTAGTGGGGACAGGTATGGAACGTGTAGTTGCTAAGGATTCGGGTGTTGCGGTAGTGGCAACACGAGGTGGTATTATTGAGGCGATTGATGCAGCTAGAATTGTTGTTCGGGTGAATAATGATGAAACTGTTGAAGGTATTCCTGGGGTTGATATTTATAATTTAACCAAATATACGCGTTCAAATCAAAATACTTGTATTAACCAAAAGCCTTTAGTTAGATTAGGAGATACCGTGCAAACGGGAGATATTCTAGCTGATGGCCCTTCAACTGATTTGGGTGAATTAGCATTAGGACAGAATATGTTGATTGCTTTTATGCCTTGGAATGGTTATAACTTTGAGGATTCAATTTTAGTCTCTGAACGTGTGGTTAAAGAAGATCGTTTTTCGACTATACATATAGAAGAAAAAACTTGTGTTGCACGAGATACTAAGCATAGTCCAGAAGAAATTACTGCTGATATTCCTAATGTAAGTGAAGATGCTTTATCTAAATTAGATGAGTCAGGTATTGTTTATGTGGGTGCAGAAGTTAAAGGCGGCGATATTTTAGTCGGTAAAGTAACCCCTAAAGGTGAAACCCAGTTAACGCCTGAAGAAAAATTATTAAGGGCTATTTTTGGTGAGAAAGCGGCGGATGTTAAAGATACCTCTTTAAGAGTGCCTGGTAGTGTTCGTGGAACAGTGATTGATGTTCAAGTATTTACACGTGATGGGGTGAAAAAAGATAGACGTGCGTTGGAAATTGAAGAAGAAGAAATTCAACGTTATAAAAAAGATATTGATGATCAATTAAAAATTGTTGAAGAAGATATTTATGCGCGAGTTGCTGAATTGTTGATGAATAAAACCCTTGTCTCAGGGCCTGGTAAAATACAAACAGCAATGCCTGTAACGAAAGACTATTTAGATAGTTTGCGTCATTCAGAATGGCTGGAAATTAAAGTTAATGATGAAGATGTTAATCTGCAATTAGAAAAAGTTGTAGGGCAAGTTGAACAGCAGCGTAAAGAATTTGATTCAAAGTTTGAGATTAAACGTCAAAAAATTACCATGGGTGATGATTTAGCACCTGGGGTATTAAAAATGGTTAAAGTTTATTTAGCGGTTAAAAAACGGATTCAACCTGGTGATAAAATGGCGGGTCGTCATGGTAATAAAGGCGTTATTTCGCAGATTGTACCTATTGAAGATATGCCTTATACCGTAGATGGTAATCCTATTGATATTTTATTAAACCCATTAGGGGTTCCCTCACGGATGAATGTCGGGCAAGTATTGGAGACTCATTTAGGTTGGGCTGCGAAAGGCTTAGGTATTAAAATAGGTGGAATGTTAGAAGCTCAATATGAACAAGAAAAAGAGAAGGTAAAAGCGGTTAGAGATTTTTTAGATAAAATTTATAATAGTAGTGGGCGTAAAGAAGACTTGGATTCTTTTTCAGACACTGAAATATTGGAAATGGCTGAAAACCTTATTGCAGGTGTTCCGATGGCAACGCCTGTTTTCGATGGGGCAACAGAAGAAGAAATTAGGACAATGCTACGGTTAGCTGATTTACCAGAAGCAGGTCAAGTAACTTTGTATGATGGTTTAACGGGTGAACCCTTTGAGCGTAAGATTACTGTGGGTTATATGTATATGCTGAAATTAAATCATTTAGTGGATGATAAAATGCATGCACGTTCAACAGGACCTTATAGTTTAGTGACTCAACAACCTTTGGGTGGAAAAGCGCAATTTGGTGGTCAGCGTTTTGGAGAAATGGAAGTTTGGGCGTTGGAAGCTTATGGGGCTGCGTATACCTTGCAAGAAATGTTGACTGTTAAATCAGATGATGTTTCAGGAAGAACGCGAATGTATAAAAATATTGTTGATGGGAATCATACAATGGATGCAGGAATGCCTGAATCCTTTAACGTATTGATTAAAGAAATACGTTCCTTAGGGGTCAATATCGAATTAGAGTAGAATTAATTCAGGTTTTGTGTAATGCCTTTCGTTTGATGGCTATCAAGTAAACAATAAAATAGGATAAGCTCTTGAAAGATTTAATGAATTTTTTAAAACGTCAAGGTCATGCAGATGATTTTGATGGTATTCGTATCGGTTTAGCATCACCAGATATGATTCGTTCTTGGTCATATGGTGAAGTTAAAAAGCCTGAGACTATTAATTATCGTACTTTCAAACCCGAGCGTGATGGTTTGTTTTGTGCGAAAATTTTTGGACCAGTGAGTGATTATGAATGCCTATGTGGTAAGTATAAGCGTTTAAAGCACCGAGGTGTTATTTGTGAAAAGTGTGGGGTAGAGGTTACTTTATCAAAAGTACGTCGTGATCGAATGGGGCATGTTGATTTAGCAAGTCCTGTTGCACATATATGGTTTTTAAAATCGTTACCGTCAAGAATAGCATTGCTTCTTGATATGACACTACGAAGCATTGAGCGTGTTTTGTATTTTGAGTCGTTTGTAGTGCTTGATGCAGGGATGACATCATTGGAACGAGGTCAGCTCTTAACCGATGATGAATATTTAGATTCCATCGAAGAATTTGGTGATGAATTTGATGCAAGAATGGGAGCTGAAGCCGTTTTTGAATTATTAAAGTCAATTGATCTTAAAGAAGAAGTTAGTATTTTACGTGAAGAGATTAATGCAACCAACTCAGAAACAAAAACTAAAAAGTTTTCAAAACGTTTAAAAGTTATAGAGTCATTATTGGCATCAAATAATCGTCCTGAATGGATGATTATGACGGTTTTGCCAGTATTACCGCCTGAATTACGACCGTTAGTACCATTGGATGGGGGGCGATTTGCAACCTCTGATTTGAATGATTTATATCGTCGCGTTATTAATAGAAATAATCGTTTAAACCGATTACTTGATTTGAATGCACCAGATATCATAGTGCGGAATGAAAAACGGATGCTACAAGAGTCTGTTGACGCGCTGTTGGATAATGGTCGTCGAGGTAGAGCGATTACAGGGACAAATAGACGACCTTTAAAATCATTAGCGGATATGATTAAAGGTAAACAAGGTCGTTTTCGTCAGAATTTATTAGGTAAACGAGTTGATTACTCAGGTCGTTCAGTGATTGTGGTTGGACCTACTTTACGGTTGCACCAATGTGGTTTGCCGAAGAAAATGGCGTTGGAATTATTTAAGCCTTTCATTTTTAGTAAATTACAATTACGTGGATTGGCAACAACGATCAAAGCGGCTAAGAAAATGGTCGAACGCGAGGGTACGGAAGTTTGGGATATTCTTGAAGAAGTCATTCGTGAGCATCCCATTTTATTAAACCGTGCGCCAACTTTGCATAGACTGGGGATTCAAGCGTTTGAGCCAACGCTAATTGAAGGGAAAGCTATTCAGTTGCATCCTTTAGTTTGTAGTGCATTTAATGCGGATTTTGACGGCGATCAAATGGCAGTACATATACCGTTGTCTATTGAAGCACAATTGGAAGCGCGAACCTTAATGATGGCAACAAATAACATATTGTCACCTGCGAATGGTGAACCTGTTATTAATCCAACGCAAGATGTGGTTTTAGGGCTTTATTATATTAGTCGTGAAAAAATTAACGCCAAAGGTGAAGGTTCTATATTCACTGATATTAATGAGGTACATCGGGCTTTAGATTGTAAATTCATAGAATTACAGTCAAAAATTGAAGTACGAATTCGTGAAAAAATAAAAAATGAAACAGGTGAGCTTGAAGAAAAAATAACGAGGCAGAAAACGAATGTTGGTCGAGTTCTTATTTGGGAAATTTTACCTGAAGGAATGCCTTTTGAGATTGTCAATGTTGTAATGACTAAAAAAAATATCTCAAGACTGATTAACTATAGTTATCGTTATTTAGGAAATAAAGACACCGTTGTTTTAGCGGATCAATTGATGTATTTAGGGTTTAAATATGCCACACGATCTGGCGTTTCTTTTGGTATCAATGATATGGAAATTCCTGCTAAAAAAGTTGATATTATTAATACAGCAGAGTCGGAAGTTCGTGAAATTCAAACACAATATTCATCAGGTTTAGTAACCGATGGTGAACGCTATAATAAGGTGGTTGATATTTGGTCTCATGCCAACGATCAAGTAGCTAAAGTAATGATGGATGCTTTGGGTGAAGATGAAGTTGTTGATGCTAAAGGAGACTTAGTTAAGCAAAAATCATTTAACTCTATTTTTATGATGGCAGAGTCGGGGGCTAGAGGGTCTGCAGCTCAAATTCGCCAACTCGCTGGAATGCGTGGATTGATGGCTAAACCTGATGGTTCAATTATCGAAACGCCAATTACTGCGAATTTTAGAGAGGGTTTAGATGTTTTACAATACTTTATTTCTACTCATGGGGCGCGTAAAGGTTTGGCTGATACGGCATTAAAAACTGCTAACTCCGGTTATTTAACTCGTCGTTTAGTCGATGTGGCTCAAGATTTAGTTATTTTAGAAGTTGATTGCGGTACATCGCATGGCATAACGTTAACACCTATCATTGAAGGGGGTGATGTTGTTGAGCCTTTGTCTGAGCGTGTACTTGGGCGTGTTATTGTTGGCGATTTAATGGATGCTAAGGCGGAGAATGTACTTATTACTGATGGAACAATGTTAGATGAGCATTGGGTTTCAGTGATGGAAGAAAATAGTATTGATGAAATATTGGTTCGTTCTATTATTACTTGTGAGAGTCGTCAAGGGGTTTGTGCTAAATGTTATGGGCGTGACTTAGGTCGTGGGCATTTAGTTAATCTTGGCGAAGCTGTGGGTGTTATTGCTGCTCAATCTATTGGTGAACCTGGAACACAGTTGACAATGAGAACTTTTCATATTGGAGGGGCAGCGTCACGTTCGGCGGCGATTAGTAATGTACAGGTGAAAGGCGCGGGAAGTGTTCGCTTAACTAATATGAAAACAGTTAAGAACCGTGAAGGTAATTTAGTGGCAGTTTCACGTTCAGGTGAAGTTGGCGTTATGGATGAATACGGGCGAGAAAGAGAGCGTTACAAAATCCCTTATGGTGCTGTATTATCAGTTGAAGAAGGGAGTAAAATAAATGCAGGTGATATTATTGTTAACTGGGATCCTCATACACATCCTGTCATTACGGAAGTTGATGGTGTTATTGAGTTGATTGATTTTGTTGATGGTGTGACCGTACAAGAAAAGTCAGATGAAGTCACAGGCTTGACATCGCGTGTTGTTACCGATCCTAAGCAGCGTGGTAGTGCAGGTAAAGAATTGCGCCCAATGGTTAAGTTGCTTGATGCTGAAGGGGGTGGGATTAATCTTCCTGGAACAGATGTCCCTGCACAATACTTTTTACCTACAGGGGCTATTGCAGGTATTAAAGATGGTGGACAGGTAAGTGTTGGGGATGTTTTGGCAAGAATCCCTCAAGAGTCTAGTAAAACTCGTGATATTACAGGGGGTCTGCCAAGAGTTGCTGATTTATTTGAAGCCAGAAAAACCAAAGACCCTGCAATTTTAGCCGAAGCGACAGGAACAATTTCATTTGGTAAAGAAACTAAAGGTAAACAACGGATAGTTATTACTGATTCTTCTGGTGAACACTTTGAAACCTTAGTACCTAAATGGCGACATATCACTGTTTTTGAGGGAGAGTTTGTTGAAAAAGGGGAAACGATTGCAGAAGGTGAGTTAACACCTCATGATATTTTAAGACTAAGAGGTATAGAAGAGTTAGCGGGTTATCTGGTAAAAGAAATTCAAGATGTTTATCGTTTACAAGGAGTAAAAATTAATGATAAACATATTGAAGCTATTATTCGGCAAATGCTTAGAAAGGTTGAAATTACAGCCTCTGGTGAAACTGATTTTGTAAAAGGTGAGCAAGCTGAGAGAGGATTTGTGAATACTGTGAATGAGCAAATGGAAAAAGACGGTAAAATTCCTGCAAGTTACGATTCAGTTTTATTGGGTATAACGAAAGCATCACTTGCAACGGAATCTTTTATTTCAGCAGCTTCTTTTCAGGAAACGACTCGTGTGCTAACGGATGCGGCGGTAAGAGGGGTTAGCGATAGTTTAAATGGATTAAAAGAGAATGTGATAGTGGGTCGTTTAATTCCTGCGGGGACAGGTCTTGCTTATCATGAACAAAGAAAGAAAAAACGTCTTATTGAAAAAAATAAAGAGATTGAGCTTACTGCGGTTGTTGATACCGTTGAAGTTGAGGCGGCTTTAAAGCAGGCGTTAAATACAGAGTAAAAAATAATACTTGACCTTACTTAAATAAAATCGTATTATGCTCTGCTCACATGAGCTGAGCATTTGGTTAGATAGTTTTGGATTCATTATTTAGATCCTATTTATCTAATAGTTAATTTGTACATCGGAGTTAAAAAATATGGCCACGATCAATCAATTGGTTCGTAAGCCTCGTGCTAAAAAATTAGAAAAAAGTAATGTTCCTGCGTTGGAGGCTTGTCCTCAGCGAAGAGGCGTTTGCACTCGTGTTTACACAACAACACCTAAAAAGCCAAATTCAGCTTTGCGTAAAGTTGCAAGAGTTAGACTGACTAATGGTCAAGAGGTGAGCAGTTACATTGGAGGCGAAGGACATAATCTTCAAGAGCATTCGGTGGTCTTAATTAGAGGGGGTAGGGTGAAGGATTTACCTGGTGTTCGTTATCATGTGGTACGTGGTAGTCTTGATACCTCTGGTGTTGATGGTAGAAAATGTGGACGTTCTAAATATGGAACTAAGAGACCTAAAAGCTAAAGCTGGTGATATAAATGTCAAGAAGAAGAATTGCTGCAAAACGAAATATTATTCCTGATCCTAAATTTGGAAGTGAAATGCTGACCAAATTTATGAACATGATTATGGTAGATGGTAAAAAGTCTGTTGCTGAAAAAATTGTTTATGGGGCTTTAGATGCCATAGAGAATAAAGGGCATGAAGATTCTTTAGAAGTTTTATCAAAAGCTTTGGAAAATGTTCAGCCTAGAGTTGAAGTTAAATCACGTCGAGTGGGTGGAGCTACTTACCAAGTGCCTGTTGAAGTTCGTCCTTCTAGACGAGTAACATTGGCTATGCGTTGGTTAATTGATGCTTCACGTAATAGAAATGAAAAAAATATGCCTGCTAAATTAGCAGGTGAGTTATTGGATGCTTTTGAAAGTCGTGGATCGGCTGCTAAAAAGCGTGAAGATACCCACAGAATGGCAGAAGCAAATAAAGCTTTTTCTCATTACCGTTGGTAATTTATATTCTGATAAAAGGTTTGGATTGTGGCTCGTAAAACCCCTATTGAACGTTATCGTAATATTGGGATTATGGCGCATATTGATGCGGGTAAAACTACGACAACGGAACGGGTGCTGTACTATACGGGGGTATCTCATAAAATTGGTGAGGTGCATGACGGCGCAGCAACAATGGATTGGATGGAGCAGGAGCAAGAACGAGGGATTACAATTACTTCTGCTGCGACGACCTGTTTTTGGAAGGGGATGAAAAATCAATTTCCAGAACATCGTATCAATATTATTGATACTCCAGGGCATGTTGATTTTACTATTGAAGTTGAACGTTCATTAAGAGTGTTAGATGGTGCCTGTGCTGTTTTTTGTGCAGTGGGTGGTGTAGAGCCTCAATCAGAAACAGTTTGGCGACAAGCGGATAAATATCGTGTTCCTCGAATAGTTTTTGTTAATAAAATGGATCGTTCGGGGGCTGACTTTTTACGTGTTGTTGAGCAAATTAAAGTACGTTTAGGGAGTGTTCCTGTGCCTATGCAGCTTGCAATTGGCGCGGAAGAAGAATTTAAAGGGATTATTGATTTGGTCAGGATGAAGGCCATTTATTGGGAAGAAGAGAATATGGGGGTGTCTTTTGAAGAAAAAGATATTCCTGATGAGATGCTGCAACTTGCCGAAGAATGGCGAGAGCATATGATGGAGGCTGCAGCTGATGCGAATGAAGAATTAATGGATAAATATTTGGAAGAGGGATTGCTTTCAAATGAAGAAATAAAAAAAGGGATTCGTATACAAACCATAGCGAATCAAATTGTACCTGCTTTTTGTGGGTCAGCCTTTAAGAATAAAGGTATTCAGTCTATGTTGGATGCTGTTATTGATTATATGCCTGCACCTACAGAGGTTGGGGCAATTAAAGGGATTTTGGAGGATGGTGTCTCTGAGGCAACGCGTGTTGCTAATGATGATGCGCCTTTTTCTGCATTAGCATTTAAAATTGTGACTGACCCATTTGTAGGAACGTTAACTTTTTTTCGTGTTTATTCGGGGGTAATGCGTTCTGGGGATACTGTTTATAATGCGATTAAGGGAAAAAGAGAGCGTATTGGTCGCATTGTACAGATGCATGCAAATAGTCGTGAAGAAATAAAAGAAGTTTGCTCAGGAGATATTGCAGCAGCAATTGGACTTAAAACTGCGATTACAGGAGATACCCTGTGTGATCTAAATAATATTATTACTTTGGAGAAAATGGATTTTCCAGATCCTGTTATTTCGGTTGCTGTAGAGCCTAGAACTCAAAGTGATCAGGATAAGATGGGGGTTGCTTTAGGGAAGTTAGTGCAAGAAGATCCTTCTTTTCGTGTTCATACTGACGAAGAATCTGGGCAGACAATTATTTCTGGGATGGGTGAGTTACATCTTGATATTATTGTTGATAGAATGCAGCGAGAATTTAGCGTTGAGGCAAATGTTGGTGCTCCCCAAGTTGCTTATCGAGAAACTATTCGTCAGAGTATTGAGTATGAAGGTAAGTTTATAAGACAATCAGGTGGGCGTGGTCAATATGGACATGTTTGGTTGCGTATTGAGCCTCAGGATGTAGGTTGTGGCTACAAATTTGAAAATGAGATTGTGGGTGGGGTTGTTCCTAAGGAATATATCTCCTCGGTTGATAAAGGTGTTCAAGAACAGATGGAAAACGGTGTGCTTGCAGGCTTTCCCGTTGTTGATATTAAAGTCAGCTTGTTCGATGGTTCTTATCATGATGTTGATTCAAATGAAATGGCTTTTAAGATTGCAGGAGCAATGGCTTTTAAAGACGGAGTTAAAGCAGCAAGTCCTGTTTTATTAGAGCCTATTATGAAGGTAGAAGTTGTTACTCCAGAAGATCATATGGGGAGCGTTGTTGGCGATATTAATAGGCGTCGGGGCGTAATTCATGGGATGAATGACTCGCCAGCAGGAAAAACAATCAACTGCGAAGTGCCGTTGGCAGAAATGTTTGGTTATGCGACTGATTTGCGTTCTGCAACGCAGGGTCGTGCTACCTACAGTATGCAGTTCGAAAAATACAGTGAGGCTTCTGCAAATATTTCAGAAGCAATTATCAAAAGAGTTTCATAAAAATAGATTTAAGATTAAAGGTATTGGATCATGGCTAAAGAAAAATTTGAACGTAATAAGCCACATGTGAATGTAGGCACAATTGGTCATGTTGACCATGGTAAAACAACTTTAACTGCTGCTTTAACAAAAGTAATGGCTGAAGCGCGTGGTGGTGAAGTGAAAGCTTTTGACCAAATTGATAATGCGCCAGAAGAACGTGAGCGTGGTATTACTATTGCGACATCTCATGTGGAATATGAATCAGAGGCACGGCATTATGCACATGTTGATTGTCCTGGTCACGCCGATTATGTTAAAAATATGATCACGGGTGCAGCGCAAATGGATGGTGCTATTTTAGTTTGTTCAGCAGCTGACGGTCCAATGCCTCAAACAAGAGAACACATTTTGTTGTCGCGTCAAGTAGGTGTGCCATATATTGTAGTTTTTTTAAATAAAGCTGACGTGGTTGATGATGATGAATTGATTGAGTTAGTGGAGATGGAAGTTAGAGAATTGTTAGACCAATATGAGTTTCCTGGGGATGATACGCCGATTATTGTTGGTTCAGCTTTAAAAGCCTTAGAAGGTGATAAAGAATGGGAAGCTAAAATTGTTGAGTTAGTTCAAACACTTGATGATTATATTCCAGAGCCTGAGCGTGCTACTGAAGGGGCTTTTTTACTTCCTATTGAAGATGTGTTTTCAATTTCAGGTCGCGGTACGGTAGTAACAGGACGTGTTGAGCGTGGTGTTATTAAAGTGGGTGAAGAAATTGAAATTGTAGGAATTAAAGAAACAGTTAAAACAATTTGTACTGGGGTAGAAATGTTCCGTAAGTTGTTGGATCAAGGTGAGGCAGGTGATAACGTAGGTGTTTTATTGCGAGGAACTAAACGTGAAGAAGTTGAGCGTGGTCAAGTATTGGCTCATGTTGGCTCAATTAATCCTCATGCACGTTTTAATGCTGAAATTTATGTTTTATCAAAAGATGAGGGGGGGCGTCATACGCCATTTTTTAATGGTTATCGTCCACAGTTTTATTTTAGAACAACGGATGTTACTGGTGCAGTTGAATTAGGTGAAGGTATTGAAATGGTTATGCCTGGAGATAATGTCAGTGTTGAAGTAACATTAATTGCACCTATCGCTATGGAAGAAGGTTTGCGATTCGCTATACGCGAAGGTGGTCGTACTGTAGGTGCGGGTGTTGTTGCTAAAATCATTGAGTAATCATAATGTCTAATCAAACTCTTCGTATTCGTTTAAAAGCATTTGATCATAAGTTAATTGATCAGTCAGCAAGTGAAATAGTAGAAACAGCAAAGAGAACAGGGGTTCAAGTAAAAGGTCCTATTCCATTGCCAACTAAAAAAGAACGTTTTACTATTTTGATTTCACCTCATGTGAATAAAGATGCGCGAGATCAATATGAATTAAGAACCTATAAACGGTTGCTTGATATTGTTGATCCAAGTGAAAAAACTGTTGATGCCTTGATGAAGTTAGATCTTGCAGCAGGGGTTGATGTTCAAATTAAGCTCAATTAATTGAGCGTTTAAAGTTAAATAAAGGAATTGGCAGATGTCAATAGGTCTTATTGGTCGTAAGTGTGGTATGACCCGAGTTTTTAATGAAGATGGTTCATCTACACCCGTCACTGTTCTTGAAATAAACTCAAATAGAGTAATTCAAGTGAAAAGTGTTGATAATGATGGTTACAGTGCAATTCAAGTTGCTGTTGGTGATAAGAAATCTTCGAAAGTTAATAAAGCAATGGCAGGGCATTATGCTATTGCAAATGTGACTGCGGGTCGCTCTTTAGTCGAGTTTAGATTAGAGGATGGCGAAGGTAGTGAGTTGTCAATAGGTTCTGAACTTGTTTTAACAATGTTTACTAACGGTCAATTTGTTGATGTTCGCGGTATCAGTATTGGTAAAGGTTATGCTGGTGGTGTAAAGCGCCATAACTTTCAAATGCAGGATGCAACGCATGGTAACTCTATTTCTCATAGAGCTCCTGGTTCTATCGGACAATGTCAAACACCTGGGCGTGTTTTTAAAGGCAAAAAAATGGCAGGTCATTTAGGAGCTGTTAAAACAACAGTTCAAAATTTGACGATTCATTCTGTTGATGAAAAAAGAAATCTAATCTTGGTGAAAGGATCTGTTCCTGGGTCTAAGGGTGGAAATGTCGTCATTACAGCTGCAGTAAAAAAGAGAAATAGGGATTAATTATGACATTACAAATACCCGCATTAAATGGTCAGGACTCAGCAGGTGTGATCGATGTTGATGAGCGTGTTTTCGGTCAAAAATTTAATGAAACACTTATTCATCAATTAGTCACAAAGTACCAAGCAACAGGGCGTGCAGGAACAAAAGCACAGAAAAATCGTGCGTCAGTAAGTGGCGGTGGTGCTAAACCTTGGCGACAAAAAGGGACAGGACGAGCACGAGCTGGTACAATGTCTAGTCCAATTTGGCGTTCAGGTGGTGTTACTTTTGCAGCACAGCCCCGTTCTTTTGATCAAAAAATTAATAAGAAAATGTATAAAGTGGGAATCCGCTCTATTTTTTCTGAATTATTAAGACAAGAGCGTTTAGTTGTAAGTAATGATATTTTACCTGCAAGTGCTAAAACGAAAGAATTGGCAAAAAGCTTGAAAGAAGTTGGTGTTAAGCGTATTTTGATTATTGCTGATGTATTAAATGAAAATTTAGTGTTAGCCTCAAGAAATATTCCTTATGTTGAGATTTCTACTGCAGAGGGTGTTAATCCTGTTGCTTTAGTTGCGGCGGATAAAGTAATTGCAACAGTGGCGGCATTGAAGAAAGTTGAGGAGCGTTTAGTATGAGTATTGCAGAAAGCAAACTAGCAAATGTACTATTAGGACCTGTTATTTCTGAAAAAAGTTCAGTGGCAGCTGAAAGTGAATCTCGTGTTGTTTTCAAAGTTCAAAGAACAGCAACTAAAAGTCAGATTAAAAAATCTGTTGAGTTGATGTTTGATGTTAAAGTTGACTCGGTTCAAGTACTAAATGTAAAGGGAAAAGTTAAACGCTTTGGGCGTGCATTAGGTAAACGATCTGACTGGAAAAAGGCTTATGTGAAACTTAAGCCAGGTCACGAAATAGACTTTGTAACTGCTTAATAATTAAAGTATAAAATCAATAGGAACGGTAGATAGCATGGCTATTCTAAAATCAAAACCAACATCCCCAGGGATGAGGTTTGTGGTACGTGTAAAAAATGATGAGCTATATAAAGGCAAGCCATTTGCACCGCTGCTAGAGAAAAAAAGTAGAAATGGTGGTAGGAATAATCAAGGGCGTATTACAACACGTCATGTAGGTGGTGGGCATAAGCAACATTATCGTATTATTGATTTCAAAAGAAATAAAATAGATATTCCTGCGATAGTAGAGCATTTAGAGTACGATCCCAATAGAACTGCAAATATTGCTTTGTTATTATTTAGAGATGGCGAACGCAAATATATTATTGCACCTAAAGGGTTGCAACTTGGTCAAGAAATTGTTTCTTCTGAGGTCACTGCGGTGAAAACTGGAAATTGTATGCCGCTACGAAACATGCCTTTAGGTGTGACGGTTCATTGTGTTGAGATGAAGCCTGGAAAAGGCGCGCAAATGGCAAGAAGTGCTGGAACTTCAGCGCAATTGGTTGCCAAAGAAGGTATTCACGTTACTTTGCGTTTGCGTTCGGGTGAAATGCGTAAGATTATGGCTGACTGTAAGGCTGTTATCGGTGAGGTTTCAAATTCTGAACATAACTTAATTTCTTTAGGTAAAGCTGGGGCAACACGTCGTCGTGGCGTTCGTCCAACAGTTCGAGGTGTTGCCATGAATCCTGTCGATCATCCGCATGGTGGTGGTGAAGGTCGGACATCAGGCGGAAGACATCCTGTTTCGCCATGGGGTGTACCTACTAAAGGGTATAAAACACGTAAAAATAAGCGGACTGATAAAATGATTATCAGACGACGTAAGCAAAAATAAGGGGTAAAGTGTGCCACGTTCAATTAAAAAAGGTCCATTTATTGATCATCATCTACAGAAAAAAGTAGAGAGTGCTGTCAGTAGTAATAATAGGAAACCAATTAAGACTTGGTCAAGAAGATCTATGGTTAGTCCTGATATGTTAGGTTTAACTATCGCTGTACATAATGGTCGTCAACATATTCCTGTACTTATTTCTGAAAATATGGTCGGGCATAAGTTAGGTGAGTTTGCACCAACTCGTACCTATAGAGGTCATTTGGCCGATAAAAAATCTAGGTAAGGATTTATGGAAATTTCAGCAAAGTTATCTAATGCGCCATTATCGGCACAAAAGGCACGATTAGTCGGTGACCAGATACGTGGTTTACCAGTAGAAGCAGCATTGAATCTTTTAAGGTTCAGTTCTAAAAAAGCTGCTGGTATCATGAAAAAAGTTTTAGAATCAGCCATTGCAAATGCAGAGCACAATGAAAGTGCTGATATTGATGAGTTAATTGTCTCTACAGTATTTGTTAATGAAGGGCGAACATTAAAACGTGTTCGAGCAAGAGCAAAGGGACGGGCGAATCATATCTTAAAAAGAAGCTGTCATATCACCGTCAAAGTAGCAGAATACGAGTAGAGGACTATAAAAAATGGGTCAAAAGGTACATCCAACGGGTATACGTCTTGGAATTGTTAAGGATTGGACATCAAGATGGTACGCAAATAGCCAGAATTATCCCGTATTTTTGTTACAGGATTTAAAGGTTCGTGATTATATAAAATCTAAGCTAGCACATGCGTCAGTGAGTCGCATTCAAATTAACCGTCCAGCAAGTAATGCACATGTTACCATCCATACGGCACGTCCTGGGATTGTCATTGGTAAGAAAGGCGAAGACATTGATAGGTTGAGACGTGAAGTATCTAAGATGATGGGGGTTTCTGTGCAGTTAAATGTTGAAGAAATCAGAAAGCCTGAATTAGATGCTAAATTAGTGGCTGAAAGTATTGCTCAGCAGCTTGAAAAAAGAATTATGTATCGTCGTGCAATGAAACGTGCGGTTACTAATACTATGCGTTTAGGTGCAGAAGGTATTAAAATTAATGTTGGTGGGCGTTTGAATGGTGCTGAAATTGCGCGAGGAGAATGGTATAGAGAGGGTCGGGTGCCTTTGCATACTTTGCGTGCAGATATTGATTATGGAACGGCAGAAGCTAATACTACCTATGGAATTATAGGTATTAAAGTATGGATTTTTAAAGGTGAAGTTTTTGATACTGATGCACATTTAGCAGCGGATAGCGGAAGCTCTAAAAAAACTGTTGAAAGGAAATAATCATGCTTCAGCCTAAAAGAACAAAGTTTCGTAAGCAACATAAAGGTCGAAATAACGGTACGGCTCAAAAAGGGTCTTCGGTTAGTTTTGGTGAATTTGGCTTGAAAGCGACTTCTCGTGGTAGAATAACTGCTCGTCAAATTGAAGCCGCTCGAAGAACAATTACTCGTCATGTTAAACGGGGTGGGAAGCTTTGGATAAGAATTTTCCCTGATAAGCCTATTACTAAAAAACCGCTAGAAGTTCGTATGGGTAAAGGTAAAGGTAGTGTGGAGTATTGGGTTGCCCAAATAAAGCCTGGAACAATGCTTTATGAAATCCAAGGGGTTTCTGAGGAATTAGCACGTGAGGCATTTGTGCTTGCAGCAGCTAAATTGCCGATTAAAACTACTTTTACTGCGCGGACGATAATGTAATGATTGCTAGTGAATTACGTCAAAAGACGAAAGAAGAATTAAATACTCTGTTGCTTGAATTATCGCGTGAGCAATTTAATTTAAGAATGCAAAAGGGATCAGGTCAGCTAACAAAATCTGATCAGGTTAAAAAGGTAAGACGTGATATAGCGCGTGTTCATACCATATTAAATGAAATGGCGAGTGCATCAGCATGAGTGAGAATACAGAAAAGTTACGCACGATGACAGGTCGTGTAGTTAGTAATAAAATGGATAAAACAATTTCCGTTTTAGTCGAGCGTATGATTAAACATCCTGTTTACGGTAAATATATTAAACGTTCAACCAAATTATTGGCTCATGATGAGAAAAACCAGTGTCAAGAAGGAGATACAGTAACGATTACTTCTTGTCGCCCTATATCAAAAAGGAAAACCTTTAAGCTGGTTGACGTTCTCGGAAGCGTAAAATAAACGTTTTTACAAAACAATTAATTGAGATAGTTGGGATTTTATAATGATTCAGATGCAAACTAACCTTGACGTTGCTGATAACAGTGGCGCAAAAAGGGTCATGTGTATCAAAGTATTAGGCGGTTCACACCGACGTTATGCGGGTATTGGCGACATCATTAAAGTGAGTGTTAAAGATGCGATTCCTAGAGGTCGTGTAAAAAAGGGTGAAGTTTATAATGCCTTAGTGGTAAGGACTCGTAAAGGGGTTCGCAGACTTGATGGGTCTGTGATTCGTTTTGATGGTAATGCGGCGGTTATTTTAAATGCTCAACTACAACCATTAGGTACACGTATTTTTGGACCTGTTACTCGTGAGTTAAGAGGAGAAAAGTTTATGAAGATTATTTCTCTAGCTCCAGAAGTTTTATAAGAGGAACACTAAAGATGCAAAAAATCAAAAAAGGTGATGAAGTTATTGTTCGTGCTGGTAAGGATAAAGGTAAGCGTGGTAAAGTAGCCAAAATTCTTAGTAATGATAAAGTTTTGGTAGATGGTATTAACCGTGTAAAAAAACATCAAAAAGGCAACCCTAATTCAGGAGTTCAAGGAGGTATTATTGATAAAGATATGCCTATTGCGATTTCAAATGTCGGATTATATAATTCTAAAACTCAAAAAGCCGATAGAATAGGTGTTAAGTTTTTAGATGATGGAAAAAAAGTCAGGTATTTTAAATCAACCAATGAAACTGTTGATGCATAGGGAGAATAATAATGGCTAGACTAAGAACTGAATATAAACAAAGAATCTTACCTGCTTTAGTTGAGCAGTTTGGATATAAATCTGTAATGGAAGCGCCTAAATTAACTAAAATCACCCTAAATATGGGCGTTGGGGAAGCGGTTGCAGATAAAAAAGTGTTACAGGCAGCAATTTCCGATATGGAAAAAATTGCAGGTCAGAAAGTAGTTGTAACTAAAGCAAGAAAATCGATTGCGGGCTTTAAAATTCGTGATGATATGCCTATCGGTTGTAAAGTTACTTTACGTAGCGATAAAATGTATGAATTTTTAGATCGTTTAATTAGTATTTCTATACCTCGAATCCGCGATTTCCGCGGTATGAGCCCTAAAAGCTTTGATGGGCGTGGTAATTATTCAATGGGTGTTAAAGAGCAAATCATTTTTCCTGAAATTGATTATGACAAAATTGATACCTTACGTGGTTTGGATATTACCATCACAACAACAGCTAAAACGAATAAAGAAGGCTTAGCATTGCTTAAGCTTTTTAATTTTCCATTTAAGAACTAAAGGGCGAAAAATGGCAAAAAAATCAATGATTGCGCGTGAAGATAAGCGTAATAAACTAGTGCAAAAATATGCACAGAAACGCGCGGCTTTAAAAGAAATTATTAGAGATTCTAATACTTCTTTTGAGGATAAAGAAGCCGCTCACTTTAAGCTTCAAAAGCTTCCTAGAGATTCAAGCGCAGCAAGGTTGCGTAATCGCTGTAATCTAACAGGTCGTCCTCATGGGTATTATCGTAAGTTTGGTCTTAGCCGTAACAAGTTAAGAGAAGCAACTATGCGCGGTGATGTTCCTGGGTTAAGTAAAGCAAGCTGGTAGCCTTGCTTTAGGTTTTTGGAGACAATATAAAAATGAGTATGACAGACCCTATAGCAGATATGTTGACCCGTGTTAGAAACGGGCAGTTTGCGGGTAAAAAAAGCGTGTCTATGCCTTCTTCTAAATTAAAAATTGCAATTGCAAATGTATTAAAAGAAGAAGGGTATATTCTTGGGTGTACCACTGAAGTTAAGGGTAGTCATACTGAAATGACTATTGATTTAAAATATTTTAATGGTATCTCTGTAATTGAAAAAGTAAAAAGAATTAGTAAACCTGGTTTACGCATCTATAAATCTAAAGATGAATTACCTAAAGTATTGGGTGGTTTAGGGATTGCAATAGTTTCGACTTCAAGTGGTGTCATGACAGATAGAGCTGCACGTGCTATCGGTCACGGTGGTGAAGTTCTTTGTACAGTTTGTTAAGGGGGATATTATGTCAAGAATTGCAAATACACCCATTACCATTCCTAGCAATGTTGATGTCAAGTTAGAGGCGGGTAATATGACCATTAAAGGAAGTAATGGTCAAATGTCTTTAGATATTCATCATTGTGTTAGTATTGAAATTAATAATAACCAAATTAATATCTCTTGGGATAAAGGGGTTAAAAAGGCAAATGCTCAAGCTGGAACAGTTAGAGCTAGATTAAGCAATATGATTGAAGGTGTTACTAAAGGTTTTGAGAAAAAACTGGCTTTAGTTGGTGTTGGTTATAGAGCGCAAATAAATGGAAAGTCTCTTAATCTTTCTTTAGGTTTTTCACATCCAGTCGCTTATGCGATGCCAGAAGGTATTTCTATTGAAACGCCTTCACAGACAGAAATTACTGTTAAAGGGATAGATAAACAAAAAGTCGGTCAAGTTGCATCAGAAATTAGAGCGTACCGTCCACCAGAGCCTTATAAAGGTAAGGGTGTTCGTTATACGGATGAATATGTTGCTAGAAAAGCAGCTAAAAAGAAGTAGGTAAAGTAATGGATAAAAAAGCATCTCGATTGAAACGGGCTTTAAGATTACGCTCTAAAATCAAAAGATTAGATGTAAACAGGTTAACTATTCATAGAACTTCTCAGCACATCTATGCTCAAGTTTTAAGTAAAGATGGTATAACCACACTTGTTAGTTCTTCTACTGCTCAAGCGGATATTAAAGCGGTGGTTACAAATACGGGGAATGCAGAGGCTGCAGTTGAAGTTGGAAAAAGTATTGCACAAAAAGCCGTTGCCGCAGGGGTTACTGAGGTTGCGTTTGATCGTTCAGGTTTTAAATATCATGGTCGTGTGAAGGCATTAGCAGATGCTGCACGCGAAGCTGGATTGAAGTTTTAAAGGAAGAATATAATGGCGACAGCAGCATCTCAAGGCAGCTCTGATGGTTTACAGGAAAAATTAGTTTCTGTACGCCGTGTTGCAAAAGTAGTAAAAGGCGGTAGAGTTTTTGGTTTTACAGCATTGACAGTAGTCGGTGATGGTGAGGGGCGGATAGGATATGGTGTAAGTAAAGCACGTGAAGTTCCTATTGCAATTCAAAAATCTTTAGAACAAGCACGTAAAAATATGCGTAAAGTACATTTAAAAGGTGATACCTTACAATATCCGGTTATGGCAAATACAGGGGCGGCTAAAGTTTATATGCAGCCTGCATCAGAAGGTACTGGTATCATTGCGGGTGGCGCGATGCGTGCAGTATTTGAAGTAGTTGGTGTGCATAATGTTTTAGCAAAATGTATTGGTACGAATAACCCTATTAATGTTGTAAGAGCAACCATTAACGGTTTGACTGATATGCGTAATACTAAACAAATTGCCGCAAAACGTGGTTTAACCGTTGAGCAAGTTACAGGATAGGCGCATGGCAAATAAAAAGATAAGCGTGACCATGACAAAAAGTAAAATTGGTCGTTTAGCAAGCCACAAAGGTTGTTTAATTGGGTTGGGTTTGCGTAAAATTAATCAAACGGTCAATGTTATTGATACTCCTGAAAACAGAGGAATGATTAATAAAATTGCCTATATGCTTAAAGTTGAGGGGATTTAATGTTTTTAAATAGTATTCAGCCAGCAGCAGGCTCACGAAAAAAATCTAAAAGAGTAGGACGTGGTATAGGTTCTACATTAGGTAAAACTTGTGGTCGTGGGCATAAAGGTCAAAAATCACGTAGTGGTGGTTTTCATAAAGTTGGTTTTGAAGGCGGTCAAATGCCTTTGCAGCGTAGGCTACCTAAAGTAGGATTTAGCTCTCGCAGTAAAAAATATTCAGCTCAGGTTAGATTGAATGAATTGAATTTAGTGGATGCTGATGTTATTGATTTAAAGTCTTTAATTGATGCTAATTTAATTCCAGCAATTTCTAAAACTGCAAAGGTAATTTTGTCAGGTGAAGTCAGTAAACCAATTACCATTAAAGGGCTTAAGGCAACAGCTGGCGCGAAAGCGGCAATTGAAGCTGCAGGCGGTAAAGTAGAGGCTTAACTAAGTGAGTACATCAAGAACGAAAATGGCGAAAAAAGCAGGGGGTGGTTTATCAGAGCTAAAGTCAAGGTTACTTTTTGTTCTTGGTGCGTTATTTGTTTATCGGATTGGTGCACATATACCTGTACCTGGAATTGATCCAAAAGCGTTGCATTTAATGTTTGAACAGCAAAGTGGTTCTATTTTGGATATGTTTAACATGTTCTCAGGTGGTGCTTTAATGCGTTTAAGTTTATTTGCATTAGGAATTATGCCTTATATCTCTGCCTCTATTATTATGCAGTTGATGACGGTTATTATTCCAACACTAGAGCAAGTTAAAAAAGAAGGGGAGTCAGGAAGACGTAAAATTTCCCAGTATACCCGTTATGGAACGGTGGTCTTGGCGACTTTTCAGGCAATCGGTATTTCAATTGCGCTGCAGAATCAAACAGCAGGGGGTTTATCTGTTGTTATTAATCCAGGCATGAGTTTTATTGTAATTACTGCAATTACCTTGGTAACAGGAACTATATTCTTGATGTGGCTTGGAGAACAGGTGACTGAAAGAGGGATCGGTAATGGTATTTCACTAATTATTTTTGCAGGTATTGTTTCAGGTCTGCCTTCTGCTATTGGAGGAACTTTGGAGCTTGCAAGAACAGGTGAAATGAATGGTGCATTTATTGTACTATTATTTTTGATTGCAATTGCTGTTACTGCGTTAGTCGTTTTTGTTGAGAGAGGTCAGCGCCGTATTATCATTAATTATCCTAAACGTCAGCAAGGGCGAAAAATGTATGCGGGGCAAAGTAGTTTTTTACCTTTAAAACTAAATATGGCAGGGGTTATTCCGCCTATTTTTGCTTCAAGTATTATTCTTTTCCCAGCAACTATAGCGGGTTGGTTTGGTAATGCTGAAGGGTTTTCTTGGTTACAAGATGTATCAACTGTATTGTCACCAGGGCAACCTGTGTACGTAATGTTTTATGCTGCTGCAATTATTTTCTTTTGTTTCTTTTATACAGCATTAGTTTTTAATTCAAAAGAAACAGCAGATAATTTGAAAAAATCAGGCGCATTTTTACCAGGTGTTAGACCTGGAGCGCAAACAACAGCGTATATAGATAAAGTAATGACCCGTTTAACTTTAGTTGGTGCATTTTATATTACTCTAGTTTGTTTATTACCTGAGTTTTTGATTGTTTATTGGAATGTTCCTTTTTATTTTGGAGGAACTTCGTTATTAATTATTGTTGTTGTGGTAATGGATTTTATTTCACAGTTGCAGACGCATTTGATGTCACAACAATATGAAGGGCTGATGAAAAAAGCCAATCTTAAAAAATAATTTTCGTAGGAGTTGAATTGTGAAAGTTCGTGCATCGGTAAAAAAAATTTGTCGTAGCTGTAAAGTTGTAAAAAGAAATGGTGTTGTTAGAGTTATCTGTAAAGATGGTCGTCATAAACAACGTCAAGGTTAATATTTATTGCGCTAGATTTTATAGGATGTTATAATTTCGCGCTTAACTTTAAAATACCATCATGGGAGTACTAGATGGCACGTATTGCTGGAATAAATGTGGCAGAGCATAAACACGCAGAGATTGCGTTGACATCTGTCTATGGAATTGGTCGCCAAACTGCTAAAAGCATTTGTAAAGAAGTCGGTGTTGAGTCTTCAATAAAAATAAAAGAGCTAACAGAAGAACAGTTGGAAGCCATTCGTAATGTTATTTCAAAAATGACGGTTGAAGGCGATCTTCGTCGTGAAGTGTCGATGAATATTAAACGTCTAATGGATTTAGGCTGTTATCGTGGAATTAGACATCGTAGAGGCTTGCCATTAAGAGGGCAGAGAACACGAACCAATGCGCGTACTCGTAAAGGTCCTCGTAAACCAATTAGAAAATAAGATATTTTTGTAAAAGGCTTTAAAAATAATGGCAACTCAAAATCGCTCTAAAAAACGCATTAAAAAAGAAGTGGCGGATGGTATAGCTCATGTCCATGCGTCATTTAATAACACAATTGTAACCATTACTGATAGAAAAGGTAATGCACTATCTTGGGCTACCTCAGGGGGTTCAGGGTTTAGAGGTTCACGTAAAAGTACGCCTTTTGCAGCACAGGTTGCCGCAGAAAAAGCGGGTAATATTGCGTTAGAATATGGAATGAAAAACCTAGATGTAATGATTAAAGGACCTGGGCCTGGGCGGGAATCTGCGGTAAGATCACTTAATAATCTAGGTTTTAAGATTACTAACATTGTTGATGTGACCCCCATTCCGCATAATGGTTGTCGCCCCCCTAAAAAACGTCGTGTTTAAGATTTCGGAGTAGTTATTATGGCAAGGTATCTAGGACCTACTTGTAAGTTAAGTCGTAGAGAAGGCACGGATCTGTTTTTAAAAAGCAGAGGCAAGTCTTTGGAAGGTAAATGTAAATTAGAGCAACGCCCTGGACAGCATGGTACAGCGCGAGTAAGAAGTTCTGATTATGCACTACAATTAAGAGCAAAACAAAGAATTCGCCGAATTTATGGCGTATTAGAAAAGCAGTTTAGAAATTACTATAAAGCTGCTGCATTACAAAAAGGGGCAACAGGCGAAAATTTGTTGAACTTATTAGAATCACGTTTGGATAACGTTGTTTATCGGATGGGATTTGCAAGCACTCGTGCAGAAGCACGTCAATTAGTTTCTCATAAATCTATTGTTGTTAATGGACAATTGACCAATATCGCCTCTTATCAAGTAAAAGCGGGTGATGAAGTTAAGATTAGAGAAAAAGCTAAAAAACAGCAACGCATAGTTGATGCTTTAACGGTTTCAGAACAGTATGGTTTTCCTGTCTGGTTAGATATTAACTCTAAAGAAATGACAGGAACATTTAAGTCGCTCCCCGAACGTGTTGATTTAGGTAGTGATATGAATGAACAACTGGTTGTAGAGCTTTATTCTAAATAATTAGGTCTGAGATATAACTTATGCAAAAATCTATTGCTGGCTTATTAAAACCAAATTTGGTAGATGTAGTCAGTCATTCGGCAAACCATTCAAAAATTGTTATCGAACCCCTAGAAAGAGGTTTTGGTCATTCGCTTGGTAATGCACTCAGAAGAGTCATGTTATCGTCTATTTCAGGCTGTGCGGTTACCGAAGTCGAAATAGAAGGTGTCTTACATGAATACTCAACGATTGATGGAATTCAAGAAGATGTTATTGATATCTTATTGAATTTAAAACAACTTGCGGTTATTTTGCATTCAAAGGATGAAATTACTTTATCTTTAAGTAAAACAGGTGCAGGTGTAGTAACAGCGGCAGATATAGAGCTACCTCATGATGTCGATATTGTTAATCCTGATCAAGTTATCGCACATTTAACACAAGCGGGTGAATTAAATATTCGACTTAAAGTTGAGCGTGGTCGTGGTTATGTACCTGCTAATGTTAGAAAAGAACAATTAGATAGTTCATCACCTGTCGGTGCTTTGATGGTTGATGCACTTTTTAGCCCCGTGATAAAAGTAGCCTATCATGTTGAAAGTACACGTGTTGAGCAACGAACTAATTTAGATAAATTAATTGTTGAGTTAGAAACCAATGGCACGGTAGATCCGGAAGAAACCATTAAACTTGCTGCAACAATTTTACATGATCAATTATCGGTATTTGTTGATTTTGAAAAAGTACATGAGCAGGCGGCAGAAGAAGCTATTGTTGAAGAAGAGACATTTGATCCTGTATTATTAAGACCTGTTGATGATTTAGAATTGACAGTACGTTCGGCAAATTGCTTGAAAGCTGAAAATATTTTTTATATCGGTGATTTAATTCAACGAACTGAAGTCGAACTCTTAAAAACCCCCAATTTAGGCAAAAAATCATTGACTGAAATTAAAGATATTCTTGCAATGAAAGGATTATCTTTAGGTATGCGTCTTGAAAACTGGCCTCCTGAAAATCTGGCTGATCAAAGCCAGGCTGGAATTTAACAAACTGAAGGTTATCTCAAAATGAGACATCGCAAATCTGGAAGACAATTAAATAGAAATAGTAGTCATCGTAAAGCTATGTTTAGCAATATGGTTAGCTCTATTATTAAACACGAGCTGATAAAAACAACCTTGCCTAAAGCTAAAGAGTTACGAGGGTTTGCTGAACCCTTAATTACTTTAGCGAAAAAAGACTCGGTTGCAAATAGACGTTTGGCTTTTGCAAGACTGCGTGATAAAGAAGCAGTTGCTAAATTATTTAATCATTTAGGGCCTCGTTATCAAAATAGGGCGGGTGGTTATTTAAGAGTAATGAAGTGTGGTTTTAGAACAGGTGATGATGCGCCAATGGCTTATGTTGAGTTAGTCGATAGACCTGAACCTGATGAAGTAGAAGATTGATAATCAATCTTAAAAGCTAAAATAAAAAAAGCCAGTTTATAAACTGGCTTTTTTATGCTTGATGGTTTTATTTATCTTTCAATAAGCTGGGTTTTATCAGGCTTTCCATCCCATTCTTCGGCATCAGGAAACGGCTCTTTTTGTTCAGTAATGACAGGCCAGTTTTGAGATAACTCAGCATTTAATTGAATGAAATGTTCTTGATCCTCAGGCAAATCATCTTCAGCACGGATGGCATCGGCAGGACATTCTGGTTCGCATAGAGAGCAGTCAATGCATTCTTCAGGATCAATGACTAAAAAATTAGGTCCTTCGTGAAAACAATCGACTGGGCAGACTTCTACGCAATCGGTATATTTACATTTAATACAGTTTTCTGTGACTACATAGGTCATGTTTATTTACCAAAATTTGTTAGTAAGAATAGAATTAATTTAACTTCCCATAGTAGCAGAATTGGTACAAAAATTCATTTTAAATTTTATCTAAATGTAGGGAGGATTCAATGAGTGATGAATTAGTTTATGTTGAGGCGATGTTAACGCGAACAATGGGTAATAAATCATTGGCTATTATCCTGTTTAAAAAATTATTTTTTGAACTTCCTCAGCAAATGGCAGAGATAGAACAAGCAATAGTGGGAAAGGAAGTTGTTATTGCTCAAAAAAAGCTTCATAAACTGCAAGGATCATTAGATTTTTGTGGTTTTTTAGAACTTAAGAGGGTTGCAAAAAATTTAGAAAGCGTTTTATGGGATAATAATTTAGAAAAGGCGTGTGGTGAATTATTATTGCTCGTTGGTGAAATTAAACGGTTTAGTGGTTTGCAGGATGTTATTTTAAGTAAACTGGAGGATTAGTCAATACAATCGTTATAGTTTTTTACAGGTTATCATCTGCTTTATGGTTATGTTCTTTCAAAAGTTGAATAACTTCCTCTAAACGGGCAATATTTTTATCTTTTTGTTCGAGAAGCTCTTTTTGGTGTTTAATGGTTAATTGTAGTTTTTGCATTTCAAAGGTTATTTCGTTGGATGTACCTGTGAATTGTGAGTTGCTATTATTTGGACTGTTATCTCCGATAAAATAAAATACGTTTTTTTCGCGAGAGGTTAGTAATTCCATTAAATCTAATTCTAAAATTTCTGCAATTTGTTCCAATTTAGGAATATGAGCTTTAGTCTCACCCCGTTCTATTTTGGCATAACCGTTAGTAGATATCTTAAGCTTTTCTGCCATTTTTTCTTGTGACCAATTTTTTGATTGACGTATTGAGCGTATTTTTTCATGGACTTGCATAGAAATACCAACAAAAAGTGTGGAAATAACAACTAATGGTTGATTGTAGCATAATATTAGTTGGTTTATAATCACGAAAGACAAATTTAAAAATCGACTGTAAAATTATATGCTTTAAATTTTTTGAATTATTTTAAGGAATTAACATGGCAATAACCACCGAACAAAAAGAAACTATTATTGAGCTGTATTCTGCCTATTTTAACCGTGCCGCTGATGCGGGAGGTGCAAATTTTTGGATCAATTCATTTGAAACTTATATGGCTAATGCGCCGACCACATTATTAGCCCCCTCTCCAGAGCTGTATGCTTTCATAGAAGTGTTAGCCGATATTTCAACTGCAACGGAATATCAACAACTGTATCCCTCAACGTTGGAAAATAGTGATTTTATCACTAAAATTTACACCAATCTTTTAGGGCGTTTACCCGATGCTGGCGGAAAGGATTTTTGGGTTAATAATTTGAATGAAGGGAGAATGACTTCAGGAGAGGCCATTATTCGGATTATTGAGGGGGCGAAAGCAAACACTGAGCCACAAGGTTTAAAAGATGCCGCATTGATTGCCAATAAAACCGCTATTTCAGTTTATTTTGTGGATTATTTAAAATCAAATGATGGCAAATTATCGGCAAGTGCATTTTCTAATATTACGGCTGATATTGCGAGTGTTGAAAGCACGAAATCCGTCTTAAATATCGCTTTAGGGGTTTCTTTTAAACAAATTGTTGAATTATATTCTGCTTATTTTAATCGGGCGGCTGATGCAGGTGGGGTGGAATTTTGGGAAAAATCCTTTGAAACTTATCGTTTAAGTGCGGCTGATTCTTTATCAGATGCGCTTAAAGATCAATTTGCTTTAACGGCGGTTTCCAACGATATTTCAACGGCGGCAGAATATCAAGTGTTGTATCCATCGGCTTTGTCATCCAATGATTTTATTACCGCTATTTATACCAATCTTTTAGGACGCGCGCCTGATGTCAGTGGTCGAGATTTTTGGGTCAATCAATTAGATCAAGGGGGAATGACGAAAGATGAGGCGATTATTTGGATGATTGAAGGGGCGAAAGCAAACACTGAGCCACAAGGTTTAAAAGATGCAGCATTGATTGCGAATAAAACCGAGGTTTCTATGTATTTTGTTGATCCTTTGCAATCGAATGATGTTACTTTAGCAAAGACGGCGTTAGCTCCCCTGACTGCGGATGAATCGACCGTTGTGGTTGCAAAAGCTGCTTTAGATTCTGCTTTAGGGGTGATTCATTTATCGGCGAATAATTCCCTTCCTCAACAAGGTACAGAAGGAATTGCTGATTTTTTTATTTATGATATAGACAGTAGTCTTTTTATTGTTGAAAGTAGTGAAGTAGTTGATATTACCTTGCAAGGGTTTAAAGTGGGTGAAGATAAACTGGTTTTTGATGATGTCAGGGGTAAAACGATGACGACTGAATCTTTTAAGCAGAGTGCGAGTATTGAATCAGCTACAGATACGCGGATTATTTTTGAGAAGGCGATTGTGCTTAATAATAACGCGGTAGTTTCTGAGCCTGATGTTGCTTTAACGTTGGCGGGTGTGAGTGATTTTTCTACGGTTGATTTTTCGATTGTTTAGGTTTAATGGTTTTTTAGGGTGAATAATATGAATATTGCAGAACATAAATTAGATTTATTCCGTCAAATTGATAAATTATCTGCAAAATCTTTGGTTGAATTGGAAAAAATAATTATTAAATTGCAATTTAATAATGAGAATGAATCAAGGCAAGGTTTGATTGATGGCATGAAAAATGAGGATGTTTGTCTACAAGGAACAGAGGTAATTAAAACTTTGTGGCAAGAAGGGATAGAAAGTGGAAATTCTCAACTTTTGGATATGCAAGCGATTAAAGATGAGGCTTTGCAACGGTACAATAATAGCTGTAGCGCGTACTGATATTGCGCCAGAATTACGTCATTTTCTGTGGGTCGTTATCTGATTTTATATCAACTTGTTGATAAAAATATTGAAATTGTGCGGGTTGTTAGGGGTTCAAGATTATTGACTGAGTTGGTTTAGGTAATTTGTAAAATGAAGGCTGTTTTGAATGTTAGCTTTTTTATATTTTTAAGGATGTAGGGCTATGAAAATAAGAAATTTTAGGGTGGTTTGGCTATTCCTGTATTTTTTCTCAAGCGCGGTGTTTGCAGAAACGATTACGATTGTAACGCTTTCGCCTACGGGGGTTGCTACTCAAGATGTGCTGACAAAGGAGGTAGGGGAATCTATTAATGTGGTGGTTAAGCCGAAAGTAGGTTTTAAAGGGGTTGTTAAAATTAATGATCAAATTGTTGCTATGGGAGAAATAAATAAAGTCCTTCGGTATCGTCATGTTGTGACTAATGATTTAACAATTAATATCAGCTACTTATCTTCGGGTTTCATCAACCGAGCAATATTAGGCCCACTTGCTAGCTCTACTGTTAATGTATTAAAGTTATCTGATCTTGGCAATCCTATTGCAACAACGACTACTAATGGTAAAGGCTTTTTTTTCTTTAATAATATTCAACACTTGAATGATAAAGACTATTATCTTGTAAGTGTAGCAAAAGGCGTTGATACAGATGCTAATGACGATGGTAATATTGATGATTTTCCTACCCTTAATAATGGCACAATTTATGGGCTTGTATCAGGAAATAATATAAAAAAAGGGGCTATAAATGTTACGGCTATTTCTGATATTGCATGGCGTTATATTGAAAAAAATATCAGAGAAATGTCAAATAATGATATTCAGAGAAGATTAACTGATATAGCCGTGACGTTATTTTTGTTAGATATTACAGGGGATGGCGTTATTAATGATACAGATTTAATTTCTTTTAATCCACAGGATGAAAATCATAAGAATAGTTTGAAGTTTAATTATCAAACCCTATTCGAGGAGGATGCTGAAAATGACTCTATTATTAGCACATATCACGATAATAAACTTGAAAAATTAAAATTATTACTTGATTCAAAATTTGGTAATCGGCTTTCATTCTACACAGCAAAAGATTCAAGAACCCGTGATGTTAAAATTGAAGTTATCCCCTTTGGTAAAGGAGACTTCTTTTCAGAAGATGGCAAAATTAACTATGATGCTAACCGTGAGACTAGTGATAATAAAGTATTTTCATTTTATACTAAAAATGACGCATTCATAACAATAACAGCTACACCTAAAGTAGATACAAAAATTCTAAGCTGGGGAGGCTGTGATATAGTTTCTATTGATAAATCGGAATGTCAAGTCTCACTATCATCTGATCACCAAATATCAGTATCATTTGGCTATAAAGAAACACAAATTATTAAGAATATAGTTGATTTAAGTAGGGCTAACGTAAGTCTAGAGGGTGATAGTAAAGTTTATGTAACTATAAATCATGGAGATGATGAGTTAGTTACTAAAATGAGTGATTTAGTCATTGATGACTACGTTGTTGGTAGTACAAACAATGGTTTTTTAAGAAAAGTTAGTTTAATTACAAAAATTAGCGATTTTAAGTACAACCTTGAAAGTGTTGATGCGACACTAGATGAAGTTATAAAACAGGGAACGGGAACTTTTTCAAAAGTTATGACAAATGAAGATATTGATTCTAATGTATTATTAACATCACAACAACAAGCTCGAATTTCTCGTTCAACTAATTCAAATAAATTAGAAGATTTAACACCTAGGACACCCATAGATAAAACTATTAATTTCAGTAAAATTGATGGTGTTAAACTTATGCGCTCAAATAATTCGAAAGAAAGTACGTTTACGATTAAAATTGGAAATTCTAGTGTTACTGAAAAAGAAAGACTGCAAAGAAGAACTTTATCTGTAGGAAGTATTGGAATAAAAAAGAAAGAGCCTGTTGTGCTATACAGCAAAGATGGAATTGATGTAAAAGCTAATGGAGAGGTAAAAATAGATCTCAAGTTAGACATTGGTGTTTCATACGGATTCTTTTCAGGTCTCGAATATTTCAAAATAATTCCTCAAATAAAAGCGACAGAAAAATTAGAGTTTTTTATTGGAGGTGACGTTAATCTTGATAAAAAAATTAAACTTGGAAGTATTCCATTTCAAAAGATGGTTTTTTTTATTGGGCCAATCCCTGTCTATATACAGTCTACTCTTGATGTTTTTATTGGTTTTGATGGAAAAGTTACTGCTAAGGTAAATACAGGAATTGAGCTAAAACAGAAAATACGCTTTGGTGTAGTTTATAACAAAGGGGCGGGTACAAATATTATTGGAGAATTCAAACCTAGTTGGGATTTTCTTGAACCAAAAGCGGAAGTATCATACGAGATGCAAGGTTCTATTGAACCAAGAATATCAGTACTAATTTACGGTGTCCTTGGTCCTGCGGTTCGTTTTAGTGCTTATTTGAAAATGAAGACCGATTTGGTAAATTTTGATACAAATCTTGATACTTGGAGAAACGACCCATGTCTAGGTGGGGATGATAATACCGCTGTCCTTGGTATTAAGAGTAATTTTGAATGGGCTGGTATTGGTGGAGATAGCAGTAAATTTGGAAAATTTATATTTGAAAAGCTTAATGTTGTTACTGAAACAGAGTTTTTTAATAAAGAGTGGTTACTTGCTCGATGGCAAGTCGGTGGAATTTGTGATGACTCAAAAACACCGCCAAAATTAAAATTAGAAGGTGATCATATAACCGAAATAGTAACAACATTTTCAGAAGACAATATTACAAAGACTTTTCTACTTTCCAATACAGGGGGTACTGATTTAGACTGGGAGATTCAATACATTGAAGATAATGTAATCTCAGTATCTAAAACATCAGGAACAATAAGTCCTAATGCTGATGATATTGTTACTGTTACATTAGACCCATCAATCTTAGATGTTGGTACATATCATAATAAATTAAAATTTATTAATAGTTATGATTTTGGCTTAATTTCGGACGATGACGGCGGAACAACGGAAAGAGAAATAGATATTGAATTAGTGCCAGAGAATATTGCTTCACCTACAAATTTTAATGCGGAACTTTTGGGGGCCACGATTGTAGAACTTACTTGGAATTACCCAGATTCTGAACAATTTATAGATCTTGTAAAAGGGTATCGTATTTATCAATCAACTGATCAAACTAATTGGGAAAGCATCGTTGTTTTAAATGATGTAGATATAGTATCGTACAAAATACCTAATTTATTAACCGATACAACATATTATTTTCAAATTGATGCTTACACAGATGATGTTTCTTCTGAAACTGTGAATACCTCAATTTATATACCAAAAATTGAGCCAGAGGGTGATTGTAGAGTACATTTTACAGGTTTGGTGTTAGCTGATCAGTTTTCGGATATAGGTATTTCAGAAATATATATATTGGATCATGCTAGTGAATATGTAGGGGCTGGTTTGTATCCTGATAATAATCAAGCCTTTCCTAAGGCGGTAGAGCATACCTTTGATGGTATAGCAATAGATACTGGCACAAAAGTTACAATTTACAGTCAAAAAGATTTTGGTGGAACAATACTTTATGAAAAAATTGGACCTGCTATTATAAATAATGGAATATGGGAAGATGATTCTAGGTATGCACCAAAAGTAAATGCAACATGGAAAGAACCCCTTCAAACAAATTATCCTTCACCAGTTAGAGAATGGAGTCGTAGTGATATGCATGACTGGTCTTCTGGTTCATTAATGGTTGAATGTGGTTTTTAATTTCTCGTTCCCAAGCTCCAGCTTGGGAACGCCTACCTTCAAGCTCTGCTTGACGGATATTAATTTAATCTTTTAAACTAAATTCATGGGACGTAGCCGCTATAAAATTTTAAACGAAGCCTACCCTTACTTTCACACATTGATCGTTGCAGGTTGGCAACCTGTTTTTACTCGAAAAGAAAGCGTAAATATACTTTTTGATAGCTTTATATGGCTACAACAAAACACAGACTTCAAGCTCCATGCGTATGTTGTCCTAGAAAACCACTTACATTTTATCTCAACAGCGAGCCAACACAGTAAACGAATTCAACAATTTAAATCTTTTACTGCTAGGCAAATTCTTGATTTATTAAAACAGCGTAATGCGAGAACGTTACTTAAATATTTTGCATACTACAAACGTAAACACAAAACTGAAAGTGAATATCAGTTTTGGCAAGAGGGTTCGCAGCCAGAAGAAATGAGCAAAGAAATAATGTGTCAACAACGTTTAACCTATATTCACTATAACCCTGTCAAACGCGGTTATGTTGACCTTCCTGAACACTGGCGTTATTCGAGTGCGAGGGATTATATGGGAGAAGAATCTTTATTGCCAATTGTTTTGTT
>DAOUTG010000063.1 GCA_030626845.1 Methylococcaceae bacterium
CATCAAGAATTAAGAAAATGCTATGAAGAAAAATTGTGTACATTGCTTGAAATGGGTGTTGTTAATGACTTTGAACAATCAAAGAAATTCATTGATAAGCTTTAAAAAATTAAGAGGATGTTAGCTTAATTTCAAAACCTACAAAATGCAAAAGTGATCGTCACTTTCAATGGCTCAGCGTTGTTAATTGGAAAACGCTTAGTCAAATCAAAACGACTGTTTTAATTAACTCACTCTGTTCTTTAAAACGTACCTAAACTTATTCACATAAATTTAGCACGGTAGACTGGATTAGAGTTTACAGAAATCCAGCTTTTCATGGTTCTCTGCTGGGTTTCGCTATCGGCTCTACCCAGCCTACGAACCCTATATCTACCCATCTTACGAACTAGAGGTTAAAGATAATGACTAGTAACAAAAAGAACGGGACTCGCCCTACAATAACATCTCATGTCATGGGAGAGTTAAATAAATTGGGGTGTAGCGATACACCGACTCATCTTTCTGAGATTGATGGCGTTCTTATTGATGATTTAGCTGAACGTTTTGGCTCGCCTTTATTTGTTCTTTCTGAACGAAAATTACGCGAAAATGTTCGTCGTTTATTCAGTGCTTTTCAAACGCGCTATCCTGACGTTATTTATGGCTGGTCTTACAAAACCAATTATTTAGGGGCTGTTTGTCAAACGTTTCATCAAGAAGGCGCGTGGGCAGAAGTGGTTTCTGCTTTTGAATATGAAAAAGCACGCTCTCTAGGCGTTCCCGGTCATCGAATTATTTTTAATGGCCCTCATAAAAAAAGAGCAATATTAGCACAAGCGGTTAATGAGGGCGCGCGAATTCATATTGATAATCTGGATGAATTATATACTTTAGAAGCGATTGGGGCGGCTAATGAAAAAGTAATTCCTGTTGCGATTCGACTTAATTTTGATACTGGGTTTACTGCCCCTTGGAGTCGTTTTGGTTTTAATATTGAAAATGGACAAGCCTTAGAGGCTGCACGGCGTATTAGCGATAGTTCTTATCTTAAATTATGTGGATTACATAGTCACATAGGTACATTTATTTTAGATACTCGTGCTTATGAAGCACAAATACGGATTATGTGTGTCTTTATGGAAACCGCCGAGGCAGAAACGGGGTGTGAAATTGATAGCCTTGATATGGGGGGAGGATTTGCTTCTTGTAATTCTTTACAGGGTAATTTACCCTCTGAACAGATCGTTCCTGAAATTGAACAATATGCCCGCGTTATTTGTGACACTTTATTGGAAGTGACACGTGATCGGACAGCACGAGGTAAACCTCAACCCACTTTAATTCTAGAATCAGGGCGTGCAATGGTGGATGATGCGGGCAGCCTGATTACCAGTGTCGTTGCAACCAAACATTTACCTGATGGTCGCCGTTCTGCAGTCTTGGATGCAGGAGTTAATCTATTGTTTACAGGTTTTTTGTATAACCACCCTATAAAGTTAGCACAAGAACCCCAAGGAATCCCAGAAGATACGGTACTTTATGGACCTTTATGTATGAATACTGATGTGGTTCGCGCTAGTGTTAGCTTACCGCCATTAGGCATTAATGATCGACTGGTGATTATGTCTGTGGGAGCTTACAATAATACTCAGTGGTTACAATTTATTGAATACCGCCCTAATGTAGTGATGGTACATGAAGATGGCGAAGTGTCAGTGATTCGTGTTGCTGAAGATTTACAGGCGGTGACTGTCCAAGAGCGGTTACCTGAACATTTACGCATTGGGCATCAAGTTTCGAGTGACCAATGAAACCGTGATTGGGGCGTTATGAAAAAATGTAAATTGAAGCCCAAAACATATTTTGGACTCCAATATTACACTAATTTTTCATCCTATTTTTATCATGTATAGAGAAAAAACTAGGGAAGAAAAGCCGACTAGAAATCGGCTCATTATTTAAAGCTTATTTTAACAAACCTTGTAATAAACCATTTAATTTATGTACAAATTCAGTTGGGTTTTCTAATTGTCCCCCTTCACTTAAAATCGCTTGGTCAAATAAGATTTGAGTAATATCTGCAAAACGCTCATCATCTTGCTCTTCTTTAATATTAGTGACTAAAGGATGATCTGGATTGACTTCAAAAATAGGTTTAGACCCCCCCATTCCCATCATGCTTAAGTCTTGTCCAGATTCTTTCATGATACGTTCCATATTTAAACTCATATCATGTGCGCCTGTGACTAGGCAAGCAGGGGAGTCTGTTAAACGATGGCTTAAGCGCACTTCGCTTACTTTATCGCCTAAGACTTCTTTAATTTGTTTTAAGACGGATTCAAAATCTTTACCCGCATCTTCTTGCTCTTTTTTATCTTCTTCGCTATCTAGTTTATCTAAGTCCAATTCACCTTTAGCCACAGATTGTAAATGTTTACCGTCAAATTCGTTTAAGTTAGATAATAACCATTCATCAACACGATCAGACATTAATAAGACTTCAATGCCTTTTTTACGGAAAATTTCTAAATGCGGGCTGTTCTTAGCGGCTGCATGAGAGTCTGCGGTGACATAATAAATATGTTCTTGTGCTTCTTTCATACGACTAACGTAATCAGCTAAAGAAACATTTTGGGCTTCAGCATCACTATGGGTTGAAGAAAAACGCAATAATTTAGCAATCGTATCTTTATTTTTCTGATCTTCAATTACGCCTTCTTTAATCACATTACCAAATTCTTTCCAAAAACTAGCATATTTACTATGATCTTCATCATTAGCTAAAGTGTTTAATAATTTTAAAATCCGTTTAACCGCACCCCCTTTTATAATACTGATCTTTTTACTTTGCTGTAAAATTTCGCGTGAAACATTCAAAGGCAGAGAATCGGTATCAATAACACCACGTACAAAACGTAAATAGCGGGGCATTAATTGTTCGGCATCATCGGTAATAAAGACTTTACGCACATAAAGTTTAACCCCATGTTTTGCATCTTTATCCCATAAATCAAAAGGGGCATGACTTGGAATATAGAGTAATAAACTGTATTCGGTTGTGCCTTCAAGTCTACTATGAATATGTGTTAAAGGTTCTTGATAATCATGACTGACATGTTTGTAAAATTCGTTATATTCTTCGTCAGAAATATCATCTTCAGAACGCATCCATAAAGCAGAAGCACTATTGACAACTTCATCTTCAATACGCGCAGGAGCTGTTTCCTTACCTTCTTCATCAGTTTCTGCAGGAATTTCTTTGTCCATAATAATGGGCAAAGAAATATGATCGGAGAATTTTTTAACAATAGATTGTAGACGGAAAGCATCTAAAAATTCTTCTTCACCTTCTTTTAGGTGTAAAATAATTTCTGTTCCACGTGTTGCTTTTTCAACCGATTCAATGGTGTAATCGCCTTCACCAGCTGATTCCCAACAAGTCGCATCATCATTACCCGCTTTTCGGGTAGTTAAGGTTACTTTATTTGCAACAATAAAACTTGAGTAAAAACCGACACCAAATTGACCAATTAATTCACTATCTTTAGCTTGATCGCCTGTTAATGCGTCAAAAAACTGCTTAGTCCCAGATTTTGCAATTGTTCCAATATGTTCTTGAACTTCTTCACGCGTCATTCCAATGCCATTATCAGCAATGGTAACGGTTTTAGCTTCTTTATCAAAAGCGATATTAATTTTTAATTCGCTATCCCCCTCATAAAGACCCTCATTAGATAACGCTTCAAAACGTAATTTATCAGCCGCATCTGAGGCGTTTGAAACCAATTCACGTAAAAATATTTCCTTATTGCTATATAAGGAATGAATCATCAAATGTAATAAATGTTTAACTTCAGTTTGAAAACCAAGGGTTTCTTTTTTTGCTTCAACAGTCATTTTGTCTTTATTTCCTGTATTTAAAATAGAGTTATAACGACAATGGGGATGGGATTTTATTTTTCAACAATAGGTAATTTAATATCTTCATAAATTAATGCTAAATTTAAGCTTACTTAAAATCTTGGCTAATTTTTTATAACCCAACATAACGTTCATAATCCAAGGATAGTTACTTAAAACGGGACAGCCAATAAAATAAATTACGGGCAGAACGGTTGACTTTCCTCGCTTTGCAAATATTGAGAGGTTAACAATGTTTCGCCTTAAGTTTGTAGTCAATTTTTCATAAATTAGAATTAATTACAAACCACGCTATTTTATAAACCGTTTAATATTAAATGCCTCTATAGGCAGGTCATTTTTTCCATCAACAATAAGTTGTGCCATAATTTCTCCAATAATCGGCGATAATTGGAATCCATGGGCTGAAAACCCAAAAACATGATAGAGATTTTCTACCATCATTGATGGACTTATGACAGGTAAATGGTCAGGCATAAAAGCTTCTATTCCCGCCCAAGTACGAACAATACGTACCTCTTTCAGTTGTGGAAATAATGCCATCACTGTTTGCGCGCTTTCACTCAATTTATGCCAATCCATTTCTGTACTTTGTTGTTTGAAATTTAAGCGGGCTAAATGCGCCCCTCCAATCACTAAAGTCCCATTTTGCATTTGCTTAAACGAAAGTTTTCGACTAGCAGCCCCCACAACAGGATTAATAAAATGGGGCAAACGTTCCGTAACCATCATCATGGGTGTTTGTGGTGTTAAGGGGACGGCTTCACCAAAAGCTGCGGCAAATTTATTTGCCCAAGCCCCTGCACAATTTACAACAATTTCAGCTTCAAATTCACCTTGCTGCGTACGAACCTGCCAAATATTATCAAGTTGATTGAGTCGATAAACTTCTGCATCAGTATAATATTTAACGCCTAACGATTCGGCTTTATGACGAAAAGCGGTTAAGGCATGATAAGGTCTTGCATAACCATCTTCACGACAAATTAATGCACCCACACAATGTGGCGATAAAGCCGGGGCAAGTTGATAAAGTTCGTCTTTACCAATAATTTCCTCGTGGTGATAACCTAAAGATTCCACTAAAGCTTGTCGCTGTTGTAGTTTTTTTAAATCGGCTTCATTTTCAGCCACCCGTAGTTGTCCAGGAAAACAACTATCACAATCAGAATCAACCAGTTCTTCAATATTACGCCATAATTTTGCCGCTGCTACGGTTAAAGGAATTTCAGCCACATCCCGATTAAGCTGCCTTAAACCCCCAGCATTAACGCCTGAAGCATGACGACCTAGACTATCTTTTTCAACCACAATACACTGACGACCCCGCATTGCTAATTGTAGTGCAATGGATGAGCCAATTAAGCCGCCGCCTATAATTAATACCTCAGTTTTCATTTTGTATCCTGTGGAAATAAATGGGCTAATTGTCCCAAACTTATCGGAGTAACAGGGGGTCTTCCACGATAAAACCCCGCTTCGGGTAATGATTTTCCTGTTTCAGCGGCGACAATATGAGCAACCGCATTCGCACATTGCCTTCCTTGACATGCACCCATTCCACAACGGGTAATAAATTTAACATGATTACTATCATCGTGACCTTCTGCTATCGCGGTACGAATTTCACCCGCGCTAATTTCTTCACAGCGACAAATCAAAGTCTCATTATCTTTTGTGACTAATAAGTTATTTGAAATTGCAAACCATGCTTCTAAAAAAGGTCGAATACAACGTTCTCGTTTTTTTGCAAATTTTGCGGTCGCCGCTTGTTCATTTCGTTGTTGCCTATCTATTTTTCCTAAAGCATAAATAGCTTGGGTTGCCGCAATTTCACCTGCGTATTCAGCCGCTTTTGCTCCGTTAATACCGCCCCCATCCCCTGCAATTAAAATTCCTTCAAGACTCGTTCTTCCCCATGAATCTTGTTTAGGTCGCCAACATTGTTGGCTTTTATCCCAAAAATGTTCACAACCTGCCGCTTGTGTTAGCCAAATATGAGGAATAACACCAAAATGAGTTAATAATATATCGGTTGTTAAAGTTTTTGATTTTCCTTTGTGCTTAAAGCTAATACTATTGAGCTTATTATTTCCTCCAATCGCCTTTAATTCGCTAACACCTTCTAATAGGGGAACGCCTGCTTGTTTCAATTCACCTTGAAGTTTCATGCCTTTAATTAAATAATGCGCGGTCAATAAAGCACGGGGTAATTTAGGTAAGGCGTTAATATGGTTCGCTGTTGTACTCATGTCTAACAAGGCTTTTACCTTCACACCAGCGCGAATATATTGGGATGCCAATAATAATAGTAATGGTCCAGATCCTGCTAATATCAGCTCTTTATCAGGAACAACGCCTGATGACTTAAATAAAACTTGTCCAGCGCCTGCATTCATTACACCCGTTAATGTCCAACCAGAAAAAGGAACGGGTCTTTCCATTGCACCTGTAGCAAGAATCACTTGTTCGGCCGTGATTATTTGTACTTCATCATCTTTCATCACCGCAATTTCACGTTGCTTATTTAATGACCAAATTTGGGTACTAGGAAAATAATCAACGTTTAATGAACGAAAGGTTTCAGCTAGTTTTTTTCCATAAAGATAATCTTCACCTAATTGCTGTCCACGTCTTTCAGGTGATGATTCAATGCCCCGATAAATTTGTCCGCCAACAGCCGCTTGTTCATCAATGACGGCAATCTGAAGTCCTTGTTTAGCCGCTGCTATTGCCGCAGAAAGTCCTGCAGCCCCTGCGCCGATAATCACTACCTGATAATGTTTTTTCATGAACCTTCCCTCGGATAAGCCATTGCGCCTTGTTGAATTTCCACCAGCATTCCTTCTTCCACATAAGTTCCACAAGCGCGTTGATTAGGCTTACCATCAATAACCATTAAGCATTCAAAACAAACCCCCATCATGCAAAAAGGCGCGCGTTTAGCCCCTGAAATAGGCGTAGTTCGTGTATAAGATAAACCATGAGTTAATGCGGCTGCCGCTACAGTTGTTCCTTTTGCAACTTGTATTTTTTGGTTGTCTACTGTTAAGTTAATAAGATTATTACAATCAAGTGAGAGTTGTTTAAACATTCTTTTTTCCACTAAAAACTTAAATCTCGTAGGGCAGGCTTAGCCCACCCTACGAGATTTATAGTCTAATTTTACTTAAAATATCTTTATGCTCAAAAACCATAGATTCTTGTAAGCTCAAGTCTAAACCAATATCTGAACTCTTGGCGCGTTTATACATTGCTAAAGCAATGGCCACATCTATATAAGCCAAACCTACGGCATTAAAATAAATGCGTTCATCATCAGATTCACGTCCCACTTTATGTCCTGAAACGAGTTCGTGTAAATCTGCATGAATATCATTATGCGATAATAAGCCTTCTGCATACATGCGGCTTAAGGTTTGTCCGCGATGAGTCACCGTTTCCCAGTCATCACAAATAATTTTGTCACATTGCTGGGCGACTTTGTATTCATCTTCCCAGCCACCAATATGACTATAAAATGCACCTTTCTTCATCCATTCTGCCTTTAATAATGGGGCTTGAACACTGGTTGCGGTGACTAAAATATCTGCACCTTCCATTGCTTTTCGCGCATTAGTTTCTGCTTTGATAAAAGTCATATCAGGTAATAAAAGGGATAATTCATCAATAAATTGCTGCTCTTCTTCGACTGTTTTTGCGGCAACGCGACATTCTTTTAAAGAGGGTCTTACAATTTTCATGGCTAATAAGTGCATTTTTGCCTGTTCACCTGCACCAATAAAACCAATACTTTGACTGTCTTTACGGGCTAAATATTTAGCGGCAATTCCACCGACAGCGGCGACACGAATGTTTGACGCTAATGTACCTTCCATGAGGGCAACGGGAAAACCTTTTTCAATTTCTGATAAGATAAAAACCGCTGATAGGTTCTGCATTTTATGTTTTTTAGGGTTTTGAGGAAAGACTGAAACCCATTTAACCCCACAAATTTTTTTATTCAATAAAGTAGCAGGTAAACAGTTAATACGTTCTTGAGAAGCTGGGTTAAAAATTTGTACAATTTTTTCAGGAAATAAGATTCGATGTTCTTCAAAATCAATCATTGTTTTTTCGGTGACTTCAATGGCCATTCTAATATCAAAGCACCCAGCTTCTAATAAATCTTCTTGGGATAAGTAAGTAAAGCTAAGTTCATGCGGTTTCATAAAGATCTCCAAAATAATTTGATCCTATTTTAATAGCCTTAACAGGCAAAGCAAAGCGATAAAATTCAAGACAGGTAAATCAATTTTAAATTGATGGCAAATATTTAAACGTAAACTTAATTAAAAAAAGCGTATTAACTAAAAACCTTATTAATTACAATGGATATTAATTTAAGACGGAACAGCCAGTAAAATAAACTACTAGTAACGTTTTCTTAAAATTACCTATAATATTATTTAGAACTCATGCTGAAAACTGGCGTACAAAACATGTTTTGTACGCCGACTATTTTTATAGATTACTTTTCAAAGCCCTAACTTCAATCATCCCTATTATTGGGCAGAGTTTGTAATGACAGGGGTTGAATAAAATACTTCTGGAAAAATGAATTTGTATTATTTCTTTATTTTTTATTAAAATTTAAGTTTTCTATCCCGAATATAATTAAGGATAGGTCTTTTCAATTAAACAATGAAAATTTTTTAACGAGGAAAAAATATGTCACAAACGTCACTTTCAAATGATGAGCGCATTGACTCACTATTAACAACCCTTTCATGGAGTGAACAAAATGGTCAAGCCATTAATTTAACTTACAGCTTTCCTAATGAAAGTTCTACTTGGATTGAAGATTATGGCAATGGCGAACCCTTTCCCCCTAATGAAATCTATTTTCTAACCCCTGAAGCCCAACAAGCCGTCAGAGATGCTTTACAGCTTTGGAGTAATGTCACCCAAATTAACTTTACTGAAGTTCAAGAACCTCAGACACAAGGTGAGATGCGTTTTACCTTTAGTTCTAGTATTGATGAAGACAATACTCTCGTCGCTTACTCCCCTAGTCCAAACGGGACTTTTTTTGAAAGTAGTGGGGATATTTGGCTTAATCCTGAACTGAAATCTTTAGATCAAGGAGGTAAAGAATTTTCTGCACTTACTCGTCAAATCGGTTATGCATTAGGGTTAAAAGATCCCGATAATTCGATTGACTTTAATGAAATCACCTTAGATTCTGAGACTGATACGACCCAATATAGTATCTTATCCACTACACCTTATGGTGAGTTTGATAAAATTGATGGTAATCTTCCTGTTGAAAATACGTCACTGATGCTGTATGACATTTTGGCAACTCAGTTTTTATATGGGGTTAATACCACCTATAAAACGGGTAATGATAGTTATGTTTTTACACCACAAGCCGAATTAAAAACAATTTGGGATACAGGGGGTATTGATACCTTTGATTTATCGAATCAAACCCTAGACTCAATCATAAATTTAAATGCAGGTGAGTTTAGTTCGATTGGAAATTTAGGAAAGATAACAAATATAAGCTCTGGATCAAGTGAGACTAACGAGAATTTAAATCCCGCCATTGATAATATAGCGATTGCTTATGGTGTTGAAATTGAAAATGCAATAGGAGGCATAGGTGATGATCTTCTGATGGGCAACCCACTAGCAAACCAATTGACAGGCGGTGCAGGGAATGATCTTATTGATGGCGGTGAAGGCGTTGATACAGTCTATTATTCAGACAATAAGCAAAATTACACGATTAAAACTAAAAAGACAGATCTCATAGATGATCCTAATAATGGGTTAGATTCAACGCTAACTATTCAGAGTAATAAAAGTTTAGAGGGTGAGGATACCTTAAATAACATTGAACGGTTACAATTTAATGATATAACACTGGCTTTAGATATTGAGGGCAATGCAGGACAAGCCTACCGACTTTATCAAGCCGCTTTCAACCGTACCCCTGATAAAAATGGCTTAGGTTATTGGATTAATGCGTTAGATCAAGGCGATACACTTGAGAACGTAAGTTTAAATTTCATACAAAGCCAAGAGTTTACAAGTCTATACGGTGAAAATGCGACAGATACACTATTTTTAAATTCTTTGTATGACAATGTTTTACATCGTGCATTAGATGTAGCAGGAGAAAATTTTTGGATGAGGCAATTGCAAACAGGCTCACGTGAAGATGTTTTAATTGGTTTTAGTGAAAGCCAAGAAAATAAACTCAACGTAATCGGTGATATTCAAAATGGGATTGAACTTTCAAATCTCTAACCCTTTAGGGTGGGTTTTATTGACCCACCCTTCCCTGATTTTTAATAAGTAATAACTTCCGATCCCTTACCCACTAAAACAACATCTGCATCACGCAGTGCAAATAACCCAACCGTCACCACCCCGGGAATATTATTAATTTCTTTTTCCAAAGTCATCGGCTCCATAATATTCATATTATGAATGTCAATAATTTCACAACGATTATCGGTAATATAATCCTGTCGCCAAATAGGTTGTCCCCCCATTTTAACTAATTCTCTCGCCACATAGCTCCGTGCCATAGGAATGACTTCAATCGGTAGTGGAAATTTACCCATCACATCAACACATTTAGAATCATCAACAATACAGACAAATTTATCACTGACTGCGGCGACAATTTTTTCACGCGTTAATGCACCGCCCCCGCCTTTTATCATTTTCTTTTGTGGATTAACTTCATCAGCCCCATCAACATAAACGCCAATTCTATCCACTTCTGATAATTCAATCACTCGAATACCGATTTTTTTTAATCGTTCTGTGGTGGCAATGGAACTAGAAACCGCCGCATCAATATCATTTTTAAAATCAGCCAGTAAGTCAATAAAAAAATTAACCGTAGAACCTGTACCGACCCCTATAATTGATTCACCTTTTACATATTCGATTGCAGCAATTGCCACTTGTTGCTTTAATTCATCTTGAGTCATCGCATTTTTCCTTATTAATATTAAAAAATCTAAACCTTGGAATAATAACCCATATAAGAAAATTTATCTAATGACAAGGAAACCCTGAGCTATGGCGAGCATCATGAGCTGCATTATGAATAACTTCCAAAGGCGAAAAACCAACCACAGATAAAACCACGATGCCTAATAAAACGGTCGCTAAAAGTTGGCTTTTTTTATTAATTTGTTCGGCGGCAAGTTTTTGAGGCTGTGTAATAATAGACATTATTGTTCCTGATGATTAAGTGGATAAATAAATTTTAAGCTGAAAAAAGCAGATAATACTCCAATTATAAGCCATAACAAGCCATTGACAATACTGGTTTGTAGGATAAAATCATGCCATAAATGAGTCAACGCATTGATAGCCTCGGGATCTGTGTTAACAAAGCCATGAGTCTCTGGTTGAGGCGCACCTATTAAATGAGGAATGATTAACAATAACCCACCCATACCTTTTAAAATAAAGGCTTGATAGGCGATTGACCATAATCCTAAAGCAGTTAAAAAAACCGTGAGTAACCACCATGTTTGTCGTCCTTCTAAATACGCTGCTTCCATCCCTGGAATTTCAGGGGCAAGCCCTAAGCCGGGGGCAACAAAAATACTTAAATAGGCGGCTATTCCCCACATAAATCCTTGTGCTAATTTCATTGAATCTTTAGTCGCCATCATCGTTAATAATAGTAACGCATAACCAAAAGAAATTAAAAAATTAGCCATAAAACTAAATGATGTCCGTTCAAGCCCTTCTTCTGGACTCCAAGCTTCAACCGTATAAGACATCATGGGTTCAATGACTTCATAAACTTCCGAGGCTATAATAATCGGCGTAATAAAAAAATATTGATACAAGCTTAAAAATAAACCTGCGACTATAGCAATGGTAACAGCCGATAAAACAAGGTTTCTAAAATACATAAAAATCTCTCATTTGGATTTTAAGAAATTAGTAAGGGGCATGAATAAATATTCATACGCCAGATATATGAAAGGTAGCAGAAAGGGAAGACAAACAGAGGTGGGATAGACCTTGCCCGCATAAACAGCCCTCCGCTGCGCGAATAAATTTCTTGGCAGGTTTCCGGGCTTATAAGTGGCTATAATGCCTAATAAATCGCCTTCCCATCGTTAAAGAGACAGTGGCTTAAAGATTTATTTTTTACTTAATTTACCGTTGCGGGGGCAGCGTCGGCATTGTAAATCATGATAATTTACGCACCGACTTCCCATTTAAGTCTCAATTGTTAACAATCAAGACACCAGAAAGTAGGGGAGAATTATAAAGATTTTAAAGTCCATGGCAAGTTATTTCTTTCCCATTAAATCACAACACAGATAATGTCATGGTAAAAATAAACATAACAATCACCGCAAGAATTAAGCTTACATTATAGGGGCTTGCCTCCTCTATTCGTTGATATTCCGCTTTCACAGCCCCTCCAAAATTACTTTTTTCCTTAGCCACCTTAAAACGTCCCGTGAAAGAACGTCTTTCAATTTCATCAGCTTCTGCGGCAAGAATTTCATCCAAAGGAGAATAAAAACAATCACATTTAGGGCATTTATATTCTTCGCCTTTACGCTGATGTTTACATTGTGGGCATTGAGTCATATTCATTTGGGTTAACCTTACTTTATGAGTGTTAAAATTTATAACTTCTTTTCCTATATTACTTAAATTTATTAAATAGATGAACTAAAAATTATTTAAACGCAGTATTTGCAGGCTTACCCACTAAACTTTACAATAAAGCCATTATTTCATAACTCACTTAAATTCTAATGATTCATATCCTCTTAATTGGACTCATTTTATTTGTACTTTATTTTTTTTCTAATGCGTTAAAAGCCCGAGAAATTGCCCTACGTGCCGCTAAATTTCACTGTCAAAAATTAGAGTTACAAATGCTTGACGAGTATGTTGCCCTGACTGCTTTTTGGTTAAAACGTAATCAACAAGGAAAATTTCAAGGCTGGCGTTCTTATGCTTTTGAGTTCTCAGCAACAGGATTAGAGCGTTATCATGGTCAACTTATTATGCTAGGGTCTACTATTATCTCTATAGAACTTGAACCTTATCGAGAAGAATAAATCGTCATGTCAAAAAAATATAGCCAATCTATTTCCTCTGAAACAGAAACAGAGGCAATGAAAATATCCCGTGCAAGCCAACGTCCTAAACAGACAAAAGAACAGACTAAGTTAATTGCTCAAGGGATTGAAAAAGGCATAGCACAATATAAAAAACAGCAAAAAGTTAAACAGAGGCAACAAGATAAACACCGTAAACAAACCATTAAAAAAATAGAACAGCCTGCATCAATAGAAAATGAATTTAAAAATAATAATTCACGCTTACCGTGGATATTATTAGCAATGACATGGAGTAGTAATCTTATTTATCTTGCGATTAATGAATTACTTTAGTGAAGCCTTATTTGCAGCCATTCAACTCATTATTCATTTTGATCCAGAAATTTATCAAATTGTTTTCACGTCATTAAAGATTTCATTTATTGCTTGTTTTTTTGCAAGTTTTTTGGGTGTTTTGATAGGAATTATTCTAGCTATTCATAACTTTATTGGTAAACACTTTATACAACAGCTTTTAAACACCTTAATGGCAATGCCTACGGTAATGATCGGGTTAATTTTTTATGGGTTATTTAGTCGAAGAGGGGCATTAGGTGATTGGGAATTACTTTATACAGAGACAGCGATTATTATTGGGGAAACTTTCTTAATTACGCCTATTATCATTAATCTTACTTTAGTTGCGGTACAATCAACAGATAAGCGTTTGTTAGAAACCCTGATAATGCTAGGAGCAAAGCCTTATCAGAAAATCCTGCCTGTATTAAGTGAATGTCGTTTTGCTATTTTTGCTGCGATCACCACAGGTTTTGGACGCGCAATTGGGGAAGTGGGGGCTGCCATGATGTTAGGGGGTAATATTCAAGGTGCAACACGGACAATGACAACAGCGATTGCTTTAGAAACCAGTAAAGGCGACTTTGAACGCGGATTAGCCCTGGGACTATTACTACTACTGATTGCTTTTAGTGTCAACGTAGGTTTACAGTTTTTAAAATCAAATAATATTTAGATAAAATTATGACACGTAATCACCTACATTTTGTTAATGGTAATAGGATAAAACCCCCTTACCCTAATGATACTGAGCAAGCTATTTTTGGTTTGGGCTGTTTTTGGGGCGCGGAACGTTTATTTTGGCAACAAAAAGGTGTTTTCTCAACAGCGGTAGGGTATGCAGGTGGAAAAACACTTGATCCAAGCTATGATGAATTATGTACAGGTTTGACAGAACATGCCGAAGTCGTTAAAGTCGTTTTTGACCCGACTAAAATAGTCTATTCACAGTTGTTAATTTTATTTTGGGAAGCGCATAATCCTACACAAGGGATGCGACAAGGAAATGATCTTGGTACACAATATCGCTCTTGTATTTATACATTTTCAAGCCAACAACAACAGCAAGCTGAACAATTAAAATATCATTATCAGCAGCAATTAACCGCTAAAGCTTATGGTAAAATTACCACTGAAATTAAACCTGCCCCTCTATTTTATTATGCAGAAGATTATCATCAACAATATTTAGCTAAAAATCCTGCTGGGTATTGTGGTTTAAAAGGGCTTGGGATTAAATTTTAATTTAAAAAACGTAACATAAAATAACAGCTATTTGTGTTAAAATCTAACGCTATACAAATATTTTTATTGTTTTTTCACGCCTTTGTGTGACACAAGTTAAAACAATAAATTAAGCTTAATAAGGATTAATAATGGAATCATATTCCACAGGGGAAGCTTTATTACTAGGTTTATTAGCTTTAGCCTTAATTTTTTGGATGAAACCAGGCATTAAAGCAACCCTAGAACAAAGCCGTAATGCAAAATCAGATTGGATGGGATTATTAGTTCCTATCGGCTTTGTGATTATGTTCGTAATTTTTTTAATAGCAATGGTTTAAAAATGAGTGAAACTTATTTAGACGAACAAGAAGACGAAGAAATTTATTATGCTGTTCGTCCTAATAAAACAGAAATAAAACGTGATATTGAGGTTATTTCCGAAATGGCAGAAGAAATGACAACCTTAAGTGTTGAGCAGCTTAACCATTGTAATTTACCTGATAACATTTTCCAAGCGATTATACGGGCAATAAAAATGCCACATAAAGCCGCACGAAAGCGTGAAATGAAATATATTACTGCTCAATTTAGAAAAATTCAATTAAGCGAAATTCAAGAAAAATTAGCACGAATTAAGAGTCAAAGTGTTCATGCAGTAAGAGAGCATCATCAGGCTGAAAAATGGCGTGATCAATTAGTTATTAATAATGATAATTCAGTACTAACGCAATTTTTAAGTCAATATCCAAATGCGGATAGTCAACATTTGAGACATCTACAACGTAATGCTAAAAAAGAATTAACGGCTGAAAAACCACCAAAATCAGCCAAATTATTATATAAATATGTAAAAAGTTTACTCGAATCGTAGGGTGATCTTAGAGATGAGAATTTAAGAATACCTAAATCTTTAAGAGTAAAATCATGATTGCTGTTCTTTAAAACTTACCTAAATTTACTCA
>DAOUTG010000074.1 GCA_030626845.1 Methylococcaceae bacterium
AATGAAATGGGCGAGTTACCGCTTCCTAGAAATAGTCGAAAGCGTGTGTTTTCTAACCCTTTGAAATTGCTGGATGTCCCGTTTTAAATTGGTAGCCTTAATATCGCAGTGATAGTCTCAAATGTTTTTCCCTTGTTATGACTTTGAAGCTGCTTAACATTTTCAAGCAAAAAAGCTTTAGGACGATTAGAGGCTAGAATACGTTGAATTTCAAAAAACATCGTGCCTCTCGTATCAGAAAATCCTTTTTTTAACCCTGCTTGTGAAAATGCCTGACAAGGAAAACCGCCTAATAAAATATCATGCTCAGGAATTTCAGACGTGGGAATTTTCGTTATATCGCCATGAGGCACTTCGCCATAATTTGCCGCATAGGTTTTTTGAGCAAATTTATCCCATTCAGAGGTAAAAACACATCGACCTTTTAGCTCTTGAAAAGGCAATCTAATTCCCCCGATTCCCGCAAATAAATCAATAAAAGTAAACTTTTCTTTACTTGATGCTTTGAACTTATAGGGGGCAGTTTCATGTAGATTTATAATTTCAGCCCATTTTGATTGAGTGGGCTTATGTTCATTATTTTCCCATCCTCTAACCGTTCTTTCTCCATTAGATTTCAAGCCTAAAATCTGTGCGAAATTTTTTTGACATAGCCCCATTCTTAATCTTTTTTCTTTAATTAAGGCTGAATAATTTACTTGTTTTTGCATAATTAATTACTCTAAACTTATCCTCTATTAGACCCGGATAATAACATTTTTCAAGTTAAATTAAAACGTTAATTTATTAATTCCCTTAGACTTAAAGAGTTTGCCTTTAAAAAATAGAAAGGCAAATTGTTTATTTCAAATAATAGGGAATCATCAAGATAGATAAAGAAAAAATAATTGCATTATTTAATCAAAATGTGAAAGGCAAAAAATCAGATATATCTGGCTCTCAAACAGTAGGCATGACGGCAAGGAAGATGTAAATTTAATAATTGACCCGTTTTACGTTAGGATGAATAATTATAATTTGTAAGGCGATTAAAAAATATTTTAAAATTTAACTTGAATAAATAATTAAAAGCATAGATAATGTACAGCTCTTTCAACATAACACTGTTGAAGACATTATGGATACTGTGTCGGTTCTCTCGCAACGATACGCTGTAAACTCCGCCAGATTCGGAAGAAAGCAACGGTAGCAGCAGATTCGTGTGCCGAGGTGTAGCTGGCACAGTTTCCACCCAAATTTTTAATATCTCCTCAAGAGTCTCTCATGGCTTACCAAGTTCTCGCTAGAAAATGGCGACCCCAAGATTTTACAGAAATTGTTGGACAAGAACATGTTAGTAAATCCCTTATTAATGCACTTCAACATCAACGTTTACATCATGCCTATTTATTTACGGGAACACGCGGTGTAGGAAAAACAACGATTGCACGGATTTTAGCCAAGGCGATGAACTGTGAAAATCTACAGGATGCTAATCCCTGTGGGCAATGTGCTGTTTGTCGTGATTTTGATAACGGCCGCTTCATGGACTTAATTGAAGTTGATGCAGCTTCCCGTACCAAAGTCGAAGATACGCGTGACTTATTAGACAATGCACAATACGCACCCAATCAAGGGCGCTATAAAGTTTATCTAATTGATGAAGTCCACATGCTTTCTACCCATAGTTTTAACGCGCTATTAAAGACGTTAGAAGAGCCGCCGCCGCATGTTAAATTTCTCCTAGCCACAACTAATCCTCAAAAAATACCTGTCACCGTGCTTTCGCGTTGTTTACAGTTTAATTTAAAACAATTATTACCTGAGCAAATAAAAAAGCAGATGGATTTTATCCTAACTCAGGAACAGATTGAGTTTGATTCATCCGCTTTAAGTTTAATTGCCCGTGCAGCAGATGGCAGTCTACGTGATGGCTTAAGTTTGTTAGATCAGGCAATCGCTTTTGGACAAGGACGGGTTAATCAGTTTGATGTCAGTGCGATGCTCGGAACTGTGGCACAACAACCTGTTGATGATTTATTACGGGCTTTAATTGCAGCAGACGGGCAGCAAATTTTAGAAAAAATAACGGAGATAGCTGCATTAAGTGCAGATTTTTCTGATGTCTTACAGCAGTTATTACAAATGCTACATCGAGTGGCTTTATTGCAAGCGATTCCCAATTTTCATGATGCTGCCTTTGACAAACAAATGCTGGCAGAATTAGCCGCCTTAATAAGCCCAGAAGATGTTCAACTATATTATCAAATTGCGTTAACAGGACAAAAAGATTTAGAATTAGCCCCTGATGCGCGAATGGGTTTTGAAATGTTAATGTTGAGAATGTTGACTTTTAGACCTGTTAGTTCAACACCTCAGCAAAAAATTGTCACTGCCCCCATTGTTGAAAGCGTAAAACAACCTCAGCAACAAATTGCGCCACCGATTCAAAAGCCTACGCAAGTAGGAACAACGATAGTTGCACCTCAACCTGTTTATACGCCTGAGCCAACAACGGCTAACTATTCAGTGAATAATGATTGGGCAGCAATGATTCAAGCGATGGGTTTAAAAGGATTGACAAGACAACTTGCTAATAATTGTATTTTAATAAAAATAGATGAACAGTTCTGTTATTTAGAAATAGATCCTAATCACGCTTTAACGGGGACTAAATCCAAAGAAAAATTAGAAGCCGCTTTACAAAGTTATTATCAAAAACCTTTGCAATTACGCATTGGTGCAAGACAATCTAACGATGTTAGTACGCCTGCGGTTCAGCAACAACAAGTGCGTGAAGATCGACAGCAAGCAGCGGTTGATTCAATTAATAGTGATGCAAATGTTTATGCGTTAAAAGAAAATTTCGACGCAAGAGTAATGCCTGGGACGATTGTCCCTATAGACCCTTCAACTACTTTTAATAATGGAGAATAAAATATGACTAATTCACTAGGCGATATTATGAAGCAAGCCCAAAAGATGCAAGAAGATGTAAAGAATATTCAGGGGGAAATTGAGGCCTTAGAAATTACGGGGGAATCAGGTGCAGGCTTGGTAAAGATCATCATGACAGGTAAGCGTGAAGTTAGAAAAGTAACTATTGATAAGTCATTATTTGAAGATGATAAAGATATGTTAGAAGATTTAGTGGCTGCGGCGATGAATGATGCGGTACGCAAAGTCAATCGTTTGAAAAAAGAAAAAATGTCAGATGTGACTTCGGGGTTCCCAATGCCTCCAGGTTTTAAAATGCCTTTTTAAGGGGAAAATTATGAACGATTGTTTATTTTGTAAAATGGCAACGGGGGAAATTAAACCTGAGGTAGTTTATGAGGATGATAAGATTCTTGCTTTCAAAGATATTAATCCTAAAGCCCCTGTGCATATTTTAGTGATTCCTAAAGTTCATGTGGCGACTTTGAATGATTTAGATGATACTAAGCTTGCAGGGTTATTATTAACAACTGTTGCAAAATTGGCAGCACAAGCAGACATTGCAGAATCAGGTTATAGAACGATTATTAATTGTAATTCTGAGGGCGGACAGGAAGTTTATCATTTACATCTGCATTTATTAGGTGGGAAAAAAATAGAGTCACCCTTAGCTTGAGAGTCTCAAAAATATTATGATTACTGAAATTAAAGTTGAAAATTATAAATCGTTGTATGATTTTAAAATGGAAGTGGGACGATTTAATGTTTTGATTGGAGAAAATGGTTGCGGTAAGAGTAATATTTTAGAGGCGATTACTTTAGCGGGGGCGGCACGAGCTAATAAATTGGATAATGAATTTTTAGTGTCCAGAGGAATTCGAGTGACTGAGCCACAATTTATGCGCTCTGCTTTTAAAAAAGATTATAGAGATAAAAATATAACTATTGTATTGCAAGTAAAAAATGTAGGTTTAGTGGAATATATTCTTATTAATGATAATGACCCATTTTATCCAAAATGGAAGAAAGATGAATCACAATGGCCATTAAAAATATTAATAACGAAAAGATTAAATAAACTTAGAGAAGGCATAAAAAAAAGATTTAAAATTTTTCATTTTGGTTATTTTATTATTTATTCACCTGAAAATACTGCCTTACGAAATTTTAAAGAAGAAGGACAAATTCAACCCCTAGGAATTAATGGGCAAGGATTACTTAAACTTCTTAAAGTTATTCAGCAAAAATCAATAGAAAATAAAGAAGATGTAACGCCTTTTGATGAAATAAAACAAAGTTTAGAGTTATTCGACTGGTATGAAAATATGGAAGTTTCTAGCGATTTCTCACAACTAGAACAAAAAATAACCATTAAAGATCAATATTTAAAGGATGTTTTCGACCAGCGTAGTGCGAATGAAGGCTTTTTATTCGTATTATTTTATATCGCATTAATTGTTTCAGAAGATACGCCTAAAGTATTTGCCATTGATAATATAGATGCTTCTTTAAACCCTAAACTTTGCACAAAATTAATCACAGAATTGACTCGTTTAGCTAAAAAATACAACAAACAAGTTTTTGTCACTACCCATAATCCTGCCATTTTAGATGGCATTGATTTAGGCGATGATGAGCAGCGGTTATTAGTTGTTTCGAGAAATAGACAAGGGCATACGCGTTGTAAACGAATAGGTTTAGAAAATAAACCTAAATCATCTATTAGAGAGAGATTAGCAAGAGTCCTTAATGAGGAAAACGCCTATACTAAAGAGGATGTTTTAAATAAATTTGATAACAGCAAAGAACCTGTAAAATTATCCGAAGCTTTTTTAAGAGGTTATTTAGGCGGTTTACCAAAAGGATTTTAATATAATGAAGTTTGGGCTTGCGTGTGAAGGAATTACAGATCAAATTGTATTGGGGAATATTCTTTGTGGATATTTTGATGACCCAGATCTTGATGATGAAATAATTGAATTACAACCCTCTTTAGATGAAACAAGTCAAAAACAGCAAAATTTTGGTGGCTGGGAAAAGCTACTTTCTTATCTAAGAGGAAGTCAGTTTCATGAGCATGTTCTGAGTCATGGTCATATTATCGTACAACTTGATAGCGATATTTCTGAACACCTTAATTTTAATGTTTCACAATATGATTGCGATAATAAAGCATTGGTCATCGAAGAATTAGTCAAAAATATTATTGAAAAATTAATTCTAACTATTAATGAAAGAAACGATGGTTTTTATGAAGCTAACTCAAATATAATCTTTGCAATTTGTGTTCATTCATTAGAGTGTTGGCTTTATGCTTACTATAACCCTCACTCACCCGCAAAGCCGAAAATAACAAATTGCTGTAAGGCTCTTGAGCATAAATTGCAAGAAAAAGGTTTTTGTAAGCAAAAAAATAAACCAAAAGATAAAAAACTTTATGAAAAATATAGCCCACTTTTTTTAAAACGAGAAAATATTGATCGCGTTGCCAAAAAAGACACAAGCTTTAATATTTTCATTCAAGCACTTGAAAATGTTAGTTAAAACGATTATTCACGAATATAAACCTTAGTTTTCGTATCAATCAATTCAAATAACGCCATAATATCTAGATTTTTCATTCTAATACAACCATGAGACTCAGGTTTGCCCTGAAATAATTCATCAGGGCTGCCATGAATATAAATATATCGCCATGCTGTGTCCACATCACCATAACGATTTTTATAAGACTCTAAACCACCTAACCATAAAATACGACTCAATATCCAATCCCGCTGAGGAAATTTTTTCCCTAATTCAGTGGTATAAATTTCACCTGTTGTCCGTCTACCTATAAAAACACTATTAAGCGGCTGATTGGTTCCTATTTTGGCACGGATTCTATGCTCACCCAAAGGCGTACAACCGCTCCCCATTTTCTGTCCCACCCCATTTTTTGCGGTAGAGATGAGATAACGACTCACTAAATGATTGTTTTTGATTAGTTCTAATTGTTGTTTGGTAATAGAAATATTAATTGCAGTTGTCATTCTTAGTTCCATTATTTTTATCATTAAAAATAAGCGATTTTAGTAATAATACAGGATACGCTTTTCTTCAACTAGATTTTTGCTTACAATTAAGCCATTAAATTAACAACCTAAAAATCATTGTGGCGACCTTATTCCCTTTGCCTGAAAATCACGAACAACGTTTTACATTGCATAACGAAGTTCATGCCCGTGCATCTGTTATCTTAGAACTCCCTATTCGATGTACCCATTTAGCCTTATTACTCACTCATGAAGAAAAAGAACAAGCGCGTATTCATTTAAGTTTATTATGTGACCGATTTGCGATTGCCCCCCCAAATAAAGAGGCGGATCATTTTTCAGCGGTTTTTGATTCCTTTCAATTACGTTGGGAACAACACGCTGAATTTATTTGTTATACCTTTTATGTATCCAATACGCTAAAAGACCCTTTTGATGCCCCTGCACTAGAACAAGTTCCTGTTGATTGGTTGGCTAAATTACCTGGAAAAATGATGGTTTCTATTCATGCAACCATTATGCCAGTGAGTGAAATTACTTTTAATTTAGAAACGATTTCCACTTTTTTTTCTAATAATCCTGTGGTTGGCGCGGAAGTTTCAGGAGGGGCTGCACAGGCTTTTACTGACTTTAGAATCCATGTTGATGGTTTTAGTCGTTTTTTAATTATTGACCATAATTTGAAAACCCAACAGGCAGGACGACTACTACAACGATTATTTGAAATTGAAGTTTATCGTGTGATGGCATTATTAGCATTTCCTATTGCTAAACGATTAAACCCTAAAGTTAATCAAGGCGATCAACGCTTATTAGCCATTACCGAGGCAATGTCACAAGATGATAGAGATGATAGCTTATTGTTAGATGAATTAACTACCTTAGCTGCCGAAGTTGAAAACCATATTTCTACGAACCATTTTCGTTTTGGTGCGGCTAGTGCCTACTATAAATTAGTTGGACAACGTATTGATGATTTGCGTGAAAATAGAATTCAAGGTATACAAACGATTGGTGAATTTATGAAACGTCGTTTAGAGCCTGCGATTAATACCTGCCAAATGACAGATAATCGTTTTGCACGACTTTCAAAACGGATTAGTAATACCAGTCAATTATTACGAACGCGGGTTGATATGAGTATTGAGCGACAAAATCAAGCCTTACTGACTTCGATGAATTTACGTGCAAAAATGCAATTACGTTTACAAGAAACGGTTGAAGGGGTTTCAATTGTAGCTATTACCACTTATGTCGTTAGTTTAATTGGCTCTATGAGTATCGCCTTGGAAAAAATAGGCTGGAAAATTGACCCCGAAGTGGTTTCGGGATTCTCCATTCCACTCGTATTACTTATGGTTGCTATGGGAGTGAGACGCATACACAAAATGATTCAAAAAGAAGAGCAGGCATAAAAAATTTAACGTTTATTTAAGCTAACGATTGCAAAATTAGACTGTATAATGGGTGGTTTTTATCCCTTTAATAATCATCAGTTTTAAGGGGTATTTTCCATGATCAACTTAACTATTAATAGAAGAAAGTAACTATGAGCCATACCTTATATGCACCGAATACCCCCCGTGTTCAACGTTGTGAACTTGCTGTCCCTGGTTCTAACCCCTCACTGTTTGAAAAAGCCCTAAAAAGTGGCGCAGATTTTATTTTTTTAGACTTAGAAGATGCGGTTGCTCCAGATGATAAATTACAAGCACGTAGAAACATTATTGAAGCCATCAATGATTTAGATTGGGCAGGGCATGGGATTACCGTATCGGTGCGTATTAATGGGCTGGATACGCAATATATGGTGCGTGATGTTGTTGATTTAGTCGAACAATGTGGTGATAAATTAGAGACTATTCTTATTCCTAAAGTCGGTGTTTATAGCGATGTCTATATGGTTGAAGCCATGCTTAATCAATTGGAAATGCAAGAAGGTTTGAAAAATCGTATTGGGTTAGAAGCTTTAATTGAAACAGCGTTAGGGATGGCAAATGTTGAAGCTATTGCTAAACAAGGGGCTTTAGGCGGGCGTTTAGAAGCCTTGCATTTTGGGGTGGCGGATTATGCGGCGAGTAATCGTGCTAGAACCACAAATATTGGTGGTTTAAATCCAGACTATCCAGGCGATCAATGGCATTTTGCCATTAGCCGAATGACCGTCGCTTGTCGTGCTTATGGTTTGCGCCCTATTGATGGGCCTTTTGGTGATATTAAAGATCCAGAGGGTTATAAAGATGCTGCAAGACGCGCTGCTGCTTTAGGATGTGAAGGGAAATGGGCGATTCATCCCTCACAAGTCGCATTAGCGAATGAAGTTTTTACCCCACCCAAAGCTGAAATAGAAAAAGCGGAACGAATTTTAGTGGCTCTAAAAGAAGCTGCGGCACAAGGTAAAGGGGCTGCTGCTTTGGATGGTCGCTTAATTGATGCGGCTTCTGAAAGAATGGCAAATAACCTCGTGAAAACGGCTGAAGCCATTACCGCTAAAAATAAATAATTTTTATACCTACATAAGAGAGATGCTATGGATATTCATGAATATCAAGCAAAAGAAATTTTAGCCAGTTACGGCGTTAAAATTCCTGAAAGTGGATTAGCTTATAGTCCTGAACAAGCCGTGCAACGCACCCACGAAATTGGTGGCAATGTTTGGGCGGTTAAAGCGCAAATTCATTCAGGCGCACGAGGAAAAGCGGGCGGGGTTAAAATTTGTAAAACCCATGATGAAATTGAAGCCGCAGCAGACACTATGTTGGGTCATAAATTAGTAACACATCAAACAGGACCTGCGGGAAAAATTTGTGGAAGGCTTTATATTGAAGCAGGGACAGACATTGCTAAAGAGCTTTATTTTTGTTTTTTAGTTGATCGTGTTTCTGAACGTATTGTCATGGTCGGTTCTGCTCAAGGCGGAATGGAAATTGAAGAATTAGCAGAAACTAATCCCAAAGCGATTACTAAAATTTATATTGATCCAGCCGTGGGTTTATTAGATTTTCAAGCCCGTGAAATGGCCTTTGTATTAGGTTTGGAAGCCTTTCAAATTAGTCAGGCAGTTAAGTTAATTCAAGGGTGTTATCATGCGATGCGTGATCTTGATGCGAATATGTTAGAAATTAATCCACTTGTCGTGACAGGTAATGGTGAACTAGTTGTTTTAGATGCAAAAATGGGCTTTGATGATAATGCCTTATTTCGCCAACAAAAAATTGCAGAATTACGTGATAAAACCCAAGAAGATTCGCGTGAAATGGCAGCCTCCGATAGAGGTTTAAGCTATGTGGGCTTAGATGGGGATATTGGCTGTATGATTAATGGTGCAGGTTTAGCGATGGCAACGATGGACATGATTAAATTAGCAGGCGGTGAACCGGCTAACTTTTTAGATGTAGGCGGTGGTGCATCCCCTGAAAGAACTGAAAAAGCCTTTCGGTTAGTGTTAGCAGATAAAAATGTTAAAGCGATGTTAGTTAATATTTTTGCAGGGATTAACCGTTGTGATTGGATTGCAGAAGGCGTGGTTCACGCGGTTAAAAAAATTGATATGAAAATCCCCTTAATTGTACGTTTATCAGGCACAAATGTTGAAGCGGGGCGAAAAATTATTGCAGACAGTGGTTTGCCTATTTTAACGGCTGAAACTTTAGCAGAAGCCGCAGAACTTGCAGTGAACGCACGTAATCAACAAGTGGCGAAAGAGGATACAGCCTAATGTCTATTTTTATTAATGAAAAAACACGTATTGTTGTTCAAGGTTTTACAGGAAAAATTGGCACATTTCACGCCCAAGATATGCTTAACTATGGTTCTAAAGTAGTGGGAGGCATTACCCCAGGTAAAGGCGGGCAAACGCATCTAGGCTTACCCGTTTTTAATACGGTTAAAGAATCGGTTGAACAAGAAGGGGCAGAAGCCAGTATTATTTTTGTCCCGCCTGCTTATGCCGCAGATTCTATTATGGAAGCTGCAGAAGCTGGGATTAAATATTGTGTCGCGATTACCGATGGGATTCCGACGCAAGACATGATGAAAGTAAAACAATATTTGCGTAAATTTTCTCCAGAAGAGCGAATGGTGTTAACAGGACCTAATTGTGCAGGCACAATTAGTCCTGGAAAATCTATGCTAGGCATTATGCCGGGACATATTTATGCGACAGGAAATGTAGGGGTTGTTGGACGTTCTGGAACTTTAGGTTACGAAGCCGCTGACCAAATGAAACGCTTAGGTATTGGTATCTCAACGTCAGTAGGGATTGGAGGCGACCCCATTAATGGGAGTTCACATCGTGATATTATGGCGCAATTTGAGGAAGATGATGAGACAAAAGTAGTTCTGATGATTGGTGAAATTGGGGGGCCTCAAGAAGTTGAAGCGGGTTTATTTGCTAAAGAGGTCATGAGTAAACCTGTGATTGCTTATATTGCTGGATTAACTGCACCCAAAGGGCGAAGGATGGGTCATGCTGGGGCGATTATTTCATCATCGGGTGAATCTGCGGCTGAAAAGGTTGAAATGCTGACTGAATTAGGGGTGATAATTGCACCAACACCTTCGGCAATGGGTGAGACGGTCGCTAGGGTTTTAGAAAATCTTTAGGTTTTAGTTTGTAGAAAGCGTATTAATAGGGAATAATGCGTTTTTCCCTTTTAATGTTTTAGTACAGTAGGCTTGATAAGTTTAGTCTTATCAATAGGATAGGTCTGTATTTTTATAAAAATAATTGAGATAATAACTAAATAATGAATGATTTTAAATTTATAGATTTATTTTCAGGGATTGGTGGTTTTCATATTGCAATGGAATCACTTGGGGGGGAATGTGTTTTTGCTTCTGAAATCGACCTTTTTGCTAGAAAAACTTATAAATATAACTTTAAAAAAACAAATCCTAAGTTATTTAATAAAAATCTATTTAATGATGATATAAGAAAAATAAATCCTATAGAGTTACCCGATTTTGATATTTTATGTGCAGGCTTTTCATGTCAGCCTTTTAGTCAAGCAGGTCATAAAAGAGGATTTAATGATACACATAAATCTGAAAGAGGTAATTTATTTTTTAATATTGTCGAAATACTAGAATCAAAGAAGCCCCAAGCATTTTTTTTAGAAAATGTGCGGGGTATTGTTAATCATGATAACGGCAATACTTTCAAAATAATTAGAGAGATTATTGAAAATGAACTAGGCTATAGTTTTCATTATCAAATCGTAAAGGCATCTGATTATGGTTTGCCACAACTAAGACCCCGAACCTTTATGATTGGGTTTAAAAATGAAGGCGTACTATCAAGTTTCTCATTTCCACCAAAAATTCCGCTGAAATTTAATATGTCTGCTGTTTGGAAAGGTGAATGTTCTAGGGAAATTGGATTTACTTTGAGAGTCGGTGGGCGAGGTTCAAATATTAATGATAGAAGAAATTGGGACTCATATCTTGTTGATGGCGAAGTAAAAAAAATAATGCCTGAACAAGCAAGAAAAATGCAGGGGTTTCCTGAAAATTTTGAATTTCCAGTGACAAATACGCAGGCAATGAAACAATTAGGTAATAGTGTTGCTATTGATGCAATTAAGGTCTGTGGCAAAGCTATGATTGACCATTTAAAAATATTAATAAACCGAGGAGAGAATAGGGCAAATACTAAAAATAAAGGAGAGTGGACAGAACTGTATTCATTTTTGAAAGTTTTAAATGATAAAAAGTTGATATTGGCTGATAAAGACCTAAACATCAATAATAATTTTGACTGTTTCAATGTAACTAAAGTAACAACATTAAATATTAAAGAGTCCTCTTACTTGTTAGAAGATGATTTTATTTTAGTAAAAAATGAGGCTATAGGTTCTGAGAAAAAAATACAAGTATCTGATTTTTTAAATAGTGATGTATTAAAAAATTTAGTTAGTTTAATAAAATCAGGAAGTAAAACATTCAGTATTCCTGACTTTGATTTGATAGCAAACAAATTAGGAGTTTCTATAGCTAAAGGCGGAAATAGCAATCAAAAATCTGATATTATTTTAGGAATAACTAATAAAGAAATATCAAAAGATAACGAAGGCTTTGGAATTAAATCCTATTTAGGGAGCAAACCTACTTTATTAAATGCTTCTGGAAATACTAATTTCATTTTTGAAATTTTAGGCTTGAAACCAGAAGAAATAGATAATATAAACTCAATTAATACCCGAACAAAATTAAAAGATAGGATTAAAAAAATACATCATCTAGGGGGGTATTTCAAATTTAATAAAATTGAAACTGAATCAATGGAATATAACCTTTCGATGGTTGATAGTCTAATGCCTGAAATAATGTCAAAAATGTTATTGGAATTTTTTCTAAATAGAACCAATAGAATAAGTTCTAATTTAGAAAGTATTTTTAATAAGGGGCTACCAACTTAAGACGGGACAAAATAAAGAACTAACTGCGATATTCTTGTATCATAGGTTAATGACTAAAAAAACAGAACAACACAGAAAATACGCGCAGTTAGTCACGTAATTATCGCTGAAATTACAACAACAGGCAAGCAAACTGTTCGTAACTTAGCTTCAATTGTTGGTCGCTCAAAAAGCAGTGTGCAT
>DAOUTG010000027.1 GCA_030626845.1 Methylococcaceae bacterium
ATTTTCAATTGCAATCAGAAGATACAGCGCAAATCGCAGGATATGTGGAAGGTTTGACTGAGGAATATCCCGAAGCTAAAATTTCTCAATATGTGATTTATTGCTTTGGTAATCAGGGGTTTCGGGTATTTGCGGTATAATACGCACAATTTTTAAATATTTTTTGCGCTGTTTGAGGTTTTAGCTAATATTAGTCATGTTTGCGTTAATGCTGAAAATATTAAGCAAATAACAGTGATGACTGATGGCATAACTCAACTTTTAAATCCTGACGTTTTGATTGATACCACAGGTCAGGCAGATGTTGTGCGTAGCATTGATGCCAGTTTAGTAACTGATGGTTCAGCTTTAGCTGGTTTTATTCTACAATTGCGCGGCGTTGCAGAAAATGCACTGCAATTTCCCAAAGGTGTCGCCTTATTACGACGCATTCGTAAAGCGACAGAAAATCAACAGTTACCTCCAGAATGTGCCACTCTTTGGTTGGATAAGGGCGTTTATAGCGATGAAATTTATGTCAAATTCAATTTAATGGCAGATGATTATAACGCCGCGAGAATGATTGTTGTTGCCGAGCAATTATTATCTTTTTTAACATCATTAAGCGAATTTTCAAATGCGACTATTGCGACTTATGGTCAATTAGGTATTCGTGAGGGTGGGCGAGTTTTAGGTGAATACACACTCACCGAAGCGGATTTAAAACAGGGGCGATAATTTACCGATGCGGTTTGTCATGGCTGTTGGCCGATTGAATATTGGCATCCTCAAAAAGGAGTAACGCTGGACTATTTCCCGTCAGGTCATCATTATGAAATTCCCTTACAAGCCCTTAAAGTTAAAAATTTCAATAATCTTTTTGTGGCGGGTAAATGTTTTTCTGCCCACACCTTAGCTCAAGCATCAACCCGTGTCGTTGGAACGTGTTGGGCAATGGGCGAAGGACTTGTTAAAGCCCTTATTTAAAACAAATAATTTATCAATATGTCATTTAATTTAGCCAAAATATTTTTTCAACAAGCCGACTCTCAACCTGAACACCCCGTGATTTTAAGCTCTGATAAGGATGAGGGCATCAGCTATCGCGCTTTTCAATGCGAAATTCAACAATTAGCCAGCCAATTACGCAATGTGGGAATTAATGCTGGAATGAATGTTGGATTACATTACCCTAGTGGCAAAGATTATATTGCCTTAACCTACGCATTATGGGCGTGTGATGCTTGTGTTACCCCACTTCCTGTCGAGTTAGCGGATGAAGAAAAACAGCAGATATTAACTTATATTGCCATTGATGCAGTGATTTCATCAGTACGACTAGCAGGGGCGTTAGCGAATTTTGCTGTCAATGAAACCATTGCACTTAATGAACAAACGCTGTTATTAAAGCTTAAATTATTGCGTGAGCCACCTTCAGAACTGGCTAAATTAAATCCTGCTTTTATTCGTTTTACCTCTGGGACAACAGGGGATGCTAAAGGTGTAGTGCTTTCGCATGAAACTATTTTTGAGCGTATTCAAGCCGCTAATCAGGGTTTAGCTATTAATTCTGATGACCGTATCGTTTGGCTATTATCAATGGCGTATCATTTTGCGGTTTCCATCGTTGCCTATTTAAGTTTTGGGGCTTCAATCATTTTGTGTAAAAACAGTTTTGGCATCACTATTTTACAAGCCGCCAATCGTCATCGTGCCACGCTGATTTATGCTGCCCCCACGCATTATGAAATGATGACACAAGACCGCAGTGGTCAAATCCTACCACCTTTGCGTTTAGCCATTGTAACGACGACCCGTTTACAAGCTGAAATTGCTACTGCCTTTTATCAGCGGTTTAAGCACCCTTTAAATGAAACCTACGGCATTATTGAATTAGGTTTACCTGCAATAAACCTTGATAAAGCCAGAGAAAAGCAAGGTTCAGTGGGTAAATTACTGCCTGCTATCACCCTTAAATTAGCTCAAGCAGACAAGGATGGCGCAGGTGAAATTTTACTTCAAGGAGTAGGATTATTGGATGCGTATTATGAGCCGTGGAAACTGCGTGCCGATATTCTTAAACAACACGATGGTTGGTTAGCGACAGGTGATTTAGGAGTTATTGATGAAGAGGGTTATCTAACCATTGTTGGACGTAGCAAGGAAATGATTAGTGTTGCAGGGATGAAATTTTTTCCTCAAGAAACCGAAAATATCTTAGAATGCCATCCTGCCATTGACGCTGCTTGTGTATTTGGTATTAAATCACCCCGTTTAGGCGAAATGCCAATGGCTCATTTGGTGTTATCTAAAGATTGTGAACCACCTGATGACGCTGAATTAAAAAATTACTGCCAGCAACATTTAGCCAGTTACAAAGTCCCCTCTCAATTTCAATGGGTCAGCCAGTTAGCCTATACCGCAAGCGGCAAACGCATTCGCAATGCCGATAAATTACTCAACCTTTAAACAAAAATCATTATGTCATTACAACAAACACTACGCGAACATATCATTAATCAATATCTAAAAGGTCAAATTCCCACAGGTTTTGATGATAAATAAACAGTGCTTTCAAGGCTGGATGCTTGATTATATAAGGGGTTGCGCTGTATTAACGCGCTGTTTTCGTGTAACATGGTGTAACCTCATTAGTTAGTTTTCGTAACTTCTGTGCAGTGGTTTTGCGTTGCTGATACTTCGCGAGACTGCGTTTAAATTTCTTCCGTTTGTTGCTGTTCCTAAATAATTATTAAAAATAAACTACGCGACAATCATAAACTTATCATTATTAAGCTGTCAATTTTTACCCTAAATTTTTTAAAAAAAGATTGAAGTTCTCATTATATGAGGCTTTGAAATATCAAGACATCTTTTGCGGCAATTTCTAAATTTTATTATGGGTTGAATTATGTTCAATATAGACTTCTTAGACTGGGATATGCCGATATTAGAGTTCATAGGTGTAGTTAAAGGTATTATTGTTTTCTTTTATGATCTTGAATGATATTATAATCCTCATATTCACCTTAACTGGAGTTGAAAATGAGTAATGAGTAAGAGCATAAGTATAAGTATTAACTTATTAACTGGGGTCAGGGGTCAGGGGTCAGTATTAACTGGGGTCAGGGTAAAGTTAAATAAAATTAACTGGGGTCAGAAAATTAACTGAGAAAAAATTAACTGAATTAACTGGGGTCAGGGTAAAGTTAAAGAATTAACTGGGAATTAACTGGGGTCAGGGTAAAGTTAAATAATGACCATGAATAATATCAATTATTCTTTACCTAAAACAAATTTAACTTTACCCTGACCCCAATGCCACTGACCCCAATGCCACGTTACCCTGACCCCAATGCCACGAAGTTGTTTTAGGTGAACTAGAAGATGAAGCAACCTGTCAACCTGCTATTGATGCCATGCTTGAAAATGATAACGATAGTGAAGATTCCGATGGTAGTTTAGAAGATGTCCTCGGCGCGGCAGTAGAAGTCGAATCAGAAGCTGAATCAGAAGCCGAATCAGAAGTTGAAGCTGAAGCTGAAGCAAGTGATGACACTGATACAACCGATTCTAACACAACTACTGCCGATGCAGATGCAGGAAATACTAAGGGAAAACCTAAAAAATAAGCGTTTTCACCGTTCACTATTTTAAAATAAATAGGGACTATAAGTTCTCTTTTTATAGTAGATTTCCAGTGCAATTGCTGGGAATCTGCTATATATAAAAACTCAATTCAAATGGGAATAGAAATATTTTCAACCATTTCTTTAACTAAACTCGTTGCCTCCACACCTGAAAATTGACTCTGTGAGTCTAAGCTCAAACGATGAGCAATCACAGGAACAGCCAATTCTTGAATAATATCAGGGGTGACAAATTCAAAACCATCCAATAAGGCCAATGCTTGTGCTGATCTCATTAAAGTCAATGAGGCTCTAGGACTTGCCCCCAATTTTATTTCAGAATGTTCTCGTGTTGCTGCAACTATTTCAACAATATAATGTTTTAATTCCTCACTAATACGAATTAGTTTCACCTGCTGCTGTAAAGTTTGTAATTCTTCAAGATTAATACAAGGTTCTAATGAGGCTAAAGGATGTTCTTGACCTTGTGAATTTAAAATAGCAACTTCCTGTTCAGCTGACACATAACCTAAACTGAATTTCATTGCAAAACGATCTAACTGTGCTTCGGGTAAAGGATAGGTTCCATGAAACTCAATTGGATTTTGCGTTGCAATAACGAAAAAAGGTGAAGGTAAAGCGCGAATCGTTCTTTCTATACTGACTTGATTTTCAGCCATTGCTTCTAATAATGCCGACTGTGTCCGTGGAGATGCACGGTTAATTTCATCTGCCAATAAAATATTACAAAAAATAGCCCCTTGTTCAAAACGAAAAATTTGTTTTTGAGGATTAAAAATAGAAATTCCTAAAATATCAGAGGGTAATAAATCAGGCGTAAATTGAATACGCTGAAATTCGGTTTTACAAGAAATCGCTAAGGCTTTTGCTAACGTTGTTTTTCCTGTTCCTGGAACATCTTCTAATAAGACATGTCCCCCACTGGCAAAAGCGGCTAATAACCATTGCAAAGTTCGCTGTTGACCAAACATCACTTTAGATAAATTAGTATAAAGTTTTTCAAAAATTTTTTGTGCGTTAATAAAACTTGAAGTAAGTTGCATCATAATTTGGAATAATAATATAGAAATAATGAATTTTAAATTAAGCCATCGCCCCATTAACCCCAATAATTTGCCCAGAGATATACGCCGCCTCATCGGAACATAAAAATGCGACTAAAGCGGCAACTTCCTCAACTTTTCCTGCACGTTTCATCGGCACTAAAGTTTTAATCAAGGCTTTATCAAAATGTGCAGCAGTCATTGATGATTCTATAATTCCAGGGGCAACGGTATTAACCGTAATATGACGTGAAGCAAGTTCTTGGGCTAATGATTTCGTTACCCCGTGTAAAGCCGCTTTTGCGGCGGCATAATTTGTTTGTCCTCGATTCCCCATCACCCCTGCAATTGATGACATGTTGATAATTCGTCCCCAGCGGGTTCGTATCATCGGCATTAATAACGGCTGAGTGACATTGTAAAAACCATTTAATGAAACATCAATCACCGATGACCAACTTTCACGACTCATTCCTGCAAGCGGCGCATCTTTATGAATCCCTGCATTATTAATAATAATTTGAATGGTTGACTGAGCGGTTAATGTTTCAATAGCCGCTAAACTTTCCTCGGCATCAGTTACATCAAAAGCAATCGCCTCTGCTGATCCGCCTTGTTGTTTTATATTTTCGGCAATAATTTGTGCTTTTACAAGTTGTCGGTGACTATGAACAATAACATGAATCCCTTGACTAGCCAGTTTATAACAAATAGCCGCCCCTATATCGCCACTACCGCCTGTAATTAAGGCTGTTTTCATAAATGAATCACCGTTGCTTGTGCTGTCAGTAATAATTGATTATCGCCATCATTAACGCTAAATTGATAGACTGCCCCTTTAGGCGATTGTAATTGTGAGGTTGCTTTTATAATTAATTCACTTTTAACGTCATCTAAGCTATTAATATAGAAGCTCGCCTCTTTAACCGCCGCTAAAAATCCTAGTGGGGCTTTACCTGTTAATAAACCACAATGAATGGCCATGGTTTGCGCGCCATATTCGATTAAATGTAATGATGATAATACACCTGCTAAACGTAATGGGTTATCAGGGTTTTGGTGGGAACAACTGCGTGTAATAATTTGTTCCTGAGTCCAACTTTCTACCCTATCAATTAAGAGCATTAACTCTGAATGCGGCATTAAGTTTTTAAATGTCGCTTGTGATAATGTTTGATTAAGATTCATCTTGCCAGTAATCATAAAAATTAAACCAATTATAAGGTGCTTTGCGTATGTGTATTTCTAATAAATCAGCATACTGTTGGGCATAACACTGTATATCTTGTTGGCGATTTTTTCGGGTTAAAATAACTTTTTCAGCTAATAAATTAAAATGAATTTTATAATTATTTTGCCCCTGATAAATGCCAAAAAAAGCAATTAAAGGCACTTTTAAAATTGCTGAAATTAAAATCGGTGCAACAGGTAATTTAATTTCTGAACCTAACAGTAGACAGCTTACGGTTTTTTCTTTACCCATCACTCTATCGCCAAGCATTCCAACGGCATGACCTGTCTCAATCGCTTCTTTAATTTGCAATAAACTCGAAGGACTATCATTGAGAGTAATCATCGTTTCAGCAACTTTTGGGTTTAAAGCATTAAAAATTTGTACGATCATCGGGGTTTGCCCTTCGTACATTAAAATTTTAATCGGCAGTGGACATTTTTTAATAGAATAACTTCGCAAAACCTCAAAACTTCCCACGTGACTCCCTAATAATAAACACCCTGTGCCTTTTTTTGAGTAACTCAGGGGCATATTCTCCGCAGGAAACTGAATTTCTAATTGTTCAAATTGAGCTGTAATTAAATAAACCCGATCTAAAATAGTCGAAGCAAAACAATGAATATGTTTAGCAACATCAAGCCAATGAGCAGGACGCTCTAAAACACGATTTAAATAATTTAAAGAAGATCGCCGCTGTTTGGGGGCAAATAGTAAAAAATAACCACTAATCGGATATAACAGCAACCTTGCAACGGGACGACCTAAATGCAGCGCTATCCAACGTATTGTTTGTAAAGTCAAAGGGGTACTACGTTCTTCGTGTTTCTGCCAATTGTCACTCATAATCGCCTTTCGGTAATAAAAATACCATCAATAATTTTTTCTCCCTCACTTAGACAATAAAATTTAATTTTATTCTTAGCCATTGTTTTTAAATAAATACTAAATGGCTGTTCTGGATACAAGGGATGAATAAACTTAACCTTTACCAACGTTTTTATACATTGATTAGGATAAGACTTTTCTAATAAAACCCGCGTATAATCTAAAATTACCACCCCGGGTACAATGGCATTATTAGGAAAATGTCCCGCTAAACAAGGATGGTTACGACTAATTTTATACTCACAATAAATTTCTTCCATGCTTTAATCCTTGTATAAGTTGTGCAAGTTTTGCTTGAATAATTTTACCTGTTTCATTACGCGGTAATTTTGTTAAATAGTAAAGGTTACGGGGTAAAAAAGCCGCATCTACTGAATGTTTTAAACCCGCAATAATTTCTTTTTTGGGCGCATCAGAAACTACAAAGGCTGCCAAGCGTTGATCTTGTTTTTTAAAGAAAATTCCATCATCAACCATGGTTAATTGTATTAATAAACGATTAAGTTCGGTCAGTGAGGCTCTTTTTCCCGCGATTTTAATTAAATCACTAGAACGTCCTAAACTTTTAAAGCAACCATTGGATTTAATCGTAAAACGATCATCTAATTCCATTGCATCCATTAAATGTCCCCCTTGAGCAAAAAAACGTTGCTGTTGTTGATAAAGACAGACCCCTTTATAAGGAAGCCATTCTTCTGATAAAACTAATCGCCTTGAGGCAAAAGAGAGCGTTTCCGTACTGCCATAAACTTCAAATAAGGGGGCATTAAAACGTTTTTCTACTACTGCTGCCAATTCAGGCGGCATAGGGGCTGTTGATGATAAAATAAATTGCGTATTTGTCCAGCTATCTTGTGAATTAATACAACTTTTTAAATGGGTTGGCGTAGAAATTAGCATGGCCGTATCCACTGAATTTAAGGTTGAGAGAATATCCTGTGGATAAAAAGGGCGACTATTATGCAATTTAAGGTTTGAAAAGAGTAGCCAAAATAAACAGGTTTCCAGACCATACATATGCTGCATAGGCACAGTTGCAACCAAAGTTAAGGCTTTATTAATTAGACCAAAACGTTGCAAAGCAAGCTCTGCCGAAGATTGAAATTCTCGCCAATTTTTTGCAAGGGCTTTAGGTTCACCCGTACTACCTGAGGTAAAAGAAATTGAAATAATACGATTACAATCAATTAAAGGAAATTCTTCCGCCTCCCCTGCAAATAAATCCCAATTAACCATAAAATCTGAGGTTCTACTTTCATTATAAAAATCACTTAAACAATAACTGCTAGAATAATCGGTAAATAAATTATTAAGCGTTCCATCCGTTTGATTAGAGGGTAATAGAGTCGTTTGCCCTTTCAAGATTACCGCTAAATAACTGACGATAAAAAAATAGCGTTGTTGGCAAATATTAATGGCGTAAGCTTTATCAGGTAATTTTTTACTTAGTGCGAGTGCATCCGCTAATAAATCAGCACGACTAATATTTCTACCTTCTGCCGTTATACAAAAAGGACGGTTTAATTTATCACCAATAAGTTCAGGCAAAGAAATAAAATGGGGCGTTTGAGTGGTCAATGTTAAAAATAAATAAATAAAAAACGAATATTTTTAACAATTATCCCCGAAAAAACAACTTATTTTAATAAAAAAGTCAGAAAAATAAAAATAGCATGATAAATTTAGATAAAATACCCCACTAAACCTTATCGTACATTGATAATTACATTTTTCAATGTTTGTCGTTTTCCTTTTCCTTTTTAAGACAACTATCATGGATCTAAAATTTCTCGATTTTGAACAACCTATCGCCGAACTGGAAGCAAAAATAGACGAGTTACGTCGTGTAGAGCTTGATAACGATATTAATATTTCTGATGCCCTAGAACAGTTGAAAGATAAAAGTTTGGCATTAACAGAGTCTATTTTTGCTGATTTATCAGACTCACAAATTTCACAACTTGCAAGGCATCCAGGTCGCCCCTATACGTTGGATTATATTAAGCATATATTGACTGATTTTTGTGAGCTACATGGTGACAGAGCTTATGCTGATGATCCTGCTATTGTCTGTGGTTTAGCCCGATTAGAGGGACAACCTATCATGGTCATTGGACATCAAAAAGGACGCGATACCAAAGAAAAAATTTATCGAAACTTTGGTATGCCACGCCCAGAAGGTTATCGTAAAGCTTTGCGGGTGATGAAAATGGCAGAACGTTTTCATTTGCCTATTATTTGTTTAATTGATACCCCAGGCGCATACCCTGGTATTGGTGCAGAAGAACGAGGACAAAGTGAAGCCATTGCCCGTAATTTATTTGAAATGTCAACGCTTAAAACACCCATTATTTGTACTGTGATTGGTGAAGGCGGTTCAGGTGGTGCATTAGCCATTGGCGTGGGTGATCGTTTAATTATGCTTGAATACAGTACCTATTCAGTTATTTCTCCTGAAGGGTGTGCATCAATCTTATGGAAAAGTGCAGATAAAGCAAAATTAGCCGCAGAGGCGATGGGAATTACCTCTGATAGAGTCAGAGAGCAAGGTTTTCTTGATGAAGTCGTTCGAGAACCTTTAGGCGGTGGGCATCGAAATTTTCAAAAAACTGCTTTAAATTTACGTGAGACTTTAATTCGTCATTTAGATGCGCTTAAAAATGAGGATATAAACACTATGTTAGAAAAACGTTATCAACGAATGATGCATTTTGGCTCATTTATTGAGGAGGTTGTAAAATAAAAAATTAATTATAAACGAGGGTGGGCTTTGTTCACCTTATACAAAAAAACAAGTATTATAAAAATAGGCTGACAATAGGCTTTTAATTTTGCTATTGTTACCATGAATGATTTTAACCCAATAATAATTAAATAAAACTTTTTTAAAGTGGATAGATGATATGAGAGTATGTGAGTGGAATCAAGATTATAGTGTAGGTGTCACCATTTTGGATAGACACCATAAAAGACTTTTTGAAATTTTAAATAAATTATTTACTTTAATGGATGAAGGCTCAGAAGATAGGCCTATATTGAATGTTATTGATGAACTTATAGACTATACTCATTATCATTTTGAACAAGAAGAAGAAATGATGGCTAAAATAGCCTACCCTGATTTAGAGCAGCATAAAATTTTGCATAAAGAGTTAATTGACCAATTGACCGATTTTGCAAAAGAAGCACAAAATGGCATGGCTATTTTTGTTGCTATTAAAATTGCAACCATAGGCTTAGAATGGCTAAAAAATCATATTCTCGCCGTTGATCATAAATATCATGAATATATCAAAGCTCATGGTATAGAAGTTAATATTTAATCATTTGTTTTATTTTTAGGAGCTTAGGTGAAAACAAACATAAGTCTTTATTTATTAGTCAGTATAATAGTTTTTGTCAATGCCTGTTCTTCTGACAGCAGCCATCAGAAAATAGCTAAAACAAAGGCTCTGATTAAAAAAAATGCGAGTAAGACAAGTTTATCTGAGAAAGAGCAATTAGCCGTCCTAAAATATCATAATAAAATAAGAGCTAAGGTAAATCTTAATCCACTAATTTGGTCTAATGAGTTAGCGCAATACGCAAAAAAATGGGTCGCTAATTTAGCAAATAATGACTGTAAACTACAACATAGTAGCAACTCTAACTATGGAGAAAATCTTTTTATGGGAACGCTCGGACATTACACCGTTATTGATGGGATAAAATCTTGGGAAAATGAAAAACATAATTATTCTGGAGAGGATTTGAACTCGGCTAACTGGCGTAATACAGGACATTACACACAAATAGTCTGGCGTAATACAACTGAATTAGGTTGTGCGACAACGGTTTGTAATAATAACTTAATCATGGCTTGTAATTATAATCCTGCGGGTAATTACATGGGACAAAAACCTTATTAAGAATGTATCTACTTTAAAAAGAAAATACATTTCAAATACGGAGTGAAAAAACTTGTTTTTCACTCCGAATGATTAATAAGCTATCTTGAAATTTATAGTCAATACCTAAAGAATGATATTAATTTTATGATTACAATTCAAACAACTAGGTAATCTTTATGTCTATTAATATTGATTCTCCTGAAGGTCGTATTATTCGTAAATTAATCCCTTTTTCTACGATGCCTAATAATATATTCAAAGTCATTTGTGGGAAAATTACCATTGAAACAGCGCATTCGGGGAGTTTTCTATTTGAACGAGGTGATACTAATAGTGATTTAGTTTATTTACTAAAAGGTAATATTTCCTTAGAGGTCGCTCCTTTAAAAATTGAAATGATTAAAGCAGGTTCAGAATCTGCTCTTTTTGCTATTGCCCATCAATTTCCAAGAAAAGTTAATGCAGTCGCTAAAGGAGAGGTTTATTTTTTACATTTAAATACTGTTTTTTTAACCCCCCCCGATGCGAAAGAACTTGAAAAAAAAGAACATCAAGAAATAAAAAAAGCTAAAAAAGCCGACAGTGCTGATTGTATTGCCACTCTATTAATGATTTCTATTATTCGTGCGCTTCCCCCTGTTAATTTACACAAAGTTAGTCAAGAATTAGAAGAAGTACGCGTCAAAAAGGGCGAAATTATTATTGAACAAGGGGCTTTTGGTGATTATTATTATTTAATCAAAACGGGTGAATGCTTAGTTACCCATAAAAATTCAGAACACGCCCAAGCAATTAAAATCGCTAAACTACAGGTTTGGAATACGTTTGGTGAAACCGCATTAATTTCGGGCGAACCCCGTGCTGAAACGGTGACTGCATTATCTGACATGACTTTATTACGACTGCATAAAAACAAGTTCTTAAAATTGATTAAAGAACCGTCACTTTCTTTTATTGATTTTATTGAGCTTGAATTATGGCAAGATAAAGGGGCTGTTTTATTAGATATAAGACCGCCTGATGAGTATGAAAAACATCATTTAACTAACGCAATTAATACACCTTTGTTTACATTGCGAATGCAGATAAAATCATTAGATAAAAATAAACTACATATTATTGTTTGTAAAGATGGTAAAAGCAGCGAATCAGCTGCATTTTTAATGAAGACTTATAGTTTTAATGTAAAAATAATCCGAAATGGTCTTGATTATGTGCCGAAAGGGGCGTTATTACCAAACTCACAATCATCTGATGAAAGGATAAAAAATAAGGAATCAATTGAAAAGAATCACTTAACGACTAGTCCTGATCTAACACTTAATTCCAACAAAGTAAATCAAGCTTTAATTCGTGAGAATAAAAAACTAAAATTTGCATTAATAGAACTTAAAGCAAGATATGTCAACATTGAAAAAGAAAATCAAGCGTGGGAAGAAAAATATAACGGGCTGTTAAACCAAGTAGTAGAATCTAAATTTAAGAGATAAGTCCGCGAAACCATAACAAGGTCATGGTTTTGCTAGACAATTAAACAAAGCTTACCTCAATTACTTGATTTTAGCTTCTTTATACATAACATGCTTACGAACGACAGGATCATATTTTTTGATCTCCATTTTTCCTGGCATGGTTCGCTTATTTTTAGTGGTTGTATAAAAATGACCTGTTTTTGCAGATGAAACTAATTTGATTATATCACTCATAATTTAAAGCTCCTTAGACTTTTTCGCCGCGTTTGCGGATATCAACTAAAACGGTATCAATTCCTTGTTTATCAATGATACGCATTCCTTTGGCTGAAACCTTTAGGCGTACCCAACGATTTTCGCTTTCAACCCAAAATCTATGCTGATGCAAATTAGGGTTAAAACGACGTTTTGTTTTATTATGGGCATGTGATACGTTGTTACCAGTGACAGGACGTTTACCTGTAACTTGACAAATTCTGGACATGGAAACCTCTTTGGATGTGCCGTAATTCAAAAGTTAGCCCACCTTTATACCAAAAAATCTTTTTTAGGTAAACCATAAACGGTAAAATAAATCTTTTTAAATAAGTAATAGTTGATTAAACTGCTTGTTTTTCTTTAAATCACCTGAGATTTTAAATGACGCTTAAATTCGGTATGGTCATGGACTCCATAGACCAAATTAACATCAAAAAAGACACCAGTTTTGCCATGCTCTTAGAAGCACAGAGACGAAATTGGATACTTCATTATATAGAACTTAATGACTTATTTTTGCGTAACGGCTGCGCTTTTGCCAGCGTTAAGATATTGACAGTTCAACGTGCCTCTCAGTATTATGAATTTATAGAAGAAAAAGTTATTCCTCTGGCAGAGTTAGATGTCATTATCATGCGTAAAGACCCCCCTTTTGACCAAGAATACATTTATGCAACTTATTTATTAGAGCAGGCAGAGCGAGAAGGCTGTTATGTTGTTAATAAACCCCAGTCTTTACGCGATGCTAATGAAAAATTATTCACTGCTTGGTTTCCTCAGTGTTGCACGGATACGTTAGTTACCAGAGAACCGAGACGAATTAAAGATTTTTTAGCCGAACATCAACAAATCATTTTAAAACCCCTAGATGGGATGGGCGGAACTTCTATTTTTCATATTCGTTTAGGTGATCCTAATTTTGCCGTTATTTTAGAAATGATGACCTCTTATAAAAAAAATTATGTCATGGCGCAAAAATATTTACCTGAAATAAAACACGGTGATAAGCGTATATTACTTATCAATGGCGAACCTGTCCCTTATGCGTTAGCAAGAATCCCTGCACAAGGTGAAACACGGGGTAATTTAGCCGCAGGGGGAATTGCTAGAGGGCAACCCTTATCGACACGTGATTTATGGATTGCCAATCAAGTCGGTGAACATTTAAAAAATAAAGGCTTAATTTTTGTAGGTTTAGATGTTATTGGTGACTATTTAACCGAAATTAATGTTACAAGTCCTACCTGCGTACAAGAATTAGACCGTGAATTTGATTTAAATATTGCAGGGCAGTTAATGGATCATATCGAACAAAAATTGCTGTATTAATGTGATGACTGAGCAATCTTTTAGCCCAAGCTTTATCGGCGATAATAGTTATCACTCCGACTCTTTATCGCTGTGGATATTTATTGCCGCATTATTTCATGCCATTATATTATTGGGTGTTAATTTTGAAGCGCCTGAACCTAAAAAAGCAAGCAAAGCCATAGAGATTACCTTAGTTAATTCAGCGGTTCGTAAAGTTCCTAAGGATGCTAAATATTTAGCGCAAGAAAATCAAATTGGGGCAGGATTAAAAAAACAAAAACCTAAACCTAATCAGCAAAAGATCCCAAAGACGGGTAAGAATAAACAAAAAAAAGGGGAAACTAAACAACCTAAAAAGAAAAAAGCCCCAACTCACCGAGTGATTACCAAAAAAAAGAAAGCGAAAAGAGCGATCGTTAAACCTAAAAAAATCGCCCCTAAAAAAACGAAAAAACCCGCTAAACTCTCAATGGAAGCATTAGAGAAACAAATAGCACAACTAGGTGAGCGGGTTAAATATCTAAAACAAAGTGCTGAGAAAACTACAATTAAATTTGTTAATTCAATTAGCGCGCATAAATATATTGCCGCCCAATATGTTAGGGATTGGGAAAGAAAAGTTGAGCGGGTAGGTAATCTTAATTACCCTAAAATTGCCCGTGAAAAAGGTTTTTCTGGTACTTTGTCTATGGACGTAGGTGTTAAAACTAATGGCAGTATTTATAGAATTCGGATTGTAAAATCTTCTGGAAACAAAGCCCTTGATAATGCTGCAAAGCGTATTGTGAGAATGAGCGCGCCCTTTTCACCGTTACCCAAACAAATATCAAATCAATTAGATGTGCTTATTATTCGTCGGGTATGGAGTTTTACCGATGAGTCACGATTTGTTGGAAGATAGATTATTTATGGAAACCTATTTTCTATTGCCTATATTTTACTTAAATCTATTTAATTTATGAATAATTTTTTGAACAACCAATTTCTTATCGCTATGCCTGCATTGATGGATAAGGATTTTTTTCATACCGTTACCTATCTTTGCCAGCACAATGATGAGGGGGCATTAGGGATTATTATTAATCGGCCAACTAATATGAAGCTTGGGGATATTTTTGAACAAATGGGCATTAGGGATGCCTCTGAGAAAAGTAGGGCAACCCCTATTTATTTAGGCGGTCCTGTGCAAATGGAGCGAGGTTTTATTATTCATAATACAGGTGTCGATGGCTGGGACTCATCCATTGCTATTTCAACGACGGTTTCTTTAACCAGTTCACGTGATATTTTAGAGGCGATTGCTAAAGATGAAGGTCCTGAAAATTATTTAATTGCGCTAGGTTATGCAGGTTGGGATGCGGGGAAATTAGAAAAAGAAATGCGTAATAATGCTTGGTTAAATACGCCTTATGAAGAAGCCATTCTTTATGAAACTCCGGTGAGCAAACGCTGGACAACCGCTGCTAATTTAATGGGGGTTGATATTAATTTATTAACGACGATGGCAGGTCATGGCTAATCAAGACCCACTGGCAGCTAAATTAAATAATGATACTTATTTAGGGTTTGATTTTGGCAGTAAAAAAATAGGCGTGGCAGTTGGGCAATTAATTACTGCGACAGCCAGCCCTTTGCAAACCATTAAATCCATTAATCAAATTCCAAACTGGGAAATTATTAGTCAATTAATTAAGCAATGGCAGCCCGTAGGTTTTGTGGTGGGAATTTCTAAGCAAGAAGATGGGTCTGATAATATTATTACGCCGCGAATGCGTAAATTTTGTCGGCAATTAGAAGGACGCTTTGGAAAACCAGCTTATCCACAAGATGAACGTCTTTCTACGTTTGAGGCTAAACAATTGCTTTTTGATGAACTTCATTTAAGTGCGACTAAACTTTGGGAAGTTCAAGATCAGCTTGCCGCCCAACTTATTTTACAAAGTTGGCTTTCAGATAATCGAGATAAAAAATGACACAAGAAACCCCTGCAGTTTATTTTGCCTCTTTAACAATTGAGAACGTTAAATGTTTTAAGGATAAGCAAACTATAAATTTGTCTGATGGCAATGATGAACCTGCGATGTGGACGGTTATTTTAGGGAATAATAATACAGGAAAAACTACTTTATTAAGATGCTTCGCTGATTTAGAACCCGAAATAATTAATGAATCGGCCAGCAAAGAAGTCTATTTTTCACCCGTCATAAGAGGAGCAAACAATTTTAAAGAAGCGTATTTAGAGGGGACACATATAAAATCTGAATGGTTTGTTAATAATTATAAAGAAGGTTTAAATTGGGAATTTAAACAACTAAATAGTCATCCTCCTATCCCTTCTATTATAGCATCAGATCGTCCCTTTATATCTGCTGCTATCAATACACGAAGTGGACTTAGAAATAAGTATCTTGGGGCAATAAAAATTTATGGTTATGGAACAAATAGAAGAGCTGGAAAAACTTCTTTATCTGAAACTGAAAACCAAGATAATTCAGCCAGTTTATTTAGTGATAAAGTCACTTTATTGAATGCTGAAGAATGGTTATTACAAATAGATTACGCCAGTAAAAATGGGATTAAGTCTGCTAAATTTAGATTAGATAAAATTAAAACGGTTCTTACAAGCGGAATATTACCTGATGTAAAAGATTTTAAATGCGTTTCTCAAGAAGTAAATAATCAAATAAATAATTTTGTTGAATGTAAAACCGATTATGGCTGGGTACGTTTACATGATTTAGGCTATGGATACCAATCTATGACCGCATGGATTGTTGATTTAGCTCAAAAAATGTTTCAGCGTTATCCTGAAAGTATCAACCCACTACAAGAACCTGCTATCGTTTTAATTGATGAAATAGATTTACATTTACACCCTGAATGGCAACGAAATATTATTAAATATTTAAGTGACCTATTTCCTAAAACACAATTTATTGTGACCGCTCACAGTCCCTTAATTGTGCAGTCGGCTGAAAATATTAATTTAGTGATTTTAGAAAAACAAGATAACCATGTTGTTATTAATCAGCCTGATTTAACAACTTACAAAGGTTGGACTGTTGAGGAAATCTTAAGTGATTTGATGGGATTAGATGACAGAGTTTCTTCTGATAAATATTTAAAAACAATAAGAAATTTTGAGAATGCCTTAGATACTGAAAATTATCAAGAAGCAAAAAAATCTTATGATGAACTGGTTACACTTTTACATCCAAATAATGTTCAACGTGAATTATTAGAACTTCAAATGTCATCATTAGTCCCTAATTAATCATGATTAAACTTCAGGCGATAGCAAAACCACTTCAATTAACCGATGAAAAAGTTAAACAATTAACAGCGGAATATAAGCAATCAGAAAAGGCTGTCTGGAAAAAAACTTATATCACTCATACATTATTATTGATGTCCTTTGATAAATGTTGTTTTTGTGAAACCAAACTAAGCGAAGAGAGTAAATATTTAGAAGTTGAACATTTTCATCCTAAAAGCTTATATCCTGATGAAGTTGTTTCATGGACAAATTTATTACCTATTTGTAAACGCTGCAATGGTAAAAAATCAAACCATGATACAAAGCTTGAACCTATTATTCATCCTGTAAAAGATAACCCTAAAGAACACCTGACATTAAAAAACTATCGCTTATTAGGTACAACGGAATTAGGACGATTAACGAAAGATGTTGTTTATTTAAACGATACGGAAAGATTAGTTGTTCCACGCTTTAAAGTTGGAAATAAATTAGAAAACGAGTTGGAAAAACTCTTAGATACAACCCAGTCTACAACTAATAAAAACTCAAGAATACACGTTAATAAAATGACAGGACATTTAGAAAACATTATGAAAATGGCTACTAAAGACTCTAAATACAGCGCAACAGCGGCAACCATTTTATTAAATGACACGAATTTTAAAGAAATTAAGCAATATTTTATCGTGAATAATTTATGGTCTGATGATTTTAAACAACTGGAAACACAAGTGGAATATTGCGCTTTACTACCCTGAGAAAAATTAATTTATGAATGATGAAAACCTAGATATTCCCCTGCTACTCGACAAATTAGAACTAAAACTTAAATTATTAGTCGCTCAAAGACAATTAAAAAATCCTGTGATGATTGGCATTCATAGTGGCGGCGTTTGGATTGCAGAAAAATTACATCAACGCCTTGAAATTAAAGACCCGCTCGCCTTACTCGATATTTCTTTTTACCGTGATGACTTTTCACAAATTGGAATGCACCCACAAACAAAATCAAGCAAAATTCCCTTAAGCATTGAAGGGCGTGATATTATTTTAGTGGACGATGTTTTTTATACAGGTAGAACTACCCGCGCGGCATTAAATGAAATCTTCGATTTTGGTCGCCCAAATCAAGTATTATTAGCGGTTTTAATAGAACGTGATGGACAACAAATTCCCCTAAAACCCGACTGCACAGGCATTGGGTTAATTTTACCTGAAGGGATGCGAATAAAATTAACCGGCCCCGAACCATTGGGGGTACATCTGCAATCTTTTGATAGCCAATAATTAAATGATGAATCAAAATTTACAATTAAATAATGAGGGTCACTTAAAACACTTTTTAACCATTGAAGGCTTGAGTGCAAAAATTCTTAACGAAATTTTAGACACCGCTGAATCCTTTGTGAGTATGTCACAACAACAAGTGCAAAAATTTCCGCTACTTCGAGGAAAAACGATTGTTAATTTATTTTTTGAAAATAGCACCCGTACTCGTAGTACCTTTGAATTAGCGGCAACAAGATTGTCTGCCGATATTCTCAATGTGGATATTGCAACCTCTGCCACTTCAAAAGGTGAAAGTCTTTTAGATACCATTAATACCCTAGAAGCCATGCACGTTGATATGTTTGTTGTTCGCCATCCTCTCAGTGGTGCAGCGCATTTTATTGCTCAACACACCTCTCCGCATATAAGTATTATTAATGCAGGCGATGGACAACATGCACACCCGACGCAAGCGATGCTAGATGTCTTTACTATTCGACAACATCACCCTGATTTTAGTCAATTAAAAGTGGCTATTGTCGGTGATATTTTGCATTCACGGGTTGCACGTTCTCAAATTCAGGCATTAAATACGTTAGGCGTAAAAGAAGTTCGTTTAATTGCCCCTAAAACATTATTACCCGCCCATGTTGAATCTTTAGGTATTCGTGCTTATCACGACATGAAACAAGGATTAGATGATATTGATGTCATTATTATGTTACGTTTACAAAAAGAACGTATGAATTCCGCTTTTTTAGCCTCTGAAAGTGAATATTTTAAATGTTTTGGTTTAACTGAAGAAAAATTAAAACTCGCTAAAAAAGATGCCCTTGTGATGCACCCAGGCCCTATTAACCGGGGGGTAGAAATTGCCTCATCTGTAGCAGATGGCAATAAATCGCTTATTTTAAAACAAGTAAGTAATGGTATCGCTGTTCGTATGGCTATTATGTCAATGGCAATACAAGTCGGAGTAGGGAAATGAGTCAAATAGAAATCAAATACGGACGTATTATTGATCCTCGCAATAATATTGATCAAATTGGCTCACTCTACCTTGCCAAAGGAAAAATATTAGCTTTGTTTAATCAACCTGACAATTTTAATGCCGATAAAACCATTGATGCAACAAACTGTATTGTTTGCCCTGGCTTGATTGATTTAAGTGTTCGTCTTCGAGAACCTGGGCAATCACAAAAAGCGACCATTGCCTCAGAAACACAGGCGGCTGCCAGTGCAGGTGTCACTTCATTATGCTTACCGCCTGATACCTTGCCTGTGATTGACACCCCTGCGGTTACTGAACTGATTAAAGATAAAGCTGAAAAAGTTAATTACCCTAATATTTACCCCTTAGGGGCGTTAACACAAGGTTTAATGGGTGAAAAATTGAGTGCTATGTTTGCCTTAAAATCTGCGGGTTGTATTGCCGTTAGTAATGCAAATAAACCTTTAGATAGCTTGGTTATTTTAAGACGTGCCATGGAATATGCTGCAGGACATGGCTTAACTATTTTTTATCGCCCAGATGAATCTTCTTTAAGTCATAATGGGTGCGCTCATGAAGGGGTTATGGCAACCCATTATGGTTTACCCAGTATTCCCGAAGCTGCTGAATCTATTGCGGTTGCTCAATGCTTAGAGCTTGCAGAACTAACAGGGTGTAAAATCCATTTTAGTCAATTAAGTTGTAAACGTTCCATTATTAAAATTCAGCAAGCTAAAAAATATGGGCTGAATGTGACCGCTGATGTTGCGATTCATCAACTACATTTATCTGAAAATGATATAGAACCCTTTAATAGTGTTTATCATGTGTTACCGCCATTACGCAGTGAAGCCGATAAAAAATATTTACAAGAAGGACTTGCCAATGGAACTATCAATGCTATTTGTTCGGATCACCAACCGCATAATTTAGATGCCAAATTAGGCGCGTTTCCAGAAACGGAGGCGGGTATATCCGCATTAGAAACTTTATTACCGCTCACTTTAAAATTAGTTGAAAACCATGTACTTTCTTTATCTAAAGCGTTAGCTAGTTTAAGTTCGGAGGCTGCAACTATTTTAGGCTTAGAGAAAACAGGTTCATTAACCCCTACTTATGATGCTGATATTTGTATTTTTGACCCTGAAAAAACTTGGCAAGTTAATGAGATAAATTGGTTAAGTGCAGGTAAAAACACCCCTTTTTGGAAACAAACCTTAAAAGGTCGAGTTATACATACATTACAAAAAGGCAATCTTATTTATTCATTGGAAAAAAACAAATGAAAACACAACAATTATTAATCATTATTAGCACATTATTTATTCTAAACGGTTGTTCAAAAGATTATAGCCCGAGTAAAAAGGCGACAGGTGAATCCATGTATCAAACCGCCTGTGTTCAATGTCATAAAAAAGATGAAAAAGGCATGATCTTTACTTTTGATAGTGAAAAAGCCAATGTAGGTTATATTAGTGAACGGGTGAAAACAGGGAGTTTAATGATGCCCAAATTCCCAAATATTAATGATGAGCAATTAAGTCAATTAAGTGATTATGTTCTTAAAAATAGTGCGGTAAAATAATAGTCATAGATTAGGGTTTATAAACTGAATTAAATAGATTTTTTCTTTACTTTTTAAAAAAAAAGACTATTATAATAGGTAACAATACCCTCCAAGCATCTCTACGATGCTCAAACCTGGAGGGTTTCTTTTTTACAGAGTCATATGCTTCGTAAATATCAAAAACCTCCACTATCAATATCTGAACAGGCAACGTTATTAATCAATAGAGGTCTTATTTGTGATGACAGAAAGCGTTTAGAATCCTATCTTGCTTCTATTGGTTATTATCGTTTAAGTGCCTATTGGTATCCTTATTTAGATAAAAACACTAATAATTTTTTCCCTAATACAAACTTTAAAACTATATTAAAGCTTTATATTTTTGATCGTAAACTTCGATTGCTAGTTATCGAAGCAATAGAACGTATAGAAGTTTCTTTAAGAGCGCAGTGGAGTAGAGAGCTTTCTTTACACGATGGAAGTCATGCTTATATAAACGCTAATTTGTTCAAGTGTTCACAAAAGCATAAAAAAAGTCTTATAAAAATCACTCATACATTAAAAAACAGTAAAGAAAGGTTTATTCAGCATTATAGGGATACTTACAACGATCCTGAATTACCGCCTATTTGGGTCGTTGTGGAAACAATGACATTTGGGGCGCTTTCTCATTGGTTTGAAAATACAAAAAATAACCAAATAAAAAAAAGTATTGCTACGGCATTTAATATTCCAAATAATCGTATTATGGAAAGAGTCTTTATTGCATTGACGATTGTACGTAATATATGTACTCATCATAGCCGTTTATGGAATCGACGGTTTAGTAATCCTGCGCCTTATATAAAAAAATTGAAAGAAAATTTTGTTCCTGAAAATAGCCCTAACCATCAAGCAAAATATTTATACAACTACCTTGTTGTTATCCAACATTTAATGCACTCAATTAGCCCTAATAGCCAGTGGAAATTCAGATTAATTGAATTATTAGACACCATTGATTCAACTAATCACCAGCACATGGGATTCCCTAATGATTGGCGACAACGACCTGCTTGGAAAAAATGAAATTACTCGCGATAGAAACCTCCACCGAAGCCTGTTCCGCCGCGCTTTATCTTGATAATGAAATTCATGAATCCTTTGAAATTACGCCAAGAGAACATACCAAGCGTATTTTACCGATGATAGATAAACTGATGGCAGAGGCGCAATTAAAACCTCAGCAATTAGATGGAATAGCATTTAGCTGTGGTCCAGGTTCTTTTACGGGGGTTAGAATCGCGACAGGCATTACCCATGGGATTGCTTTAGGTGCTGATTTACCCGTTGTTCCTGTTTCAACACTTGCGGCAATCGCTCAAACATTTTTTAATCAAAACCCAGAAACTCTAGCCTTTACAGCAATGGATGCCCGAATGCGTGAAATATTTTGGGGGGTTTATCAAAAAAATGATAAAGGATACGCACAATTAATTAACAAAGAAGCGGTGACACTCGCTACCGACATTCAATTTCCAACACGTTCAGGGGTGGGTATAGGCACGGGATTTTCGCTTTATCACCCAGAACTTAAACATGTCCTAGGTGAATGGCTTCAACGCTACGAAGCTAATAACTTACCCCGAGCGAGTGCCATCGCTCAACTCGGTGCATTGGGTTTAAAGAATAATCAAGCTGTTCCTGTCGAACATGCTCAACCGACTTATTTACGCGATAAAGTAGCAAAAAAAGAATCTGAACGTTAATCAGTTACAGTTATATAATGGTGTCATTATTTAATTTTAGCTTTCACCTGATATGGCGCAATACTTTGAAATCCACCCTGATAACCCACAAACACGCTTAATTCATCAAGCGGTTAAAATCATTCGTAAAGGCGGGGTTATTGTTTATCCGACCGATTCATCTTATGCGATAGGCTGTCATTTAGGGGATAAACAAGCGTCTGATACAATTCGCCGAATTCGCCAACTTGATAATGCTCATAATTTTACGCTTGTTTGTACAGATTTAACGCAGGTTTCAACTTTTAGTAAAATCACCAATGATGCTCACCGACTGATTAAGTCACTAACCCCTGGTGCTTTTACTTTCATTTTAGATGCAACGCGTGAGGTGCCTAAGCGTTTACAACATCCTAAGAAAAAAACCATTGGTATCCGAATTCCTGATAATGCTATTATACAGGCATTATTAACCGAATTAGGTGAACCTTTACTGTCATCGACTTTAATTATGCCTGATAGAGAACGCCCTTTATCTGATCCCTATGAAATTAGACAATGCCTGGAACATGAGCTGGCTTTAGTGATTGATGGGGGAATTATTAGTGATCAACCCACTACCGTCATTAGTTTTGTCGGTGGTCAAACCGAAATTATTCGACAAGGCAAAGGACTTGCTCCGATGCTTGATTAAGGTGTATTTATTATGGAAGAATTAACTCTGATTCAACGAATTGTTGTTTGGATTTTACCCGTTGTCTTTGCCATTACGGTACACGAAGTTGCCCATGGGTGGGTGGCTAAGAAATTTGGTGATAATACCGCATCAAACTTGGGTCGATTAACGTTAAACCCCATTAAACATATTGATTTGGTGGGAACAATTATACTCCCCGCTTTATTACTGATTAGTTTTACAGGTTATATTTTTGGTTGGGCAAAACCTGTACCTGTTAACCCGATGAATTTTAAAAAACCTAGGCAAAATATGGCGATTGTAGCCCTTGCAGGGCCTGTTTCTAATTTATTGATGGCGGTGGCTTGGGCATTAATTATGCGATTAGGCGTTATGATCTATACGCAAAGTGAAATTATAGGTCAGCCTTTGATTTACACAGGGATTGCAGGAATAAGTATTAATTTAGTACTCGCATTAATTAATTTAATTCCGATTCCTCCCTTAGATGGCGGACGTATTATCGCAGGTATTCTTCCTATAAAATGGGCATATTATTACAATTATTTAGAACGCTTTGGATTTATTATCTTATTAGTCTTATTATTTAGCGGCGGACTTAATGTAATTTTAGGCTATCCTTTATTTATTCTTCAACAATGGTTTTTTGCTTTAGGCGGCATGTAAAATAATCATTGTGATCTTATAAAATCAAATTTAAAAAAACCTATGAAATTATGTAATTTTGACGTAAGTTTAGATAACCCCTTATTTTTAATCGCAGGACCTTGTGTCATTGAAAGTGAACAACTGGCTTTAGATACCGCAGGTTATTTAAAAGAACTCTGCTTAGACTTAAAAATCTCTTTTATTTATAAGTCCTCATTTGATAAAGCTAATCGTTCTTCCCATGAAAGTTTTAGAGGGCTTGGCGTTGAAAAAGGGTTACAAATTTTAGAAAAAGTAAAACAAACGATTGGTGTTCCTGTATTAACGGATGTTCATGAAGATACCCCATTGGCAGAAGTTGCTAGTGTCGTTGATGTCATGCAAACCCCCGCTTTTTTATGTCGGCAAACTAATTTTATCCAAGACGTTGCTAAACAAGGCATCCCTGTTAATATTAAAAAAGGACAGTTTTTAGCCCCGTGGGATATGAAACATGTGGTTAATAAAGCCAAGGCGACAGGGAATGAACAAATTATGGTTTGTGAACGCGGGGTTTCATTTGGTTATAATAATTTAGTGTCGGATATGCGCTCTTTAGCGGTGATGCGTGATACCGATTGTCCTGTGGTTTTTGATGGGACGCATTCCGTTCAATTACCGGGGGGACAAGGGACGGTTTCAGGGGGACAGCGTGAATTTGTTCCTGTTTTAGCACGAGCTGCGGTTGCCGTGGGCATTGCGGGATTATTTTTGGAAACGCACCCTCATCCTGAAAAGGCTTTAAGTGATGGGCCTAATTCATGGCCATTGCATCGAATGAAAGAATTATTAGAAACATTAATGACAATAGATGAGGTCGTAAAAAAACAAAATTTTATTGAAACCACACTTTAAAAAGGGCTGATTTTATGGCAAATATTACTCGGTTATCCCAGCTGGATTTAGCGGCAGATTATAATTACGCAGATTATCTAACATGGACGTTTGAAGATGCACTTGAATTAATAAAAGGAAAAATTCAATTGATGTCACCTGCGCCTAATGTTAAACATCAACGAATTTCAATCTATTTAAGCAGCCAGTTGTTCTTTTATTTTGAAGATAAAGACTGTCAAGTTTTTGAAGCTCCTTTTGATGTTCGCTTATATGATCGCAATAAATCTATATTAGAAAATAAAGAAATTGCAACTGTTGTTCAACCTGATATTTGTGTCATTTGTGATCCTTGTAAATTAGATGAACAAGGATGTAATGGTGCGCCCGATTGGGTGATTGAAATTTTATCTAAAGGGAACTCTAAAAAAGAAGTTAAAACCAAGCATAAATTATACGCCATAAGTGGGGTTACTGAATATTGGTTGATTTTTCCTTATGAACAAGTTATTCAACAATTTGTTTTAGATAAGGCGAGTTCAGTGTATAAATTACTCAATAATTATGCAGGAAATGATAAGGTAACCTCTTATTTATTCCCTGATCTAAAAATTAATTTATCTAAGTTATTTAAAGATAGTTGATTATTCAATTTCTCTAGTTTGAGAATCGCTTTTACCTAAATTATCTTTCCAACTAACACTAATTATATCGCCTTTTTCACCGCCTTTTAGCATAAATGCAAAATAGGGGTTTTTAGAAATGCCTGTGCCAAGTTGACTACTAACAATAATCTTATCATTGTGTTTGACTATTAATTCCTGAATGTAATGCGCTAAAATTAATTTCCCTGTCGCTTCATCTTTATTACGCCCATGTTCCATTGGGTGAGAAATTAAAGTCCTGATTTGAGTTTTCCCTTCTAAGCGTTTTGTGCGTATTTTAATCGTAGACATCTTAACCTCCACAGCCGCCAATAGTGACTTTAACCAATTTTTGGGTTTTATATAAACGCGACTCTGCCTTAACAATGACGGTAACTTGTGAAGTTTTTGCCATTTTTACCCGGGCTGAAACAAAGGCATCTATATCGGGTGATAAATTAAAAATAGCCACTAAGGGAACAGGATTTTTTTCGACAAAAATATAGATTTGTTCAACATTTTCTAATGAGCAGCTAACAGTAAGCGGAACAACAGCCCCATTTTCAGCAATAGTAGGAATTTTTAAGTTAATTTTATCACTAAGTGAAATAGTTTTTGTTTCAAATGAATGATTAAAACTTGTCTCAACAGAGCTAGTTGAAAATAACTCTGCCAGCCATTTAGCATGAGCCGTTTCTGAGATTAATAATCCAATGCCACTTGTAATAGCGGTTTTTTTAAGAAAAACTCGACGGTTAGATCGCATTAATCCTCCTTATTATTCTGTTTTTTATTTTTGGGTTTCTTCTCAATCCCATGAGTATAAATCGTTGCGCCAATTACAGCAACGGGGGAAATGAGAATATTAAAAAAAGGCAGGGTTAGTCCTATTAAACTTATTCCGCCAAAAGTTAATGCCCCAAAACGCACACTTTTAACTAATTTTTTTTGCTCAGGGAATAGTAAACCGCGATTTTCCAAAGGGTAAGCTAAATATTCTAAAGCCATTCCCCATGCGCCAAAAAAAGCCCATAAAATAGGGGCAATTAAATTAACGACAGGGATAACTGAAAAAATCAATAAACTGATTGTCCATAAGAGTAAATAACGTATTCGCAGCCATTCACCTTGTAAATTTTGTATCCAAGTGCCTTCTGGAAATTTCTCAGGCATTTTAGGATCTTCACCTTCAGGGGTTTCTAATTCTATTAATAACTCTAAAGTTCGTGTCGATAATTTATCATAAAAAGGTGAGGCAATCAGATTGGCAATGAGAGTAAAAATAAAAAAATAGATAATTAAACTGCTAATAAAAATTAATACTTTTATAATGAATAATAATCCTACTAACCATGAAATAGCTTTTATCCAATTAGGTAATAGATAGTTTAAAATATCATCCATGTAGAAAAAAGCCAATCCAAGAGCAAGGCTATACAATATTAAGTTAATAAAAATAGGAATTAACAAGAATTTACGCAACTGAGGTTTTGCTAAAAATCGAAAGCCTTTTAATAAACAGCCCATCGCATAAAAGGGATTATTACCTTTTTTAGTAAATGCTATCATTGTAAACACCTTACGCCATTTTGTTCAGCAGGATTCAACACCACCCCCCGTTCAGTAATAATTGCTGAAATTAAATGAGCAGGCGTGACATCAAAAACAGGATTCCAAGCATCAACTAAGGAGTCATCATTAAGATAGCATTCATTTAATAATTCTTTAGCTTGACGTTGTTCAATTTCAATCTGCTCACCGTGGGTCATTGCCCAATCTATAGTAGAAGTAGGGGCTACGACCATGACTTTAACCCCATGTTGTTTGGCTAAAACTGAGAGTGAGTAAGTCCCTATTTTATTGGCGACATCCCCATTTGCTGCAATTCTATCTGCACCGACAATAATCCAATCAATTGCGCCTGATTTCATTAACCATGCAGCGGCAGAATCGGCAATTAAAGTGGATGCAATCCCCTCTTGAGCTAATTCCCAAACGGTTAATCTTGCCCCTTGTAGCCACGGACGGGTTTCACCTGCATAAATTTTTCTTAAACCTTGTTGATAAGCACTTCTAATCACCCCTAATGCCGTACCATAACCCCCTGTTGCTAATGCACCTGCATTACAGTGGGTCATTACGCCTTTGGCTTCGGTTAATAACTGAGCGCCGAGTTCACCCATCTTATGATTAGCGGCAATATCATCACTGTGAATTTTTCGAGCTAAAGTTTCTAGGATAGCAATAGGGTTGCCCTTTTCGGCATCCAGCGTTTTTTGCATGGTTTCTAATGCCCAAAATAAATTAACTGCTGTTGGACGGGAATCGCTAAGTTGTTTAATATCTTCTTTAACCTGCTGTTGCCAGTTAGGATTATTTTCTGAATAATGCACCATCACTGATAATACGACACCATAGGCAGCAGCGATTCCTATTGCAGGCGCGCCACGGACTCGCATTGATGTGATCGCTTCAGTAACACCTTGGGCATCGTGATAATTATCATAACGAATTTCTTCGGGTAATACGCGTTGGTCTAATACTTGTAATTGTGTGCCTGTCCATTTTAAAGCGTCTGTTGTTGATGATTTTTTTGAATTCATAATTTTAATTTTAAAGTAAACGTTTATGGAATATACAGCAGATTTTACGCCACTTGCAGCAAGATTTAAACCGCGTACCCTGACTGATTATTTTGGACAATAACTATAAAAATATAAGAACGACTGAATATATATGCGTTATGTCGCTATAGACTAAAGAATAGAGATATTAGGTAAGGTAATAATAAACTTCGTACCTTGGTTTTCATTAAGAGAATTTTTTTCATGAGAAATAACTTCAATAGTCCCTTGATAGGCTTCAACAAACTTTTTCACCAAAGGCATTCCAAAACCCGTGCCTATTTCTCCCTGAGTTCCCGATCTAGTGGTGGGTTTATTCATATCAAAAACATGAGTGCATAATTCTTTGGGCATGCCTATTCCAAAATCTTCTATGGTTAATAAAATATGGGTTTTAGTTTTTTCAGTGGCGATAATAATTTGAGTATCAGCATGAGAAAATTTAATCGCATTGGTGAGTAAATTAATCATGACAGAATTAATAAAAGAGACGCTTTCTACATTAACTTGAATATTTTTATTTATTTTTAACGCTATATTTATATTTTTATTCTTCAATTTATCATTAACTAAAGCAATAGCCTGTTCGATTAATTCTTGTAAATTTTCAGACCTTAAATCAACGAGACGCTTACCTTCTTCTAAAGCACATAATTTTCCGACCATCTCAATAATATTAAGCGCATTCTTTGTGGAATTTTCTGCCAATAAATCGTATTCAATCGTAGAATCAGGAATGATTTTTTTTAATTCTGACAAGGTCTGAATCTGACCTATTGCATTGCGTAAATCATGACAAAGTATATGAGTCAACTCTTTTTGTTTTTTGTTATTTATTTCTAACTGTTGTTGTAAACTAATAATACTTAAATGGGTCTCAAGACGTGCTAACACCTCTTCTACTTGAATGGGTTTAGTCACATAATCAACACATCCTAGTTCAAACCCTTTTAATTTATCAATAGTTTCGACTAAAGCACTGACAAAAATAATAGGAATATTTTTTGTTATCGCTTCCCGTTTTAATCGTCTACAGACTTCGTAACCATCCATAGTTGGCATGAGAATATCTAATAAAATAATATCAGGCTGTTTTTTTATAGCACAATCAATCCCTCTTTCGCCGCTTTTCTTAACTAAAACTCGTGCGCCTCTCTTAGTTAAATAATTGCACAATACGTCTAAATTAGTGGGATTATCATCAATGATTAAAATAGTGGAGTTTTGTACATAGGTTGTTTTCATATTTTCTCTAATTGACAAAGTTCAATAAATTGACAGATTTCTGTGTCGGAATAAGTTTTTGCTAACGTCTGTATTTTTTTTACAAAAACAGGGTGTTGATCCAATTGCTCCAAGCGTTTATTTAAAGCGAAAAAATCGCCATCCTCAGTTAGCTCATAAAGTCTGGTTAACTCAGCTTTATCTGGAGCAGTTAGCTTTTCATTAGACGCGATTTTATCAGGAGCTTGAATCTCATAAACCCAGTTTAATGCTAATAGTTCATGTAATATTTTGAATAATTTATCAACTTGAAACGGTTTATCTAATACGGCATCAAAACCAAACTTAGCGCGTAATTCATTAGGCTGTAATGTAGAACTGGCGGAAATAGAAACGACTTTTAGATGCTGTAGTGTTTTATCCTGTCGTATAGTTTGTATCATTTCAAAACCATTCATAATAGGCATGAGTAAATCACTTAAAATTAAATCAGGTTGGAAAGTGGTGATTATTGATAAAGCCATTTCTCCATCAGCAGCTTCCCTAAGCTCAAAACCTAAAGGCGTTAGTAAATCAATTAATATATCACGATTATCACAAACATCATCAATGATTAAAATTTTTCGTGGTTGACCTTGATAACCGATAATAAATTGACTATTTAAACCTTGCTCGTGGTTTTCTAAGGGTAAATGCTCAGTAATAGGTAAATTCATATCAAACCAAAAGATACTACCTTTATTAAGCTGACTCTTAACTTGTAGTTCCCCTCCCATTAACTCGACGAGTTTACGACTAATGGATAAACCTAATCCTGTCCCTTCACTCTG
>DAOUTG010000066.1 GCA_030626845.1 Methylococcaceae bacterium
GATAAAGCAGAACTATTAAAAGATGCAGCTGGTCTTTAATTATCTAACTTAGGAAAAAACATACAATGAGTAACCAAGATTATAAAATTGCCGATATTTCTCTTGCTGAATGGGGACGTAAAGAAATTAATATTGCTGAAACTGAAATGCCAGGATTAATGGCATTGCGTGAAGAATTTGGTGAAGCGAAACCGTTAAAAGAGGCTCGGATTGCGGGCTGTTTGCACATGACGATTCAAACAGCGGTGTTAATTGAAACTTTAACCGCATTAGGGGCTGAAGTTCGTTGGTCATCTTGTAATATTTTTTCCACTCAAGACCATGCGGCTGCGGCAATGGCAGAAAGTGGTATTCCTGTTTTTGCTTGGAAAGGTGAAACCGAAGCAGAAGCAGAATGGTGTATTGAACAAACTATTATTGGGTCAGATGACTGGCGACCTAATATGATTTTGGATGATGGCGGTGATTTAACCGTGATGATGCACGATAAATTTCCTGAATTAATGGCGGATGTTAAAGGTTTATCCGAAGAAACGACGACAGGCGTTTTACGTTTATATGAAATGTTGGAAAAAGGCACTTTAAAAGTGCCTGCTTTTAACGTAAATGATTCTGTGACTAAATCAAAATTTGACAATCTTTACGGTTGCCGCGAATCTTTAGTCGATGGCATCAAACGAGCGACAGATGTCATGATTGCGGGTAAAATTGCGATTGTTTGTGGTTATGGTGATGTGGGTAAAGGTTGTGCGCAATCATTACGTGGTTTAGGGGCAACCGTTTGGATTACTGAAATTGATCCTATTTGTGCGCTACAAGCTGCGATGGAAGGTTATCGTGTGGTGACTATGGATGATGCCGCGCCTTTAGCGAATATTATTGTTACCGCAACAGGTAACTTTAATGTGCTAACGCATGAGCATTTAAAAGCCATGAAAGATCAGGCCATTGTGTGTAATATTGGTCATTTTGATTCAGAAATTGAAATTGCAGCCTTACGTCAATACACGTGGGAAAATATTAAACCGCAAGTAGATCATGTTATTTTTCCTGATGGCAAACGTATTATTGTGTTAGCTGAAGGGCGTTTAGTTAATTTGGGTTGTGCAACGGGTCATCCTAGTTTTGTAATGTCAAATTCATTTTGTAATCAAGTATTAGCACAAATTGAGTTGTGGAAAAATGCAGATAGTTACGAAAATAAAGTTTATATTCTACCGAAAAAATTAGATGAAAAAGTTGCACGTTTGCATTTGAAACAATTAGGGGTTCAATTGACTGAGTTGACTGATAAACAAGCGAGTTATATTAACGTTCCACTTGAAGGACCTTATAAACCTGAGCATTATCGCTATTAAAATAAAGTGATAAAAATATAATTTGAACCTCAAAGGTTTTTAAAACCTTTGAGGTTTTTTTATTTTAAAAAGTTATAAATTAATAAGTTCTAAGGCTATTTTTGATATTTAAGCTTGAAATTTTCTAGTCTCAATACATATCTAAATCTGTATCTTCTCAAATATATAGGAACGTTATTATGTCATTCCGCTATAAATTTCTAATCTTCATTTTTTGGGGGGTTATTTGTACTTCCTTAGAAGCCGCTTTACCTGTTTATGATGCGAATGGAACGGCATTGCCTTCCTTATCTTCTATGTTAAAGCGGGTTAATCCTGCGGTTGTTAATATTTCTACGTTCTCAACTACTCAAGAAGCTTATAACCCTTTATTAAATGATCCTTTTTTTAGGCGTTTTTTTCAAGTTCCAAAACAGCAACAACATCAACAAAAACAGCAAAGACGACAACAAAGTGCAGGCTCTGGGGTTATTATTGATAAAGAAAAAGGACTCGTGATTACTAATCATCATGTGGTTAATAATGCCGATGAAGTTCATGTAGGTTTAATTGATGGCCGTAGTTTTCCTGCTAAAATTATCGGTCATGATCCAGAATTAGATGTCGCCTTACTTAAAATTGAAGCGGATAATTTAAGTGAAGTGCTTTTAGCTAATTCTGATTTATTAGAAGTTGGGGATTTTGCAGTGGCGATTGGTAACCCTTTTGGTTTAGGACAAACAGTCACAACAGGTATTATTAGTGCTTTGGGGCGTACAGGTTTAGGTATAGAGGGTTATGAAAATTTTATTCAAACCGATGCCTCTATTAATCCTGGTAATTCAGGCGGAGCATTAGTTAGCTTGCAAGGTAAATTAATAGGAATTAATACCGCTATTATTGCCCCTTCAGGGGGTAATGTTGGGATAGGTTTTGCTATACCTATCAATATGGTAAAAGCGAGTATCAAACAAATACAAGAATATGGCGAAGTGAAACGGGGACGTATTGGTGTAACGATTCAAGATATTAACCCTGAATTGCGGAGAGCATTTAATTTAAAAAATGGTCAACAAGGGGTTTTAGTGACGGGAGTCTTAGATAACTCTTCGGCTCAGGAAGCTGGAATAAAACAAGGTGATGTCATTACTAGCATTGATGGTAAACCTACCAAATCAACAGGACACTTGCGTACTCGTATTGGTATAAAAATGATTGGCGATGAAGTCAGCGTTGGCTTAATTCGTGGGGGTGATTTAAAACAATTCGATGTTGAAATAGGTAAAACAGAAGTCGATCAAAACTTAACCCAACGACATAAATTATTAGAAGGCGTTCAGTTAGAAAATAATACTAATGCCCAAGGCGTTATTATTGTTGGAATGACGCCAAATTCTTTTGCAGCTTACAGTGGTCTACGTCCTGGTGATATTATTTTAGGTGCAAATAAAAAACCAGTAACAACCATAGAAAGTTTAAATAGTAGTTTAAAAAGTAGTCATAAAAAGATTTTATTACGCATTAATCGTAAAGGACGGTTATTTTATTTAGTTATTCGTTAATCATTATTTTGGCGTACAAAAAATGTTTTGTACGCTAACAAAATTAATTTTTTCCTGAATCATAAATAAAGATAGGTTTATAATCCGTATCGGTATAAAAATCTTCCCAGGGATAAGCAGGTTCTACAATAGGTTTTGTTGGGAAAAGCATGGTCGTTGTATCGGTTATCCCAACTGCCAAGCGTCCAAACATATGAATAAAACCTTTTAAAGCTCCCCCTGTTAAACCAAAAAGTATATTGCTATCATGGGTTGTATTGATGATATTCTTAGGTATTTCTAGTACCGAGACGGCAATATTTGCAAACCCCGTTGTCGCTTTTCTGCTGACAATATCACCATAAGATCGTTCTTGGATATTATTAGCAACGTTCTCATTCGCTTGAGCTAAAGATGATAAGGTTATGAGTGTACTTATAAATAAAACTTTAAAGAAAGATGAAAAATATTTTTTCATAATAAATCCTGTAGAAGATTAAGTTCGTCAAAAGTATAGCAGAGCTTAAATAATTATTTTACTTAAAAATATTGTATAACCTGCCATCATTGTTTACACTTGCCTGATAGCAATTTGTTATTTTTTAACAATTGCAAAATATAACACCGAAAGCATTTAAGTTAAAAAATAATAAATAACCCCATTTAATAATGACCCTAGAAGAATTTAACAACTATGCCGCACAAGGCTATAATCGTATTCCTATCAGCCGTGAAATTTTAGCGGATTTAGACACCCCATTAAGTGCCTATTTGAAACTTGCCAATGGTGAATACTCCTATTTATTTGAATCCATGCAAGGTGGTGAACAGTGGGGGCGTTATTCAATTATTGGTTTACCCTGTAAAACGGTGATTAAGATTTATGGTGATTTAATTACCTTAGAAAAAGACGGTGAAATTACAGAATCATTTGAACATCCTCAACCTTTACAATGGATTGATGATTTTAAAGAGTGCTACAATGTGCCTGATATAGAAGGTTTACCGCGTTTTAATGGAGGTTTAGTAGGCTATTTTGGCTATGAAACCATTGGTTATATTGAACCTAAATTGAAATCATTCGATAAGGAAGATGAGTTAGATTGTCCCGATATATTATTAATGGTTTCAGAAGAAATGCTGGTATTTGATAATTTATCTGGCAAAGTTATATTACTAACCCATGTAAACCCTGAAACCCACAAAGCCTATCATAAAGCACAACAACGTTTAGATGAGTTAGTCACGCGTTTACGTGATGTAAAAACTCAACCAGAAAAATATCATCATCCTAAAAAAGTTGATGAAGCTGATTTTGTTTCAGGATTTACTGAACAAGGCTTTAAAGAGGCGGTATTAAAAGCTAAAAAATATATCACTGACGGTGATATTATGCAGGTGGTTTTATCGCAGCGATTATCCATTCCCTATACAGCCTCTCCCTTAAATTTATACCGTGCTTTACGATGCTTAAACCCTTCACCTTATATGTATTGCCTGAACTTAGGTGAGTTTCATGTTGTCGGTTCATCTCCTGAAATCTTAGTGCGCTTAGAAGATGATATTGTAACTGTACGTCCCATTGCAGGAACACGTCCCCGAGGTGAAACCCCTGAACAAGATGCACAGTTAGAAAAAGAATTATTGGCTGATCCTAAAGAACTGGCAGAGCATTTAATGCTGATTGATTTAGGACGCAATGATGCAGGGCGAGTCTCGCAAACAGGCACAGTCAAACTCACTGAAAAGATGTTGGTTGAGCGTTATTCTCATGTTATGCACATTGTCTCCAATGTAACAGGTGATTTAAACCCTGATTATGATGCTTTTGATGTTTTAGCGGCAACATTCCCCGCAGGAACAGTGAGTGGCGCACCTAAGATTAGAGCCATGGAAATTATTGATGAACTTGAACCGATTAAACGGGGCATTTATTCAGGGGCTGTCGGTTATATTTCATGGTCTGGGAATTTAGATACTGCGATTGCTATACGAACTGCAGTTATTCAAGATGAAACTCTACATATACAAGCAGGGGCTGGTATTGTTCACGACTCTGTTCCTCAAAATGAATGGGATGAGACTATGAATAAAGCACGTGCAGTGTTTAAAGCGGTTGCAATGGCAGAACTAGGTTTAGTAGGAGAGTCTAAATGAGTCGTGTAAAATTAGTCATGATTGATAATTATGATTCATTTACTTATAACTTAGTCCAATATTTGTCTGAGTTAGGGGCAGAAGTTACTGTTGTACGTAATGATGAAATCAGTATTACTGATATAGTCGCTTTAAACCCTGAAAAAATTGTTATCTCCCCAGGACCTTGCACCCCTAATGAAGCGGGAGTTTCTGTTGAAACCATTTTACATTTTGCAGGAAAAATTCCTTTATTCGGTGTTTGCTTAGGACATCAAAGCATTGGCAACGCTTTTGGCGGCAATGTTATTCATGCAAAAAATATCATGCACGGTAAAGTTTCACCCATTTTTCATCAAGCGCAAGGCGTATTTAAAGGTTTAAATAATCCTTTCACAGCAACACGTTACCATTCTTTAGTCATTGAACAATCTAGTTTGCCTGATTGTTTAGAGGTAACAGCATGGACAGAAGATAACAAGGGAGAAATTGATGAGATTATGGGAGTTCGTCATAAAACGTTAGATGTGGAAGGCGTGCAATTTCATCCTGAATCTATTTTAACTGAACATGGGCATGATTTATTACGAAATTTTTTAGAGCGATAATTATTTTTTTACTGCGGCAATAACAGAAACCTCAACTAATAATTCAGCTCGCGCTAAACTCGCTTCAACACAAGCCCGCGCGGGAGAATAACCTTCAATCACCCAATCATCCCAAACCGCATTCATTTTGGCAAAATCGGACATATTTTTAATATAAAGTGTTGCCGATAATATATGTTTTCGATCACTTCCCGCTTCTACTAATAAAGTATTAACTTTTTCAAGCATAGAGCGGGTTTGCTCAGTTATATTAGCCGTTGAATCTTTAGCGACTTGACCACACAAGTAAATAGTCTCATTGTGGATCACAATTTTACTCATACGTCGTCGTTCAGTCCCTATTCGAGATATGCTCATTATTTTTTCCTGTTTGGTTTTTAAGTTTTTTATCTACAAATAGCATTGCCAAAAGTACAGTTGGGTTGCACCTAATTGGTCTGTTTGGGCAAATAAGAAATAAATCAATACTCACTTTTTTGCCTACCTTACATAAGCTTGCGTAAGGTGGGCATAGTCCACTCTACGCAATAATGAGAGTTAATCTCGTAACAATTCATTAAGCCCTGTTTTACTACGAGTTTTTTCATCAACATGTTTGATAATAACCGCACAATATAGGCTATGAGTTCCATCTTTAGAGGGTAAGTTACCAGAAACAACGACAGATCCTGCAGGAACACGACCGTAAGTAATTTCACCTGTCATACGGTTAAATATTTTGGTACTTTGCCCAATATAGACCCCCATTGAAATAACTGAACCTTCTTCAACAATAACGCCTTCAACAATCTCAGAACGCGCACCAATAAAACAATTATCTTCAATAATTGTAGGGTTTGCTTGTAAAGGTTCTAAAACTCCACCAATGCCTACGCCGCCCGATAAATGAACATTTTTACCAATTTGGGCGCAAGAACCTACGGTGACCCAAGTATCAACCATTGTTCCACTATCAACATAAGCGCCAATATTAACATAAGAAGGCATTAATACCGTATTAGGGGCAATATATGAACCGTGACGCGCATTGGCATTAGGGACAACACGAATGCCTGCTTTTGAAAAATCTTCTGGGGTATAAGTTGCAAATTTAGTTTCTACTTTATCGTAATAACGATTCGCGCCGCCATCCATTACGCGGTTTTCATTTATTCTAAAAGATAATAAAACGGCTTTTTTTAGCCATTGATTAACCACCCATTCGCCATTAATTTTTTCAGCAACCCGCGCTTGTCCACTATCTAATAAGTTAATAGACTTTTCAATAGCTTCACGCAGTTCAGAACCTACCCCTGTTGGCGTAATTTCGGCACGGTTTTCAAAAGAGTCATTAATGATTTTTTCTAAAGCTGTCATAAGTTTGTTAAGTAGTTATAATAAATAAAAATAAATGTGCGGAGGGTGAAATATTGTTTACCCTACGCTACAAGGGTTATCGTTGACAATTAGGGCGAGTATTAGCCGATTGTTGATAGTATTGCATTGCTTTTAGCAAATGCTTATTTAAGTCTTGTATTCGCGTTGCATGTGCTGGATGTGTTGACATAAACTCAGGAGATGCAGCCCCTTGGGATGCTGAACTCATTTTTTGCCATAAATTAACACTTTCTCTAGGATCAAACCCTGCCTTTGCCATTAAATCCATCCCAATAATATCAGCTTCACTTTCATGGGTACGGCTATAAGGTAATAAAATACCATATTGCGCTCCTAACCCCAAAGCACTCATACCGAGTTGTCCCATAGCAGATTGAGGCGCGGCAACAGCCCCAACGACATTAAGCCCTTGTTTAATAGCGGTTTCTTGTGAAAGGCGTTCATTACTATGTCTTGCTAATACGTGGCCAATTTCATGACCTATCACTGCGGCTAATTGATCTTGATTATCAACTAGTTGTACTAGACCTGAATGCACGCCGATTTTATTTCCAGGTAGCGCAAATGCATTTAAAGAATTATCTTCAAAAACAACGACTTCCCATTCTCCACCCACTTGTTGAATCACAGCATTAGCGATACAATTTACAAAATTATTGTAGTTTGCGTTTTGGCTAATGGTTTGTTTAGTTTTTAATTCGTCAAATGCTTGTACACCCATTTGATTTATTTCGGCATCAGGCATGAAAGCTATTTGCCTTCGACCTGTAGGGCTAGTTTGACAAGCCATTAAGAGACAAGTTGCTAATGGGATGAGCAATTTTTTAATAGACAAAGGGATTATCCTTTTAAGGAAAAGTTGAAAATGGGAATATTTTAACCTAACTTAGATTGAGTTATTCTATGGTTTCTATCCAGCGGCAACGGTCTTTTACAATTTCAGCCGTATCATCATTACCAATACCTTTAGCAATTAAGCCAATAACTCTATCATCGGTATCATAACCAACGTGTGCATCAAGGGGATTAGCCACTTTTCCTAAGCCAAAAATATCATATACTTTGGCGATATTAATATTAATATTAGTGACTTCAAAACAAAGTCTTGAATCAAGATATTTTTCAGCAAATTGCAAAGGAATGGCATAGCTTAGTAAATCATTAGGATCACTAAAGGCGATAATGGGTGTTTTTGATAAAATACGTTGTGAGTAAAACTTACCCTCAGGTTCGCAATAAGCTTGTTTTTTATCATTAATTGTAGGCAAATTAAGCCCTAATTGTAACATAGGAAGTTGATTGGACATCATATAAATGGGTAGACTTCTGTGTCTTAATGCCAACGCAATTATTTTTTGTTTTTTGGATATTTTTTGTTGTTCATCTTTATTGCCTAGAATTTCAGCAATTTTTTGTAAACCATCAATAGCAATTCGGCTGCCTAAGCTATGGGAAACAATCGCATAATGGTCACTAAGTAGGCTTTCTATAGAAGATAAGTTTTCTGACCAGCAGGCATCAGGTGAACCATCAGGTAAATCATTCCAATGACCACTTGCCATCCAACAAAAAGATTGGATAAAAGCATTCAGTATATCTTCACGGCTTTCCCCTAAGTAAATAATAGGATCAGGTCCTGTATCATTGGAAAATTTTTTCATCATATCATTTATTTTTGTACGACGAAAAGAGTATTCTCCTGAATTATCATAAGCTAATATTTTTTTGTATTTAGCGGTAATTTCTGACCAAGTTAATTCATAAAATAATAATTCTTTGGTTTTACTTTTGTCTAAAAAACGTTGAATCCGTAAACTACCTAATTTTTTAGAGCTATCGCTAGGGAGGGTTAGTTTTATATTTTTATGCTGTTTTGACATGACGGATAAATCAAGTTCTTTGGCTAATTTTTCAGCAAACTCAGTCGCATAACCTGGTAGATGATCGCCAACGCCATGTACCATTAAAACTTTTGTTTTACCCTGTTGTTGATATAAGGTGGGTTTAAGTCCTTCAAAAGCTGTTCCCCAAATTTCACAGATTCTATCGTCTTCGGTTTCTTGTTTTTCTAAAAAAGCTTCGGCAACGCCTTTACCCAAACTGGCACAACCAGAAAGGTATAACATTATTAACAATACGATATTTAGTTTCATCATTTTCATGCTGTTTTTCTATGAAATTTATTTTTTGGTCAAAATTGGTTAAAAAATAAACATTTTATGACTATTTTCGTTTACCAAATAAATTTATTCGTCTAAAAAGGCTACCTTCATTTTCTGCTTCATGCTCCTCATGTTCCTTTTCAACATGGATTTCTTCAAGCCATTGAGCATGTTGAACTTGTAAAGCTTCTGCCTTTTTTTGAATACGTTGTTTATCTAGGTTATTAATATCAAGACGAATAAAATCACTATCTTTTCTGAGCATAAAGCGAATCACTTCATCAAGTAATTCTTCATTTATTTCATCAGGTTCAAATGCTTTATTGTAAACACTAAAATCTTCATGATTATTAATTAATAACTTGATTTTCGTATTTTCAATATCCGCTTCAAACCGAAAACGCACAGGAATTTTTCGGGTAATTGTAAATTGAGCCGCCTCAATTCCTTTATTATCAACAAATTGGTTCCACTCAAACGGTACATTTTTAGAATTTAAAAAAGCGACCTCAGATTCAATTCGAGTGCGTCCCTCTATACGATAATTAAATGCCCCCTGACCTGCACAGACAAAATTAACATTGATTTGCTTAATCTTATCAAAATCAGCATAACCTCCATAGCCATCGGTATTAATTTGATAATTTTCTTGCGTTAAAGCGCCTATTTCAGGAAATCGTTGACTATAATCAGTAATCTTAATGGCTTGCTCAAGATAAGCTAAGTGTTCCACAATTTCTTTTAAGAAAGTAAAAGTTTTTTGCATTTTCGGTAAAATATTTTCTTGATAAGTAGCTTCCAATGATTGCTGGTTATTTAATGATTGGAACTCACTTTCTTGCTTAATATTTGCTTCATCTCTTAACTGATCGAGAATACCCATTATTTTCCCCGTTGTCTCAATACTTCATAAATCATAATGCCTGCGGCAACTGAAACGTTAAGACTCTCAACTTGCCCAACCATCGGTATTTTTACTAAAAGATCACAGTGTTCCGCTGTTAAACGACGCATGCCTAAACTTTCAGTTCCCATCACTAAAGCCAAAGGAATGTTCAGATCTGTTTCAAAAATAGTTTGTTTTGCATCACCTGTTGAACCGATAACCCAAATATTTTCTGTTTTTAACCAACGTAAGCATCTAGCAAGGTTAGTGACTTGATAAACAGGCATTGTTTCCGCAGCGCCAGAGGCCACTTTACATACGGTGGGGGTAATGCCACTGGCATTATCCTTGGTGATAATAATTCCATTAATGCCTGCGGCATCTGCAGTACGGAGACAAGCCCCTAAATTATGGGGATCTTGAACCTGATCTAAAATTAAAAAAAAGGGGAGTGTAGTTAATGATTGAACCAAATTTTTTAATTGTGCCTCAGAGTGTAATTCAGGTAATTGGACATCAGCAACAATTCCTTGATGATTTTTACCCTCTGCGAAACGATCTAATTTTTTTCGGTTACAATTATCAATAATAATAGAATGTTGTGCAAGCTGCTCTAATAGAGAACTTAACCGTTTATCTTGACGTTGCGTATCTACCCAAACCTGCATTATTTTTTCTGGGGAATAATCTAATGCCGCTTGCAAGGCATGAATGCCAAAGAGTTTATTTAATTTCATGGCTAGGTGTTTTTTTCTTATGTTTTTTACGACGGGTTGATTTTTTGGCTTTTTGTAGCAGTTCAAAATCAATTTTTTTCTCCTCTAAATTAACCCGTGCGACTTTAACTTTTACGGTATCACCTAAACGATAACGAATCCCTGTACGTTCACCTTTTAATTGGTGGGACGCTGCATCAAAATGAAAGAAATCTTGAGGTAAATTGGTAATATGTACTAATCCCTCAACATAGACTTGGTTTAATTCGACAAAAAAACCAAAGCCTGTGACCGCTGAAATAACCCCTGAAAATTCCTCGCCCAATTTATCCATCATATATTCACATTTTAACCAACTTTCGACATCACGAGTCGCTTCGTCGGCACGACGTTCATGGGCTGAACAATGCTCACCAAGAATAAGCATTTCAGGAAAACCATAATTAAAATGTTCAGGGCTTCCGCCTTTGAGACAATGGCGAACAGCACGATGGACTAATAAATCAGGATAGCGGCGTATCGGTGAGGTAAAATGGGTATAAGCCTCTAAAGCTAATCCAAAATGTCCTTTGGTTTCAGGGCTATAAACAGCTTGGGACATTGAACGCAACAATACGGTTTGTATTAAATGCGTATCTACTCGCCCTTGAACAGAAGCGAGCAGTTCCATAAAATCTAAAGGCGTGGGTTTATCGCCTCCATTTAACTGTAAACCCATTTCTGATAAAAATGTTTTTAAATTAACTAGCTTTTCTGTCTTAGGAGCTTCATGGGTTCTAAGCAACCGTGGCATTTTTTTACGAATTAAATATTTTGCAGCCGCACGATTAGCACTAATCATAAACTCTTCAATAAGTTTATGCGCATCATTACGTTCTACAGGAACAATTTGTTCAATTTTACGATTTTCTCCAAAAACAATTTTACTTTCTTGGGTATCAAAATCCATCGTTCCACGTTGTTCACGAGCCACACGCATTGCCTGATATAAAGCATATAATTGTTGTAAATCAGGCAGTAATTCTGCATATTTTTTGGCGAGTTTTTTATTACCATCAACTAGTAATTTAGCCACATCTGTATAAGTCATTCGCGCATGAGAGCGCATCACCGCTTCAAAAAAACGTGAGCGAATAACCTTTCCTTGTTCATTAATATAAAGTTCACAAACCATACATAATCTATCAACGTTTGGATTGAGTGAACATAAACCATTGGAGAGAATCTCAGGGAGCATAGGAATAACTTGCTCTGGAAAATAAACCGAAGTGCTTCGGTTTTTAGCTTCCAAATCCAACGCGCTATCTATGGGTACATAATGAGAAACATCCGCAATAGCAACCAACAGTTTCCAACCCTTAGGGGTTTTTTTACAATAAACGGCATCATCAAAATCACGCGCATCTTCACCATCAATGGTAACTAAAGGAATATCGCGTAAGTCTACACGTCCTTCTTTAGCTTCTTCAGGCACGGTATTTTTTAAAAATTTAATTTCTTGTTGTAATGAATCAGACCATTGGTAAGGTAAGTCATGTGAACGAATAGCAACTTCTATTTCCATTCCAGGCGCCATATGTTTACCTAGAACTTCAACAATTTTTCCGATGGGTTGATGATGTTGTGTTGGCTGTTGAAAGATTTCAACCACCACCATTTGTCCTTTTTTAGCTTTGCCTCGCCCTTCTTTGGGAATTAAAATATCTTGGCAAATTTTCTTATTATCTGCCGTGACAAAATAAAAGCCTTTTTCTTTGAGAAAATGCCCCACAATTTGCTGGGTATTACGTTCTAAGACCTCAACTACACCCCCTTCTCGCCGCCCTTTTCTATCCATATTCGACACATGAACTAACACCCTGTCATTGTGCATTAAGGCTTTCATCTCTCGTGCTGATAAAAATAAATCGGTTGACCCATCATCAGGTTTTAAAAAACCGAACCCATCAGGATGCCCTAGAACTCGTCCTGCAATTAAATCTTGGTTATTAACACGACAATATTTTTGGCGTCGATTAAATAATAGCTGTCCATCACGTTCCATTGCGCGTAAACGGCGACGTAAAGCTTCTCTATTATCAGCCGATTCTAAAGCAAATTTTTCTGCAATTTGTTTACGCCCTAAAGGTTTTCCTGTCTGTTCTAGTAGCTCTAAAATTAATTCACGGCTAGGAATAGGGGATTCATATTTTTCAGCTTCACGTTGAGCATAAGGGTCAGTTTTAGTTTTAAAATTTATAGTTTCGTTTGTGGTCATGTATTCGCTTACATTGTTGCAGTAGACAGAACATTCTATCTTCGCGTGTTTGTTTAAATCATAGCATTGTCAATAAAGATATTAAAATAGTTTTACTTGAACCTTAAGTTCCTTTATGGTTTCCATAGCGGCAAAATTAATTTTATCCATCTGTTCAATGATTTCAAGTCGCGCCCCTGTTTTAGCCATAAATTCCATTTCTTTACAGGTCTCTGATAATAAAGAAGCCCCTAACGTTGCTGATTCACCTTTTAATCCATGGGCGGTTATTTTTAATAAAGCCCGATTATCATCCGTAATAAGTTGGTAGAGTGTTTTTATCCGTTTTTCTATTTCTATGAGTGTTACTGATAAAATAGTTTGGAAACTTTCAGTACTCAGCGATGATTTAAGTTCACTAAGTACTGAAAGGTTTAAAATTTCATTGGCTAAATCTTTAGTCGTTTTTGGTAACCATTTATCAAGGGTTGATTCTAGTAAATCGGATCCAATGGGTTTGGTTAAATAGCCATCCATTCCTACTTTATAAACTTTATCACTCACACCGTCCATAGCATTCGCAGTTAAAGCTATAATGGTTACTTTATGATTACCTCGAATTTTTTCAAGGTTTCGAATAATTTGTGTCGCCTCATAACCATCCATCACTGGCATTTGTATATCCATAAATATCAAAGCATAATCATTTGCTTGATAAGTATCAACAGCCTCTTGACCATTATTAACACAAGTTGCTATATATCCCAACTGCTCTAGTAAACCCACAATAACCATTTGATTAATTGCGGTATCTTCGACTACTAAAATAGCTTCAGATCGTAAATTATTTATTTTTTGAGAGATTAATTCTGTAGCGTTTATATCTTTAACCGATTCATGAGTCACATTAATTAATTTTAAAATTAAATTATATAAATCTGATGAACGGGCAGGTTTGCGTAAATAACCATCAACCCCCCTATTTTGTAGATTATCTATCTTAACATTTTTATCTAAAGAAGATAGTAGTAGGGTTTTTATCTCTTTTAGTTCAGGATCAGATTTCATTTTTTGGATGACTTCAATACCATCCATGGTTGGCATTTGATGATCCATAATAACCAAGTCGTAAGCTTTATTTTCTTTAAAAGCTTTTTTAGCTTCCTTTAATGCCAACAAACCCTCATTGACGGCAGTAAAGGGTATTGACCAATATTCAGCGAGTCCACCCATTATTTTAAGATTAGTGGCATTATCATCAACAACTAAAATTCGTAAACTATCTAGCGCATGATGATAAATATGATCGTGCTTACTTGCACGGGGAAAGCTTAAAGTAAACCAAAATTGACTGCCTACGCCTATTTGACTTTTAATGCCTATGTTGCCCCCCATTGCTTCGACCAGTTTTTTACAAATAGAAAGCCCCAGCCCTGTTCCCATATGCTTACGGGTATTAGAGGAGTCAACTTGTACAAAAGGGGTGAATAAAGTTTCTTGGTCGCTAGTTTCTATCCCTATTCCTGTGTCATGGACTTCAAAACGACAATGAATAGTTTGATCTTTTTCTTGTATGATAACTTTTAAACAAACCTCACCTTGCTCGGTAAATTTAATGGCATTATTTGCTAAATTCATTAAAATTTGACGAAGTCGGTCAGGATCACCTAGGGCATAATAAGTCGGCTCAGGTAAAGAAATTTCGGTAATAAGTTCAATGTTTTTATTGGCGGCTGATTGGGTTAACAGCAGGCTAATATGTTCTAAAATATCATTGGGGTTAAATTCATTTTCTTGAAAAAATATGTCACCCGCATTCATTTTAGAATTATCAAGAATGTCGTTTAAAATAAGTAATAAGGTTTCCCCTGAAACTTGAATTGTTTCTAAATAATTTCTTTGAATTTTATTAAGTTGTGTATTAGAAAGTAACTCAGTAATCCCTAACACACCATTAATAGGGGTTCGTAGCTCATGAGACATATTAGCTAAAAACTCATCTTTAACTTTTTCAGCTTCTTTTTCTTTAGAAATATCACGCCAAACAGTATGTATAATCTGTTTTTTTTGATAATTTAATTTAGTCAATAAAACATCAACCCAAA
>DAOUTG010000114.1 GCA_030626845.1 Methylococcaceae bacterium
AAAACTATAATCGTATTCAGTCTTGTTTGTCAAATGCTAATGAATTTTTATGATCGTATTTTTCCCACATCTGCCACAATGTTTTTTCAAAATTTTTCGCAAATCTTGGGGCATCAAATAAAGGCGAGGCTAATACCTGTTCGCGTAATTTGCTGCGTAAATTTGCCAATCCCTCTATATCATTAGCAAAATAAACCGCCTTATTAATATAATCTTCATGATGGGTGGCAATCCAATTTTCTAACCCTGCGGCGGATAATAAACTCGCCCCTTGTCGTGAAATTAAGCTATTTCCAGCTAACGTTAAAGTAGGTACGCCCATCCATAAGGCTTCGCAGGTTGTAGTGCCGCCTGTAAAGGGGAAAGTGTCTAAAATCATATCAACCGATGAATGCGCGATGAAATAATCAAAACGTGAGCCTATGTGATAGAGTTCAACTTGATTAGGGGTGATATTTACCTGTTCTAAACGCTTATAAAACGTGGTAACAAATTTTTTATCATGGAATTGTGGGCATTGAAAACGTATTTTTGCGGCTGGCAAATGGGTAAGAATTTTTCCCCAAAGGCTTAACATTTCATCGGTTACTTTTTTTAAACTCTGAAAACAACCAAAGGTAATAAAACCATTTTTTAAGGCGGGTAAGGGTTTAACGTACATGAAACAATCTTTTGGGGCTGAAAAACACAAGCGGGTATCAGGTAAATAAACTAGTTTTTCACAAAAACAGGCTTGTTTAGTGTTAGGAACACCGACTTCATCGACTAAAATATAATCTATTTCCTCAATGCCCGTGGTTGCCCAATAGCCTAACCAAGTCACTTGAATCGGTGCAGCTTTATAGGCAAACAACGGCAACCGATTATGCGCTGTATGCCCTGATAAATCGAATAAAATATGTAAATTATCATCATGAATTAATTGGGCGGCTGCTTCATCGGTTAAACTAGCGATAGGATGCCAGACATTAAAATAACCTTTAAATCGTTCAGCGATTTTATCAATTTTATCAGTTTTTAAAAAATTAGAATAAGCAAATAAATCAAGTTTATTGTTCTTTTTTAATTCAATCAGCATATTTTCTAAAAAATAACTCACGACATGAGTACGAAAATCTCCAGATACAAAACCAATTCGTAATCGTTCAGGGTGAGGCTCACAATGCCACTGACTAAATTTTATCGTCGCTTGTTCTCTGGCTAATTGACCAAACTTTTTTTCTTCACTGTGATAATATTCATTGAGCGAGTGATTATTATAATTAAGCGAGACAAACCAACTACTATATATCCTTAAATGTTGGGAATTAAGTGCCAAAGCTTGTCGATAATTGGCTTCTGATTCCTGTGACCGTCCTTGTTGGATTAAATTTTCCCCTAAATTACAATAAGATTCTATATAATCTGGATTTAAATTAATAGCAGTTCGATAACAATCTTCAGCGTCCTTTAAGAAATATTTCTCACGAAGTATTCTTCCTAAATTATTATAAGCCTTAAAATATTTAGGGGCAAATTGTATGGCGCTACGATAAGCTTTTTCTGCCTCACTTTTCCTTCCTAATTCTGTTAAAGTCAAACCCAAATTATAATAACTAAGGGCATAATCTGGCTTAATTTCAATAGCTTTTTTATAACAAGCTTCCGATTCGGTTAATCGTCCGAAATCTCGTAAACTATTCCCTAAATTATAAATAGCGTTAGCATCATTAGGAGCGAGTGAGACCGATATTTTTTTTGCTTCTAAAGCTTCTTCTAATTTTCCTAACCATTCTAATGCAGCCCCTAATACTTTCCAAGCAAACGGATGTTTTGGAAAACGTACGATTAATTGGCGGGATTTTTCTTCGACTTTCGCATATTGCTGCTGATTATATAAATTAATCAAAGCATTCATTTGACGTTCCGAAGGTTCAGTGAAAATTTTACTTTTTTTAGGTCTCTTTTTTCTCATAGTCTATACGGACGATTGGCTAGTTGTGAAGATTAAAGATTGTATAATAGGTGGTTCTTTAAATCATTAATTACTTCCCAAAAAATTTATTCGCTATGACATTAAAAAAAGTTTTAAACGTAGGCGGCAACAATAAAGCTATCGCCTTACCCCCACACTATGCAAATTTTGAACATTTATTGCTAGATATTGACCCCAAAAGTCATCCTGATATTTTATGTGATGCTCGAAAATTAATAGAACTAGACGTAGGTAAGTTTGATGCGGTTTATTGTTCACATAATTTAGAACATTATTATCGCCATGATGTACAAAAAGTATTAGCAGGGTTTCAACATGTTTTGAAAGCGGATGGCTTTGCACAAATTCATGTGCCTGATATTCATGAAGTCATGCGACTTACCCTTGAAAAAGATTTAGATATTGATGATGTGTTGTATCAATCCCCCGCAGGGCCGATTATGGTGTTAGATGTATTGTATGGGCATACAGGACAAATAGAACAAAGTGGTGATGAATTTTTTGCCCATAAAACAGGTTTTACCCATAAATCATTGATTACCGCGCTTACTCGCGCTAAATTTACTAAAATTTACAGTGGTACGGGGAATTTGGAAATTAAAGCCTTTGCTTTTAAAAATGAACCCAGTGCAGAAAATAGAGCATTGTTGAATTTACCCGAAGGGTAAACTAATATTATTAGACGAGAAAATCGGTGTTGTTTTATATAAGTGTTTTCTTTTTTATATTTTTTAACCTTGTTTTATACTTTTAGCATACTTTAAGTACTTGATTAAAAAGAATTTATAGAGAGATAAGACGAGTAAATCGGTGCTATGAGACGAGTAAATCGGTGCTTTAAACGAGAAAATCGGTGCTTATAAAACGAGAAAATCGGTGCTTTAGACGAGTAATATATTTATCTAGTCTTATTATGTTATAATGGTTTTATGAATGATAAAAACCTAACAGTTTATAAATCCAATAAAATTATTGAAGCAGGCTATCGCTTAAGCCTTAATGAGCAACGCATGGTGTTGGCATGTATTGGTCAGGTAAATTCAGCTGAAAAATTATTAGTGACTGATAAGTTTGAATTATCAGCATCTGATTTTGCCCGTTTTTTTTCAATTTCCGAAGATAGAGCTTATAGCGAATTAAAAAGCATTGCTAAAACACTTTATCAACGTTCTGTCACGATTAATAATCCTGAATCAAACCATCCTAAACTTAAAAAAATAGAAACTCGTTGGATTAGCTCTATTGGTTATATTCCTGATGAAGGTAAGATTATTTTGCGTTTTTCTCAGGATATTTTGCCTTATTTATGTGAATTAAAAGGGCAATTTACTCGTTATAAACTGGAGCATATTGGAAAAATGACTTCTCTTTATGCGATTCGTTTGTATGAATTATTAATGCAATGGCAATCAATAGGAATTCGAGAAATTGAAATTGAATGGTTGAAAAAGCAGTTTCAAATTGAGGTTGAATATCCACGCATGTATGATTTAAAAAAATATGTTATTGAACCTGCGGTAAGGGATATTAATAATCATTCAAATTATAGCGTTGAATGGACACAACGTAAAACAGGTCGCAGAGTAACCCATTTGATCTTTACCTTTGCTGAGAAGCAA
>DAOUTG010000055.1 GCA_030626845.1 Methylococcaceae bacterium
CTTTATCAGCAACGTGAAACAACTCGTCAAAAACTCATGAGTACAATTCCAGTTGCTAAACAACAGGTAAGTGAGAGTTTTAATTCATGGTGAAATTTATAACTGATACAAGTATAGGTTGTCATTAAAATATGTCATTACGTAAAATGCCCAAGGGTTTTGGTGGAACAACATGGACTAACCATAATGTTATTCACCCTATTGGGGTTACGATATTAATCGCTTGTGGTATTACTATATTGATGCAACCACGTGAACGAGTAATATTACCGCTCATCTTTTTTATGTTGGCAATTCCTAGTGTTCAACGGATAGTTATCCTAACACTTGATTTTAGTTTTATCAGAATTCTTATTATGCTAACCCTTGCTAGGATGATGATTCGAGGTGAAGGGCGTGGATTTAAAATGGAAAAGCCTGATGTTGCAATCCTATACTGGATGGTATGGGCTATCATCAGTTTTTATTTTTTAAGGGGGCCATCAGGGCTTATAACACGCACAGGTTATATGCTGGATGTTGTAGGGGCTTATTTTATCGGCCGTGTGTATGTGAGATCCATTGGAGATATTCATCGGCTTGCATTAACACTTGGAATGATTGCAATTCCCATGCTATTTTTTTTTATGATTGAACGAATAACAGGGAAAAACCCCTTCTTTATTTTTGGCGGTGTTCCTGAAAATACGATTATACGAAATGATAGGCTTCGATGCCAGGGGCCTTTTCCTCACCCTATTATGGCAGGAGTATTTTGGGCAGGGATATTACCTTGGCTAGGTGGAATTTGGTTTGCAAAATCAGCACGACGTTTATATGTAGCTTTTTATATTATTGCAGTAGGACTTTTAGTTATAAATACCGCATCAAGCACCCCTATTATGGGCGTTATTTTCTGTATTTTAGGGTTGTCAATGTTTAGATATCGTTATAGAATGCGTTTTATTAAACGAATGATTTTATTTTTATTATTATCGCTACATCTAATTATGAAAGGTCCAGTATGGAGTCTTATTGCGAGAATTGATTTAAGTGGTGGTTCAACAGGTGAACACCGGTATAAACTTATAGCAAAATCAATCGAACATTTTAGCGAATGGTGGAAAGTAGGAATTATCTCAACAGGACATTGGGGTTGGGGTTTAGATGACATAACCAATCAATATCTACTAGAAGGCGTTCGGAGTGGTTTTTTAGGCATGGTTTTATTTATCGTATTTTTTACTCGTGTTTATGGAGTTATTGGTGAAGGGATTAGAAAGGTTTCATCTAAAAAAGAGCAATGGATTTTATGGTCATCTGGAGTTATGTTGTTTGTACACATGATGAGTTTTTTGGCAGTTGCTTATTTTGGGCAAATGAATATTGCCTTTTTTCTTTTTGTTGGTACTATTGTTTCAATAGCCACTTCTGCAAAATATACTACCCAAATAAAACATGAATGATAAAATTAGCGTCTCCATTGTCATTGTAAATTTTAATGCTGGTGAATTAATTTCTTCCTGTATTGAATCAATCATAAAAAAAACTCTATTAATAAAATATGAAATTATTGTGGTTGATAATAATTCAACCGATGACTCAATTGAAAAAATAAAACATAAATTCCCCGTTGTTAAGATTATTGAGAATGATTTTAATCCTGGTTTTTCTACGGGAAATAATATTGGCTTTAGCGTTGCTAAAGGGGATTATATTTTAGTTCTTAATCCCGATACATTAGTAACAACTGATGCTATTAGTCAATGCGTCACTTATTTAGAAAAACATCAGGAAGTAGGAATGCTTGGCTGTAAGGTATTATCAGAAACAGGTAAGCAACAAGCTACATTAATAAAGTTTTTAAGACTAAAAGATATTTTACTTAATATTTTTATTCCTTATAAATTTATTTCTAATAATTCATGGTTAGGAGAAAAACATTATGAGGGCTTAAATCCCAATCATTCTCATGATGTTGAAGTTATTGTAGGTTGTTTCATGATGTTACCTCGTAGTGTTATTAAAGATGTAGGGGGATTTGATGAAGATTTTTTTATGTATGTTGAAGAAGTCGAATGGTGCTGGCGAGTTTATCAAACAGGGAAAAAAATTCGCTATTACCCTGAAGCAAGTATTATTCATTATGGAGGAGGATGTAGCTCATCACTTTCTTATCGAAAAACATTATTGATGACAAAAGGTTCTTTGTTATTTTTTAAAAAAACACGAGGGAGAGTAATTGAAATTATTGCAAATCTACTCATGATTTTACGTGATACTCCCAGAGTATTTGCGTGGGTGTTTTTAATAAAACTTTTGAAAAAAGAAAATAACTACTTAAAAAAAGCAGCGATTAGATTTAACTATTTATGTCAATACTTAATTGGTATTGAAAAAGAAATATAAAAAAGGTATAAAATTATTTTAATGAAGGATGCCACATTTTAATATAGAAATGCTATGATTGGTGATTTATATTTTATCAATCTTTTTAGAAGAAAAATTCATCAGTCGACTAATTGGAGCTGAAAATATATAGGGAATTTTAAGTTTATTTATTATTATTAAAGCTAGTAGTGGTGCAAATATTCCAAAGAAACATCCTACAACTAAATGTATCATTGCTGAATCTACAGCAAAATTATTTTTAAGTATAACCCTAATGCCACTACCAGCAATAATATGCATTAGGTATATGGGCATTGAAGAAGATCCAATAAATACAACTAGTCTATTTGGTTTTAAAGATGCCCATGATGATAGTATTATCACAAAAAATATTGATACAATCGCTAACAATAATGAAGCAATTCCTTTATCCAAAAAAGAAAGCCCGAAAATATTGTGAAACAAAAATTGACCGATGATAAACATACACGTTGCGAATACAAAAAAATATCCTCGTAATAAATAGTCACTCATTGAATATGATGAAAAGATAATTCCTAATACAAAAAAAACGAAATTTTGTGAAATAAAATTAAACACAAAAAAATCTGGAATCATCCAAGGAGAAATGTATAAAATTACAGATAATAAAAAAACAACTATCGCTGCTTTCTTGGATACTACTGTAAAAATTATTGATGCGATAGTAAAAACAATAAAGAGGGCATACAAAAACCAAAATTGTGCTCGTGGTAACCAGAACAAAGAAAAAACTTCAAAATATGTAATAGTACCGTTGGTATAACTAGATAAAAATGCTTCTAAAACCCCTTGAAGTATTGACCAAATTACGTAAGGATAAAAAATTGTGTCAACTTTACTTTTTACTAAATTTAGACCACCTTTTTTTGATAATTGACTATAAAAAAATAGGCCAGATAAAAAGAAAAAGAGTGGTATATGAAAGCTATATACAATACCGTAAGCGATTTCATAAAATTCAGGAGAAATATTGATTCCAGCATTATAAATACCTCTGGCAATATGACCGTACACAACCAGTATTATTCCAATTGCTTTTGCATAATCGACCCAATAACTTCTATGTTTCAATGCCTTATCCTTTTGTATAACAGTTTAATTAATATATTCGCCAATGTTATTTTTAAACTAAATTATGAGCGAAAGTTACAGACAGCCTTATAAATTTAAAAATAAAGAAGGCTTACTTGAAATATTAGTGTAAATTTTTATAACAATCCCTTCGCTAATTTGTATTTTAGCCTTAAAACAAGAAATGTGCCTACACTACAATTAATAACTTATAGTTAAAAAATTCAGATTTTAACCTGACCTTTAACTTTTGGCGAAGGTGTTGTTATAAATAATACTTATACTAATACTAATTTACGTTTTAGCCTTGTTCTACCTGTAGGTCAGGAATATAAAGCCAAATAAAATAAGGTACTTAATGATATAAAAATTAAGTTTTCAAGCTTACTTTTAACGTTTGATAGAGTGCAAACCTTTACCTGACAATCTAATTATTGTAATTTACATAAACATTATGTCATAATTCTCTCTCCACAACAAAAAATATACATTTTTGCTATCTTTCATAAAGAATTAAACTGAGAAATGAAAAACACGGCAATTTTTTGTAAGTTTTAATTTGGATTATTTTAAAGTTTAATAAAAAAGATATTATGAATACCATTCAACAACCTGTTTTTATCTGCGGAACATCTCGTTCAGGCAGCACTTTATTAGAAACATTACTGACAAAAAATACTGAGTTATATATTGTCCCAGAAACGCATTATTTTGATGATTTACGGGTTAAATTGGCTAATAAAATTAATAACCCACTTACAAAAGAAGAACAAAAACAATGTGAAGATTATTTTCTTGCCCTGACTCATAGACCATACGGTCATCAAGGTGATGCTGAAAAAGGAACGTTATCACGACAAGTATTTCAAGATAGCCTAAAAAAAATCAATGAGGATGGGGTTGATGCTTATTTTAAAGCGTATTGTCAAAGTAGATTAAAATCAACTGGGAAAGTTTTATGGGGAGAAAAAACCCCGCGGCATGTTTTTCGTATTAATGATATTATCTCTGTATTCCCTGAGGCTAAAATTATTTTCATGCTTCGTGACCCTAGAGCAGTTGTTTCTTCCTATCGAGATTGGCGTAACCAAGATAATATTGATTTTTCAAGAGATCCTGATCATAAACACAAACTTGCCGAAGAAGAAAAACGTGTTCGTATCTCTTACCATCCTATCATCATTAGTCTTTTATGGCTTAGTGCGATTAAAACCGCATTAGCTGCTTTAGAAAAATATGGTTCAAAGACAATTTATATACAAAAGTATGAAGATTTATGTAAATCTCCTGAAAAAGAATTAGAGAATCTTTATCAATGGCTTAATTTATCACCTATTCATAGCCAAAATGAAATACCTATGATAAATAGTTCCTATTTAAAGCCTAATGAAAAAAGCGGGATGTCTACTATTCCTATTGAAAGATGGCGAAATAAACTATCATCAGAAGAAATTTATATTATCCAATTTTTTTGTAAATCGTTATTTGTGAAATTGAATTATAAGTTAGTAGATCAAAAAAAATCACTATTAAAGTTAATACCTTATTTAGTCTCTTTTGTACCGACTATGACTATGGCTATTTATAAAAATGCTAATCGAACTGGAAATATATTTAAATATATTTGGCGTAGATTGTCGGTATGTTTTTGAAATAATTTACTCCTCAAAAAAGTTATTATGAATCAAAAAGTCAGTGTTATTATTCCAGCTCATAATGAAGCTAGCGTTATTTCTGCTTGTTTAAAGCCTTTACTTGAAAATAGTTTTTTAGATAACAATCAAGTTATTGTTGTTTGTAATGGTTGTTTAGATGAGACCGCAAAAATAGTTTCAAACTTGAGTTCAAAATTTATTTGTTTAGAAACTGATATTCCATCAAAATCTAATGCGCTAAATTTAGGGGATGCTGTAGCAACATTTTACCCTCGAATTTATTTAGATGCTGATGTTGTTATTTCTATTGCAGCTATTAAAGCAATGATTAAAACTTTAAAGATTGAAGGAATTTTTGCAACCTCAGTTGAGCCAAAAATAATACTCTCAAAAAGCGCGTATTTTGTAAAAGCCTACTATGATATTTGGTTTCAACTTCCTTATTATAAAGCAGGAATGATTGGTTCTGGTGTTTATACACTGTCAGAAAAAGGACGTAACCGTTTTAATAAATTTCCTGATATTATTTCCGATGATGGTTTTGTACGTTGTCTATTTAATGAGCAAGAGCGGAAATTGACTCACGGTTTTTACTCACAAGTCAATGTACCCAAAGATATTATTAATTTAATCAAAATAAAAACTCGTAGTCGCTTAGGTCGCTATGAATTAAAAAATAAATTTCCTGAGCTATTAGCTAATGAAAAAAAATCTTATCAAAGTATTATTCCTTCTCTAATACTTAACTACAAATTATGGGTTAAAACTTTTATTTATTTAAGCGTTAATTTTTCTGCGCGTATACGTGCTAAATACCAATATCATAAATATACTAATAAAATAATAAAATGGGAAAGAGATGAATCAACTAGATAAAAAAAAGAAAGTATTACTAATTTCTTCATCGGGTGGACATTGGATAGAGATGCGTCGCCTAGAAGTGGCTTTTGAAAATTTTGAGAAATGCTATATTTCTACTAATCCTAATTATCACCAATCAATAACAGAGGGTAAATTTTATGCTGTCCCTGATGCCTCTATGTGGGATAAATTCCATTTATTAGGGCAAGCACTAAAAATATTTTTTCTATTACTTTATCTTCGTCCTGACGTGGTTATTTCAACAGGAGCAGCACCTGGTTTTTTTGGATTATTTTTTGCAAAAAAAATGAAAATTAAAACTATTTGGGTCGATAGTTTAGCCAATGTAGAACAACTATCCTTAAGTGGTCAAAAAGTTAAGCCTTATGCTGATTTATGGTTGACTCAATGGGAACATTTATCAACGCCTGAAGGACCTTATTTTCATGGAGCTGTTTTATGATTTTTGTTTCCGTAGGCTCTCAACTACCTTTTGACCGATTAATTAAAACAATTGATGACTGGGCGGCAACGCATCAAAATGAAACTGTTTTTGCTCAAATAGGCAATTCTAGTTTTATACCTCAAAACATTGAATTTTGTGAAACTATTGACCCGATTAATTATAGCAAACGTATAAAAGATGCTGATCTTATTATTGCTCATGCAGGAACAGGGACAATTATCACCGCATTAGAATTAGGGATTCCCTTATTAATTATGCCGCGTTTAGCAGAAAAAGGGGAACATAGAAATAATCACCAATTAGCAACGGTGAAACGTTTTTTAAATTTTCCATTAATTAAAGTGGTTGAAGATGAAACACTTTTATTATCAACACTTAATCAAATGCTTAAAGATAAAACTTTAAATACTGATAAAGTAAAAACGACTGTTTCAGAAAAATTAATTACTACAATTAAAAATTTTATTTCAGAATAAGATGGGACAAAATTAGTAGCCCTATTTACTAAGTGCTATATTATTAATTGGCTTTGCGCCTGTGGCTTTTATTTTTAGTTTTTCGATTCAATCCTTAGGTTTTATGGCAATGTTACATTTAGCGATGTGGGGAATTAGTTTACGGTTTATAAAGCGTACTTTACAGGCATTAGGCGCGAAAGAAAGTAGCTTACTCTTGGTTTGGAATTCAATTCTAATTGCCACACTGTTACAAATGTCTACCATTTTACGTCCAATACTTGGAGAATCAGAGTTTTTATTTACCCCTGAGAAACTTTTTTTTATTGAACATTAGTCAAAGGTATTAGGCTATGATTATTAACATTTCTCAGAAATGTGATCTATCGGATTCCCCATATAAAATAATAGACAGGACAACACTATGACTGATAATGAATTAAAAGAGCTAGTTGCAAGCATTGCTATTGCACAAAAGAAAACTGATAAACAAATTACCGAACTTGGGAAACAAATAGGGGTTCTCGGACGTAAATTTGGAGTTTTTACTGAAGAACTTTCTTTGCCTTCCATGCAGAAAATATTATAAAATAAATTTAAAATGGAAACGATTAGTCCAAGTGTTCGGGTTAAAAAAGACGGATAAAAAATGGAAATTGACGTGTTAGTTTATGCAAATAGCACGGTCAATGAAGTTTATATTGTTGAAGTTAAAAGTCATCTTCGCAAAGAAGGCATTACCCAATTACAAAAAATGATGAAAAATTTTAGGTATTTTTTCCCAGAACATAGTGATAAACAACTCTATGGAATTCTTGCAGCTGTTGATATGAGTAATGAATTAAAACAAAAAATACGCGCCTTAGGATTTTATTCGGCAACCATTAAAGAAGCTATTTTTTTACTAGATGTCCCCTCTGATTTTCAAGAAAAAGTGTATTGACTCATGAAAGATTCCGATAAATATCACAAAAAATAACCGTTAATCCCGCTCAAAATTATTAATAATGAATCTTTCTACCCCTCAAACCGAAAACCACCGCATTCGCAGTTTCATTCTTAGGCAAGGCAGAGCTACCGCAGGACAAAAACTTGCCATAGAAACTTTATGGGATAAGTATTGCCTTGATCCAAAACAAACTTATGATTTTAAAAAATTATTTGATAGTGATACGCCTATTATTATTGAAATAGGCTTTGGTAATGGCGATAGTCTTGCAAAAATGGCAGCAGCAAATCCTGAACAAAACTATCTTGGTATTGAAGTACATAAACCTGGGGTAGGACATTTAATGTTGTTATTAGAACAATATCAACTCACTAATGTAAAAATATATCATCATGATGCCATAGAAATTTTAGAAAACCATATTCCTAATCATTCCCTAAAAGGGGTACAATTATTTTTCCCAGATCCTTGGCAAAAACGCCGCCATCATAAACGCCGCATTGTAAGCCCACAATTTTTGGTCTTATTAAGCAAAAAATTACAACACAACGGCTATTTTCATGCCGCTACTGATTGGCAACATTATGCTAAAGAAATGTTAAAAATTCTTTCTACTCATTCAGATTTTATTAATACCAGTCCCTCTAAAGATTATTGCCAGCGTCCCGATTATCGCCCCTTAACTAAATTTGAACAACGGGGTGTCCGTTTAGGTCATGGTGTCTGGGATTTAATTTTCAAGAAACTATGAATGATTTTATTGTAGGTCAACGCTGGATTAGCAGTACTGAGGCAGAATTAGGTTTAGGGCTTATTCTTGAAGCCTCCACCCATCGTGTCACCGTGCTTTTTTTAGCCACAGGAGAACGCCGTGTTTATGCGCGTGACAACGCACCTTTAGTTCGAGTTAAGTTTGCCATTAATGATGAGATTGAATCGACAGAAAACCTTAAAATAAAAATTAAAAGTTTATCAGAGCAGCAAGGACTGATTACTTATCAAGGTATCAATGAGAGGGGAGAATTAGTTAATTTAGAGGAGACTGATCTCAATCATCACCTTCAATTTAATAAACCCCAAGAACGATTATTTTCAGGAAAAACAGATCCTAGCGCATGGTTTTTATTACGTTATCAAACTTGGCAACAATTAGAAAAACAACAGAAATCACCCATCAGAGGTTTACAAGGCGGACGTACTTCGCTTATTGCGCATCAATTATTTATTGCCCAACAAGTCGCTAATCGTTTTTTACCTAAAGTAATGCTCGCGGATGAAGTCGGTTTAGGTAAAACCATTGAAGCAGGTTTAATTTTACACTCACGGTTACTGAATGGTTTAAGTCAACGTGTATTAATTATTGTTCCAGAATCTCTGTTACACCAGTGGTTAGTTGAAATGCTCAGACGTTTTAATTTACGTTTTAGTTTATTCAATGAAGCGCGTTGTGAAGAAATAACCGATGATAATCCCTTCCTTTCAGAACAATTAGTCTTAGCGGGACAACAATTTTTTATCAATAACCCAAAGCGTCAACAACAAGCACTTGAGGCAGGCTGGGATATGTTAGTTATTGATGAGGCACATCATTTAGAATGGAATCAACAGCAACCTAGCCCTGACTATTTATTTGTTGAACAATTAACTGAACAAACGCAAGGGGTTATTTTATTAACGGCTACACCTGAGCAGCTTGGAAAAGAAAGTCATTTTGCTCAATTACGTTTACTTGATCCCGATCGTTTTTATGATTTTAAAAATTTCTTAAAAGAAGAGCAACAGTTTGAACCTATCGCTGAAATTGCCAAACTTTTATTAACCCATGACCCCTTAAATGAGTCTGCTGAAAATAATCTTAAAAAATTAGTTAAGCACGATCATGTTGAAAATTTATTAAATGATCTTTATCTGCCTGATAAAGCGGTCAATGCTCGCTTGCAATTAATTGATATTTTATTAGATCATCATGGAACAGGACGGATTCTATTTAGAAATTCACGACAAACGGTTAAAGGCTTTCCTGAGCGAAAAGCTTACGCTTATCCTTTAGTTGAAGAAAAACCACAATGGTTATTAGAAAAGTTAAAACAACTTATTCCACAGCAAGCGGTACTCATTTGCCATTTAGCTGAGACTGTCATTAGCTTAGAAAAACTATTAAAAAAACAGGGAATAAGGGTTGCCATTTTTCATGAGCAAATGAGTATTATCGAACGTGATCGAGCCGCTGCTTATTTTGCTGACCCCGATAATGCGGCACAAATTTTATTATGCTCAGAAATTGGCAGTGAAGGCCGTAATTTTCAATTTGCCCATCATTTAATTTTATTTGATTTACCGACTAATCCTGATTTATTACAGCAACGTATTGGTCGTTTAGATAGAATTGGTCAAAAATCAGTTATTCAACTCCACATTCCTTATCAACCTAATAGCCCCGAACAGGTTTTATATCGTTGGTATGCAGAAGGCTTAGATGCCTTTCATCATAATTGTTCGGCCGCACAAGCGGTTGCTATTGCTTTAAATGATGAACTTAAACAAGTGATGAAATCAGAAGATAAGCTGATTATTGATGCCTTTATTGATAAAACACAAAAATTAGCCGCAGAAATTGAAATTGAATTACATAATGGACGTGACCAACTCTTAGAATTAAATTCATGTCGTCCTGAAATTGCCCAAGAACTAATTAGGCAATTAGAGCAAGCCGAACCTGAAAAATTGTGGGCTTATGCTGAGGCTTTATTTGATTGCTACGGGGTTAATTCTGAAGTACATTCTGAGGACTGTTATATTTTAACACCAAGCGAAAGTTTACGACTATCCCATTTTCCTCATTTACCTGAAGAAGGGATGACAGTAACGGTTAACCGAGAAATAGCCTTGATACGTGAAGACTTTCAGTTTTTAACCATAGAGCATCCTATAATGATCGCGGCAATGGATTTAGTCTTATCTAGTGAAACGGGGAATGCGAGTATGAGTGTCGTCACGCATCCCTTACTGAGTGCTGGACAATTTTTATTGGAATGTTTATTCATTGTTGAGTGTTCTGCACCCACAGAATTACAAGTAGGGCGTTTTTTACCGCCAACACCGATACGAATTCTTATAGATCAAAATGAAGAGGATAAGAGTCATTTAATTCTCCATGCAGATTTAATTGAAACGCATGATAGATTAAATAAAATAAAAATGGGAAGTTTCTTATCTGGACAACGACCGCTTATTCAGCAATTATTAGCCTTTGCAGAACAACAAGCACAAACAAAAATGCAAGCGTTAATTAAAAAAAGTACGCAAATTATGATTGATTCCTTGAGCTATGAAATTAAACGCTTAGTACGTTTAAAAAAAATAAACTCAAGTATTAAATCCTTGGAAATTGAACAACTTAAAGACGTAACCTTATTGTTACATGAAAATATTAATGAGGCACAATTGAAGCTTGATGCGGTGAGGTTTATTGTTACTAAATAATCAAGGTTGTCTAGCTTTATAATAAGACAAACTATTCTAAAGGATAACGATAAATTGATGAGAATACTTTACATTTTATTAAAAATGTTAAACTAATTAGCTTATTTAATAAAGAGACTCTTTGTGAAATCTACCCAATACCTTATAATTTCCCTTTTCATTTTACTTTTAATAGGATTTTTTGTGTTTTCTAAGACTAATACGGCAACAGCTAACGAAAATAAAGCCGCAGGTATTGCTTTTCTAGCTGATAATAGTAAAAAAGACAATATTGTGACAACGGCGAGTGGGTTACAATATGAAATATTAACGGCAGGTGAAGGTAAATCACCTTTAGCAACAGATGAAGTGACGGTACATTATCAAGGAACAACACTAGATGGGAATGAGTTTGATAGTTCTTATAGTCGAGGCGAACCTGCAACTTTTCCTTTAAATAGGGTGATTGCTGGTTGGACTGAAGGCGTACAGTTAATGAAAGAGGGGGCTAAATACCGCTTTTTTATTCCTGCAGAATTAGCTTATGGTGAACGGGGTGCAGGTGCAGATATTCCTGCTAATGCCGCCTTAATTTTTGAAGTTGAATTAATAAAAATTATTTAAATTTCCATTTTATGCCCTATTTATCGCCTTTTAAGTTACAGCAAGCAAGTCACCAATTGGAAAGGGGAGGGCTTATTGCTTATCCAACAGAGGCGGTTTACGGCTTAGGGTGTGATCCTGTTAATGAAGACGCAGTGATGAGATTACTGAGTTTAAAACAACGTCCTATTGAAAAGGGTTTGATTTTAATTGCGGCTAATTTTGAACAATTAAGCTCTTTTTTGGATTATGATGAAAAAATATTAGCAAAAGTTGAGACAAGTTCTTCAGAAGTCATTACTTGGGTTATTCCCGCTCAATCATGGGTACCTAAATGGCTGACAGGAAAACACGCATCACTTGCCATTAGAGTCACAGCACACCCACTTTCTAAAGCCTTATGTGAACAATTTGATTGTCCGATTGTATCAACGAGTGCAAACCCTCATCATCGACAACCTGCACGCAATGCCCTTCAAGTAAGATCTTATTTTCCTAAAGCATCAAAATTAACTATTTTAAATGGAAAGACAGGGGGAAATAAAAACCCGTCTAAGATTTATGATGCCGTCACGGGGCGATGTTTTCGATGATTTAATCATAAAATGCATTATTTACCTGTCAGAAACATATTAATATTTTTTTATCAAGAATGGAGTGAATTAGATGCTTTTCATAACCCAGTCTAATCTACTTGACCTAAAATACCTTTAAGCCCATTTCTAGCTCTGATTAAGGTTCAATCCCAATTAAAACTAAGGGAACTGATGGAACCCCTCTGCCTTGTCTCGCTAAATCATATAAAGCCCCTTCATAATAACCAGGACCCGAAGACATCTCGGATTGCATTGACTTCATTGGTAAGATTTCTATTCCAACGTTAATAGTCCCCCCAACATAAAAAGCTAGATGCTTAACAAATAAGTCATAAGCAATAAAACTATATTTTCCGAACTGAACTTCTACAGCTATTTTATTTTTTACAAAATCTGTTTGATTATATGACCTTATCGGTTTCTTCCCCTCATTCTCAATTAATATTTTTTGTTCATTATCTTTTAAGTGCATTGTTCTAGTGATTAAATTGTAATCATCTGTAACCCAATAGTTTGTCCTGCTTTCAAACCAACCGAATTCTTCGAAATCAACTTTTATCCGATTATTTAAATCTATAGGACTAAAGAGCTTCTTTCCTTTCATTGTTTTCTCTTTACTTATTTTTGTTCGGAAACCCTCAGCAGAAATGTTCTTTATTATCCCTTCTATTTCATCCCACATTTGTTTTTGATGGTATTGAATCCATTCAAATCCATTAAGATGAGAGTACATTGCACCTATTTTCATAACTTAAATAATCCTATGTTTAAACAAGATAACAAATAAAAACCGACCGCTAAACTTTCTTGATTTTTTTCTAGTTTTTTATTTTTATTTTTGATAATATTTTCAATTAAATTTTCATCAATACCATCAAAATCAATATTATCAAGAATATTTTTAATGCTTTTCCCAACAAAGTCTAAAAAATTAAATACTTCATTATTAGGGGTTGATGAAACCCACATCTCCTGCAACCAGGAAGACGACAGGTTTTCATACTCTTTCGATATTATTACAATATTTTGTGTAAAAACTTCACTTTTAGTCGCATTAATAATCGGTAAGAGAATATTTTTAGTATTTAAATCCAGTGGTATTTGTTTAATATTTTTGGAGTCGCCATAAAAGAACTTAAATGACCAAACATTATTTATCGCTTTCGGGCTATTTGATAGCTCAAAACGTACACCGCTACCATATCGCAAATTAGGTACTGAAAATCGAAACTTTCGTTTTGAGGGATATTTCCTTAGCGGCAATCCAAGTTTTGATTTTTGAGCCTCATGTGTAGGTTGTTCATGAAAATATGTAGAAAACTTAGGAGGCTTTATTTTATTAAATGGGACCTCTAACATACTTTGAAAAATATAATAGGTTAAAATTGGTGGCACAGCATTTCCAATCATTTTAAATTTTGAATTTAAAGTTCGTCCGTAGAATTGATAGGTAATTGGAAAGCCTTGTAAAACGCATCGTTCTCTAACATTGAGTCTTCTATAGCCATTTTTAGACTCAATAATAATACTTTCTCTTGATACCCTTGTGCAAGTTGCAGTAACGGTCCTACTCGGTCGATCTAGACTGTCGGGAAATAACATTTTGTTATAGACTGGATGATATGTTTTTGCATCTCGGTTGATACGTTCTTCTTCTAGAGTTAAATCAGCCTCATTTTCCAATTCTGTTATTTCAGTTCTTGCTATCTTATAACCATAAGTAAGGTCTTCTATTGTCATATTACCTAAAGAACTAATTACATTCCCAAGCGTATTCTTTTTAATGTTGACTTTGTAAGATTCAAATAATGAAGCGGGAAAATCACCCGCAATCATTCTTTTTCGGTTTTGCGGAACGCCATAATCCGCTGAATCAACTATTTGAATAATTTTTACCAGTGGTTTAAATCTTTTAAGAGTACCTTCACTTAATTCTTTGTCAAGAATTTTTGCAACACGAGGAATATTTTCCATCGCCCAATATTTAGGTTTAATAAACTCAATGATTTCAAGAAATTTATAAATATCAATTAAACCATCTTGAATATCACCATTTCCGCCTTTATTAGCAAAAGAAAATTGTGTACATGGAGGGCTACCTACAACAAAGTTAATAGTACCAATATCAGTGAATTCATTTTTAATATCAATATTCCTGATATTAATCTTATGATGATTTGTACCAAAATTAAGGTTATGAGTTTGAATGGCTTCATTCCACCATTCAAATGAAGCTATATTCTCAATTCCCGACATTTTCATTCCCAGTGTCCACCCACCAATACCACTGTATAAATCAATTGCTTGTTTCAAAAATACGATCTCTCTTTAATTATTTTTCACACTCTTTTAACGTAGTGCGGTAAGTTATACGACATAAGTATTCAAAATACCCTACCAGTGATAACGATGGTAAATAAGTATTGTGCAATAAAAAAAGTAAAAGGAGCAAGTTCTACTCTTTTTTAAAATATACAAAAACTAACTCGTATTTAAAATGCATCCGCCACAATAATCACCCGCTTAGGTGCAGGTAAACCTTCACAGGTTAGATTCTTATCATCCGCATCTAAAAACTGTTCTAGGGAATGAAATCGCATCCATTCTGTACTCCGCTGCTCTTTAATCGAAGTTTGATTAATATCAACGATCCGAATATTTTTAAATCCACAACGTGCCATCCAACTGACTAAAGTTTTACAACTAGGCAAAAACCAAACATTACGCATTTTCGCATAACGTCCTTCTGGAAGCATTGTTTCACCTAAATTTCCATCTACAATGAGAGTTTCTAAAATTAATTCACCCCCTGCTCGCAAAGTATTTTTAAGTTCTAATAAATGGTCAATAGGTGAACGCCGATGATAAAGCACCCCCATTGAAAAAACACTATCAAATAATTTTATCTCAGACGGAATGGCTTCTAATGTGATTGGTAATAAATGAACAGGGAACTCACCACTCAACTTTTTTATTAATTGAAACTGCATCACATTAATTAACGTTGGGTCAACACCAATGACAGCTTTTGCCCCCGCCCCTAATATACGCCAACAATGATAACCATTTCCACAACCCACATCGAGAACTAAACGATTTTTTAATGAGCTAATATGATCTTTTAGACGTTGCCATTTCCAATCTGAACGCCATTCACTATCAATAGGTATGCCAAATAAATCATAAGGGCCTTTACGCCACGGATGAAATTCCATTAACTCGTTTCTTAATTGCAACTGTCGCTCAGAGCTTATATCTTTAGCTAATCCTATTTGTATGCAATCATTATTAAAATTAGATTGTGATGGCAGGGGTAAATCTAAGTTTTCAATTAGGATTTGCCATTTTGCAGACGTTCCATGCACGCTAAAATTAAAAGCTTTTGAAATTTGTTGGGGTAATATTTCCAGCCATGTCTCATTTTTTGCAGGGGCTAATAATTTATAAATTGCATCATGTTCAATCATTTTAACGCCACCATTGATGCAAAATTAAAATACTGAAACCAAACCTCAACACTACTAAAGCCCGCTTGTGTTAAACGTTGCTGGTGTTGATGAAAAGTTTCAGGAATTAATACCGTCTCCAACGCACTCCGTTTCTGGCTAATTTCTAAAGCACTATAGCCTTGGGATTTTTTAAACGCATGGTGCATATCCGTTTGTAAGTGCTGTTGCTTTTCATCATCAAACTTTAATTTTTCTGATAAAATTAAAATACCATTGGGTAATAAACCTTGATAAATACGCTTTAGAAAGGCAAGTCGATCTTCAAGAGGAATAAATTGTAAAGTAAAATTTAATACGACAACTGAGGCATTTTTTATTTCTATCTCTCGAATGTCGGCACAAATAACTTCGATATTGGTCTTGGTTTTTAAATGCTGTTGAAACTGTTTAACCATCGCTTTGGAATTATCAACCGCAATAATAGGGCAATTTTTAGCCTTAATTTGTTCGTGCATAGAAAGACTTGCTGCCCCCAGCGAACACCCCAAGTCATAACAGCTAGTATCATCTTGTGCAAAACGTGCCGCTAACAATCCAATCGCTGAAATAATCACCTGATAGCCTGGCACTGAGCGTTGTATCATATCAGGGAAAACATTAGCCACCGTTTCATTAAATTGAAAACGGCTAATGTTAGCAACGGGGTTGGCGTAAATAGAGTCTTTGAGGTTGTTCATTTAAGAGTTACCAACTGTTCTTTAATTTCTATCTATAAATTAGGTATAATGGTTTAAAAGTATATATATTAAAGGTGTTGAAAACTAGATTTTCATATAAATGTTCCTTGTCTTTCTTGCTTTTAAACCGTAGGTTCTACGGGGTTAGCTTATTGTCTTTCAAGCTCTGGCTTAGTTTACTAAGTGAAACTAGAAATTGGATAAGAATTAAACAC
>DAOUTG010000069.1 GCA_030626845.1 Methylococcaceae bacterium
AGTGAGGAACATTTACCGACACGACCAGCGGTTATTTTAAGAAAACAACGTATTAACAAAATGCTGGGCATAGAAATGGCGGATGTTGAAGTCACCGCGATTTTTCAGCGTTTAGGTATGAGCGTTGAAACCTCAACAGAAAGTTGGGCGGTCACGCCAACAGGGGCGCGTTTTGATATTGCCATTGAAGCGGATTTAATTGAAGAAATTGCGCGAATTTATGGGTATAACAATTTACCTAGCAGTAGTTTATTGATGCGTTCTGAATTAGGACAAGCCCCTGAAGCTTTATTGCCTTTAGAACAAGCGCAAGATTTATTAGTCGCTAAAGGCTATCAAGAAGCGATTACCTATAGTTTTGTGGATGCAGAGATTCAGCAACTCATCGCCCCTGATGATAACGTGATTAAACTTAAAAACCCCATTTCATCTGAATTATCAGTAATGCGTAGTACTTTATGGGGCGGCTTATTACGAGCGGCTTTGTATAATACCAATCGTCAACAAAATCGGGTGCGTTTATTTGAAACAGGCTTATCGTTTGTGGAGATTGAAGGTGAAACGATACAAACTAAACGCTTATCTGGATTAGCTTTAGGTTCGGTTCAAGCTGAACAATGGGGTGAAAAAATTCGTAAAGTGGATTTTTTTGATGTGAAAGCGGATTTAGAAGCCCTGTTTTCCTTATCAAATTTAAACATTGAGTTTACGGCTGAACCCCATACTGCTTTACACCTCGGACAAAGTGCGAAACTTAGCAATGAACAAGGTGAATTGATAGGTTGGGTGGGCATGTTGCATCCAACTTTAGAGAAAAAATTAGGCTTTGAAACTTCAGTATTTTTATTTGAACTTGCGCTTGAAAAAGTACTCAATAAAACCATTCCAAGTTTTAGCCCCTTATCAAAATTTCCATCGGTTCGCCGTGATATGGCGATCTTGGTAGAAGAAGAAATAACCGCAAAACAAATCACACAGTGTATTGAGCAATGCCAACAAGCCGCGATAACGGAAATTCATTTATTTGATATTTATCGTGGGCAAGGGGTAGATGCGGACTATAAAAGCGTAGCTTTAAGCCTTCAATTACAAGATTCTGCACAAACTTTAGCAGAGTTTGAAATAGATGCTATATTTAGCACTGTATTAACGACATTAACCGAGAAAATCGGTGCAAAACTGAGAGATTAATTAAATGGCATTAACAAAAGCTGACTTTTCTGAAAAATTATTTGACGAATTAGGATTAAATAAGCGCGAAGCAAAAGAAATGGTCGAATTATTTTTTGAAGAAATCAAAGGTTCTCTTGAAACGGGTAATGAAGTTAAATTATCGGGCTTTGGTAAGTTTGAATTACGAGATAAAAGCCCACGCCCTGGTCGAAACCCTAAAACGGGAGAGGAGGTATCCATTACAGCAAGACGGGTAGTGACCTTTCGTTCGGGTCAAAAATTAAGAGGAAGAGTCGAAGCGTATGTTGGAGCCGAGTAATAATAATGAATTGCCAGCCATTCCTGCTAAAAAATACTTTACCATTGGTGAAGTCAGTGATTTATGTGGGGTAAAACCGCATGTGCTTCGCTATTGGGAGCAGGAATTTAGTCAAATTGATCCCGTTAAACGACGAGGAAATCGTCGTTCGTATCAACGACAGGATGTTTTGATTATTCGCCAAATTCGTGCGTTATTATATGAAAAAGGTTACACCATCGGTGGCGCAAGAGCGCATCTTGAAAGTGATGATAATAAAGATGACTCAAATCAAAGCCATCAGCTTATCCATCAAATGATTGGTGAGTTAGAAGAAATGTTATTACTATTAAAATAACTATAATTTAGTGAGCGAATAACGTATAATTCGCTCTCTTGTTTTAGAGCTGAGTCTTTCAACTCTTATCAGTGTTTATTCAATTGTCGGGGCGTAGCGCAGCTTGGTAGCGCACTACAATGGGGTTGTAGGGGTCGGAGGTTCAAATCCTCTCGCCCCGACCAGTTGAATCCTCTGGAGTATAGTTAAGGTGTCCTACCCTAAACTATTCTTAGCCTACCCATCTTAGTAAATTTTCTTCAGACAAAAGCTAATACTTTTATATTCCAAGATACCTTAAAAGTTCTGTCTTAATTAGTTACAGATTTAATTTCTAACCCTCAAAAGCTCTCTTAGTTAAACCTATTTGCAATGAAAATATTGAATCTCTATTTTAAAAATATCAACTCATTAGAGGGTGAAAGCCTCATTGATTTTCAAAAAAAACCACTCGTTAATGCAGGGGTTTTTGCGATTACAGGACCTAATGGTTCAGGAAAATCAAGTATTTTAGATGCAATTACACTAGCTTTGTATGGTGAAACATTCCGTTTTGAGCGTCCTGCTGAACATGTCATTACTGAAAATACCACAGAAAGCTTTGCCCAAATTGAATTTTCTGTAGCCGATAAAAAATTTAAAAGTCATTGGCAACTTAAACGTAAAAATGGTCATGTTAAAGGACAATTACTAGAACCTACAATGGAATTATTTGCCCTGAATGGAAGTGGGGAGGAACTTTTAGGTGAAAGTTTACAGACTGTTTATAGTCAAATAACTAAAATTATTGGTATGGATTTTCATAATTTCAGTCGTTCAATTATGCTCGCACAAGGTGATTTTGCTGCCTTTTTAAATGCGCTAGATAATGAGCGTATGGATATTTTAGAAAAAATGAGCAGCGCAAATGTTTATGAAGAACATAAACAACAGCTTAAAATTAAAAAACAACAATCAGAACAAGCATTAGCGCAAATTAACACCGAATTAAAAAGACTGACTTTAATGTCTGATCCACAATTACAAGCTTGTGAAGATGATTTAATTGATTTCAAAGAACAGCTTGATGATTACAGACAACAACAAAATGAATTAAAGCAACAGCTTGCGTGGTATCAACGTATAAAATCTTTTTCAAGGCAACTGGTTGATTTAGAAAAAAAACAATCCCTTAGCCATGAGCAATTTGAGCAAGTACAAAAAAAATTGCAAAAAATTACAGCTTTAGAAATGGTTAAAGTCTTTAAGGAAGATGTTGACGCGATAGATGAACAACAACAGCATTTTAATCAAAGCAAAAAGGCGCTTGATAGTGTTGAGTATGAATGGGGGCAGTTGAAAAAGAAACAAGCACAATTGAATACTGAAACCAGTGCAGAATCTGTTAAGGGTAAAAATACAGCTGAACAAAAACAAGTGATTGATAAATGCCGTTATCAAGTTCAGCAAAAAAGTGTGGTTTTAAAAACCGAAACAGGTTCAGTCAAATTAATTAATAAACAGATTAGCTCTAATGAGGCACAAAAAGCAGAAACTTTAAGTTGGCTTAATACACATCCTGCTGATAAAAGCTTATTAGAAGGATTGCCTGAGACTCAAAAGCTTAAACAATTAACGAGAGATTTAGAAAAATTAAAACTTCAATATAATGAGCTTGAAAAACAATCAACCACTGTACAGCAATCATTAAAAAAAGTTAAAGACAATGAAAGTTCAGAAGTGCAGAAAATTGTTGAAACTAAGCGGGATTTAATTGAAATAGAGCAAGCTTTAGAAGAAATGATTAAAGAGTCGCCTTTAATTGAACGCGAACAATTAGTTGAAGATCAATTACAAAGAACACAGAATTTTAGAGAATTATACACTCTTGCAAAAATAAATAACCGCGTGACTAAAAGTGGTTTTTTAGGTTTATTTTCTAATAAAAAAACAGAGAAACGTTTAACGGTTGGACAGCTAGAGCAAGAAGCTATCGCATTGACAGGACAAATTAGTGAAGCTTTATTTTTGCGAAATACCCTAGAAAAAGCGATTCTTAATGAAAAATTATTAAAAAAACTGCTACAACATAGGACGCATCTTGAAAACGGAAAGCCTTGTCCTTTATGTGGAGCTTTAGAACATCCTTTTTTCAAAAGTCCGCCTAGAGAAACTAATTCTCAACAAGCACTAAAAGATCTAAATATAAAATTACAATTATTGATTATCAAAGCGGATAAAATTAAAAGACAAATCCTTAACACGCAACAATTAGATAAGAAAGAAGTCGAAAATGATAACAGTTTACAAAAAAATTGCTCTCAATGGCACGTTTTAAGCAATAAACTGAACGTTGCCAGTAAAAAACTTGATATTGATAATTTTTCTTTAATGAAACAATTATTAAAAAAAGAAGAAGACGAGTTAAATCAGTTCAAACAACATTTAAGTTTATTTCAACAGCAAGAATTATTAATTAAAAAACTTAAGATTCAGTTAGCCTCCGAAAAAGAAAATGCGGCTAATTTAAAAACTAAACTAAGCCAGTTACAGACTAAAACTGATGCGTTACCACAAACTTTAGCGACCCTTAAGACTCAGCTTGAACAAATGAAAACGGATGAGCAAACTCTGAATGATAAAACAATAAAACAGTTGGCTTTATTAGGTGAAAAAATGCCGATTAAAAATAAAGACGCTTTATTAGCAGAGCGTTTAAACGTTCGCCTACAGGATTATAGAGTTTATCTTGAAGCAGAACAATTAGTTGAAAATAAATTAGCGCAGTTAAATAAAGAGTTAAGCGAACGCCAACAAAAAATAAAACAACTGAATGCTGAAATTTCAGAAAATGAGCAAGTATTAGCGGTGGAAGATGGCATTGGTTTATATTTAGCAATTACCGAAAAACAAATTAAAATTGTTGATGGAAAGCAATTATTTGAACAACAGCAACAACTATTACAGCAGCTAGAACAAACTTTAAAAGAAAAACTTCATAGTAGCCAATTTGTAGATTTGAATGAACTAAAAAAATCCTTAGCACTTGTTGCAGAACAAGAAGTTATTGAGCAAAAACACGCCAGTCTACAACAACAAGCAGATCATTTAGAAACCGAGCAACAACAAGTACAAGCTCGATTAGAGGCAGAACAAAATCTTAAATTGAGTCAAGATGATTATGAAACCTTAGAAGCTAAAAGAAGGGCTTTAAATGAAAAAATAAGTATTACCAATGACGAAATACGTTATACAACGGATAAACAGCATAAACAAGAGATAATGCAGCAACAACAGACTATGTTGTCAGAAAAATTACAGCAGCAACAACAAGATTTTAATGAATCTGAGAAAAATTTACGTGAAAGTGACGAAAATGGGATTGTTTTTCGTCGTCGAGTACAACTAAAAATTGCCATGCAATTATTATCACAGACGAATAAAATTTTAGAAAAAATTAGTGATCGTTATTATATTCGTCAAGCCCCGAGTGAGACAGGGCTTGCCTTAGAAATAGAAGATACTAAACAACAAAATAGTCGTCGGTTACCCAAATCTTTATCAGGAGGTGAAAGTTTTGTTGTCAGTTTAGCACTTGCCTTAGGACTTTCAGAATTAGCTAATAATGGTAAAGCAGTTAATTCTTTATTTTTAGATGAAGGTTTTGGAACACTGGATTCAGAAACACTTTATACCGTTGTGAGTACCTTACAAAGTTTACAAGCGCAAGGGAAAACAGTGGGGGTTATTTCTCATGTTGATGGGGTTAGAAAACGTATAAAAACCCGTATTGAAATGATTAAAAAACCCAATGGATTAAGTAAACTAAGGAAAATATCGTAACAAAGTAGTCGAAAACCTGTATTCCACAAATTACATACAGGCTACGTTATTAATTGTGTATTAATAAAATATGATGCATTTTTTCAACCTTAGTTTTTAGATAATTTTTATTATCGGTGTGAGCATCGGTTTCTACAGGGATGCGTTGTTGAACGTTAACCCCCAATTTAGCTAATGCTTCAATTTTTGAAGGGTTATTCGTCATTAAATTGATTGATGTAATTTCCAAAGTTTGGAGCATTAATGCGGCAATATCATATTCTCGTTCATCGGCTAAATGTCCCAAATGTAAATTAGCATCGACCGTATCCAAGCCTTCATCTTGTAAATTATACGCCTGTAATTTTTTTAATAAGCCAATACCACGCCCTTCTTGGCGTAAATAAAGTACAGCACCACTTCCTGCCTCAGAAATCATCCGTAATGCCATATCAAGTTGTTCACCGCAATCACAACGCCTTGAACCTAAAACATCCCCTGTAAAACATTCTGAATGAATCCGAACCAAAACATTTTCTTTATTTTTTACCTCACCTTTAACAAAAGCAATATGTTCTTTATTATCAATGGTATTGTAATAATGTAAGACAAATTCACCATATTGGGTTGGAATTCGTGTTTTAACTAACGTTTCTAGTTTTTGTTTCACAAGCTCGTAACAACATCAAAAAGAAGGCATTTTACTACTGTTAAACAGAAAAGGGGAAATAAGTTATGTTAACGCGTAAACACCCATTCATCGACACTTGAAAGTAGAGGATTAAATTGGTAGTTTTCAAGGTCAAAATTTTTAATAAATTTTGGGTTGTTAAGCCGATTTTTAATGATAAAATTAGCCATTAATCCACGTGCGTGTTTTGCATGAATCGCAACAACCTTATAAACGCCCTGTTTATTTTCTTTAAACGAAAGCGTTAGTATTTTTGCTTCCAAATATTGAAGCTTAATCGCTTTAAAATATTCATTTGAAGCTAAGTTAATCACCAGTGAATCTTGATTAGCTAGATCTTGATTGAGTAACTGAGTAATCTTATCTCCCCAGAATTCATACAAATTTTTACCGAGGGTATTTTTTAGCCGTGTTCCCATTTCTAAACGGTAAGGTTGGATTAAATCCAAGGGGCGTAATACGCCATATAATCCTGATAATATTCGTAAATGTTGCTGTGCAAAATTAAAATCCTCAGGGGTATAGTTTTCTATCGCAAATCCCTTATAAACATCCCCTTTAAAAGCAAGTAATGCCTGTTTAGCATTTTTTAGTGAGAAATCGTCGCTGAAATTTTGAAAACGTTGCCAATTAAGAAGACTTAGTTTTTCACTAATTTTCATTAATTTTGCTAACGCTTCTGGATTAAATTCTACAAGGGTCTCTATCAGTTGCTGACTTTGTTGCAATTGTTGCGGGTAAGTAAATTCTAAATTAGCACTGGGTGAAAAGTCTTGTGTTTTAGAAGGTGAGATAACAGTAATCATTAAAAGTTGTTGTTAATAAATTAAAAAGTGATAAATATTTTATCTAAGAATATCAATTTTAGAGAAATATTGTTGAACTAAATATTAATTTTTTGTAAATTAAACTGGCTAAAACTAAAAAAATTATGTATTATACTCGCTCTTTACGGAGAGGTGGCTGAGTGGCCGAAAGCGGCGGTCTTGAAAACCGTTGAGGGTTTATCCCCTCCCAGGGTTCGAATCCCTGCTTCTCCGCCATTTTTTGGTTTACGTTCTGTAAATCAAAATTCAAAGTTCCATCCTATCAGATTTATTATTCCTGAAAATTAAGCTTCTTTGCGTTAAATTTAATGTACTCTATAGAAACTGATCCTACAAGTAGTTAACGGTTAATTTGAGTTATTGCGAGATTTCAAGTGATGGTTTAGTATCGCTTTATCAAACATTAATGAGATTGCTGATTAAAAGAACTCAACCCTGCCAGAAAAAATAGCTGAAAGGTTAATAGCTTTGGACGAAATGAATAAACACTATGAAAAACAAACTTAGAATTATCGCGGGCAATTGGCGTAGTCGACAAATTATTTTTGATGACATTGAAGGACTCCGCCCTACACCTGCAAGAGTCAGAGAAACTTTATTTAACTGGTTACAAGATGATATTATTGGTAGTCGCTGCTTAGATTTATATGCAGGCAGTGGGGCATTAAGCTTTGAGGCAGCTTCTCGTGGTGCAAAACAAGTGGTACAAATTGAACAAAACCCTAAGGTTTGTCAGCAATTAAAAACTAATGCCGTTAATTTAAACGCGACTCAGGTTAAACTAATTCAAAGCGATGTTTTTCGTTGTTTGGTTTCTGATGTTCAAATATTTGATATTGTTTTTATAGACCCTCCATTCCATAAAAAATTGGCGATTCAAAGCTGTCAATGGTTAGAGGATAAAGGTTGGTTATCAACAAAGGCTAAAATTTATTTAGAAGTAGAGAATAAGCTGTCACTCAATGGGATTCCTGAAAATTGGCAGTTATTGAAAGCAAAGTCAGCAGGTGAAGTAGATTATTATTTATTTGAATCCGCCTAGCTTGTATGATACGGCTTAAATTTTATTGAGGAGAAAGAAATGATTAAAGTAGGTATTGTAGGTGGTACAGGTTATACAGGGGTTGAGTTGTTACGAATTTTAGCTTTACATCTAGAAGTTGAAGTGAGTGTTGTTACATCACGCGCAGATACTGGAAAATCTGTGGATGATGTTTACCCCAATTTACGCGGTCTATATAAACTTGCTTTTACTGCACCTACCATAGAATCTTTGCTTGGTTGTGATTTAGTCTTTTTTGCAACTCCCAATGGTATTGCAATGACTATGACAGAAGCATTATTGGATAAAGGCATTAAGGTCATTGATTTATCCGCTGATTTTCGTTTACAAGATATTGCTATTTGGGAACAATGGTATGGAATGACTCATGCTTGCCCTGATTTAGTTTCGACAGCTATTTATGGTTTAGTTGAAATGAATCGTCAGGCGATTAGAAATGCCTCATTAATTGCTTGTGCAGGTTGTTATCCTACGGCAGTGCAATTGGGATTAGTACCTTTAATTGAAGCAGGATTAATGGATACATCGGCTATCATTGCGGATGTAAAATCAGGGCTTAGTGGCGCAGGACGTAAGGCTGCTTTGCCAACATTAATGAGTGAAACAGGGGAAAGTTTTAAAGCTTATGCGGTTGACGGGCATCGGCATTTACCTGAAATTGAACAAGGTTTAGCTACCGTTAATCAGGGTGAAGCACTTTCTTTAACCTTTGTGCCGCAGCTAGTCCCTATGATACGTGGTATTCATGCGACGTTGTATACACAAACGAATGCAAAATTGACAGATATTCAAACGCTGTATGAAGAACACTATGTTAATGATGTTTTTGTTAATGTTTTAGAACAGCAAACAGCCCCTGATACTCGTAATGTACGAGGCAGCAATCATTGTCAAATCGGCTTATTTAAACCTCAGGGAAAAGATACGTTGGTAATTTTATCGGTGATTGATAATTTAGTGAAAGGGGCGGCTGGACAAGCAGTACAGGCGATGAATATTTGTTATGGTTTTGAAGAGACTTTGGGTTTAAAAACAGTTGCTTTATATCCTTAAGGAATAGCTCATAGGTAACTTGTTTGGTTTCAAACACATTAGCGTTGTTTTTTAAAAATTAACGATAAAGTATATTTGTTTTCTCTGTACATGACAAAAAATATTGTGAAAAATAAATTACTTATAAATCAATCAAATACTGGAGTCCAAAACATGTTTTGGACTCCAGGTAGGGTGGGCTTACTGGCATTGGGTAGCGTCCTTTTTTATTTCACTCGCCGCCTTGCCCTGCCGAATCAGATTCGTTATCCTACGGATTGCTATTTCGCTTTCAGTTACTCCCCACCCCACTTCGCAATGACGCAGTTACTTTCAGCTACAACATTATGGTATACGCCGACAGGGACTTTCACCCTGCTGATAAATTGCCCTCGTGGGCGTACAAATGACAAGCTTAACTTGTCGCACACCCCTTGATTCTAAACTATAAAAATAGTTTTATAGTTTAATTTATTAACGGGGAAAATGTTTATTTTATTTTTTAATTTCAAGTAATTCTCATTTGCATTACTATTTATATTAACTTTTAAATAAAATCACGTTTTTCCTTAGCAATTTCATGAAAAATAAATTAAATATAATTTGTTGCAATATTCTTTTTTTAATCTTTAGTCTAAGTCTTTCTTATAACAGTTATGCGGCAGAGACGCCGTCTACTGCTGAATTATGGGAATTAGTTCAAAAACAACAAAGTCAGATCAAACAACAAAATCAACAAATTAAAGATCAAAATAAAGCTATTAAAGCAATGGAAACTAATTTTTCTAAACAAATATTAGCTTCTGAAAATGCACTTTTAATTAAAAATGATGCGCTATGGCTAGATGTTGAAAGAAAAACTAAGAAAGAAAAAACCCCTTTTTCATTTAGGGGTTATATGACGGCTAATTATTATAATTATCAATGGGATACTAATAAAGATAAACGTTATGAAGCCGATCTTGAACGTTTAGTTTTAGCAGGAAAATATCAATTTAACGATCAATGGTCACTGAGTGCTGAGGTGGAATATGAACATGGGGGAACAGGTTCTACAATGGAATTTGATGTTTTCGAGGAATTCGGTGAATTTGAACAAGAAATTGAAAAAGGCGGGGAAATTGTCTTGGAAGAATTATTTCTTCAATATGACTATAAACCTTGGTTAGCTCTTCGGATGGGAGAAATACCTGTCCCTGTTGGATTGATTAATAAGCGTCATCGTCCTAGCCAATACTACACTACCGAACGCTCAGAGGCTGAGTCTTCGATGATTCCCGTGGCATGGCATGAGTTAGGGGTTGAAATCCGGGGTAAATATAAAGGTTTTTTCTATCGGGGACAAGTGATTACAGGGCTTGATTCTACGGGATTTAGTTCGGCTAATTGGGTGCAACGGGGGTTTCAAAGACGTTTTGAACGTAAAAATGCAGATAATCTCGCTTTTGTTGCCAGCCTTGATTATGACTTTTCAAGTTTAAATATTGATTTTCTTAAAGGACTTGAAGTAGGGAGTTCATTTTATTGGGGAAATACATCAGATAACCGACCTAAACCTGATTTAGATGAAGATGCTGAGGTCAGTATTTTAGGTTTTCATGGAATTTATGAAAATGGACCTTGGACACTACGTGCCTCATCTTTGTACGGTCATTTAACTAATTCTGATTTGGTTTCAGAGGCTAATAGTCGATTATCCAATAAATTAAATGTGAAACGCTCACCAGTGGCAAAAAATGCTTTTGCTTGGTCGATAGAAGCGGGCTTTGATTTATTTCATTTTATTCCAAATAAACCAAGTTTATTAGGGAAAAGTTTTGATTGGTTTGTTCGTTACGATAATTACGACACCATGAGACGGGTCACAGAAAATGGATTTGATAATCCTCGTTGGGAGCGCGAAACATGGACAACAGGATTTAACTACGCCTTTATTAAAGGTTTAATGTTGAAAGGACAATATTCACATCGTAATTTGAATATCCCAGCAGATAATAACGAAAATACCTATTCATTAGGCATTGCCGCCGAATTTTAATTTTTTAACTTAATAGGAAGTTTAACTTATGCAACATAAATTACCCACGCTCGTCGCTGCTATTGGAATAATCGTAGCGTCTATGTCAACAACAGAGGCTGCCCCTCAAAAACCTGGTATTGTTGTTGCTATTGAAGGAACAAAAGTGACCGCTTATTGGAATCCTGTGATTGATGCAACGGAATATACTTTATTCTATGCACCTTACCCCGCATTAACACCGATTAATAGTGTTTTTATGCAAGGTAATACTGATTTAACTATTGATTTGCCCGTTGGAGCTTCTTATGCGGTAGCGGTTAAAGCTAAAGGTGTACAAGGAGAAAGTGATTATTCTAATATAGAATTTTTTACCATTAAAGAGCCTAATTCTGAAGATAAAAAAGCCAGTGTTTCTCAAATTATTTCCTCTCTTTCTTCTAATGTTATTTTAGCGACTTATGAAGATTTTGAGATTAAAGCGAAAGGGTTAACTGATGCGTTATTAAAATTTCAATTTACACCCACCGATGAAAATCTACGCGAAGTTCAGTTTGCATGGCGTGATACACGGAGTCCTTGGGAGCAAGCTGAAGCTTTTTTATTTGGACCTGTTGATACACAAGGGCTTGACCCTGCTTTAGATAGTTGGCCTGTCAATAGAACCGATTTAGATGCCGTTTTAAATACAACGAACACATTAGATGTGCCTTTTGTCACCGGCTTAAATGATACGTTACATGGGTTTCATACCATTGAATACTTAATTTTTGGTGAAACTAATAATAAAACGGCTGCCAGTATGACAGCAAGGGAAATAGAATATTTAGTTTCTGTAACGTCTCTTTTACATACGCATGTTGATACATTAGCGAATGCTTGGCGAGTAACGGGTGGAAATTTTGTGACTGAATTTAGCACAGCAGGGCAAGGGAGTAAAACTTATCCATCTGAAGTCGGGGCTTTACAAGAATTAGTTAACGGCATGATTGGTATTGTCGATGAAGTGGGTAATGGAAAGATTGCCGATCCTTTTTCACAAACTAACACCGAATTAGTTGAGTCTCAATTTAGTTTTAATTCATTATTAGACTTTGAAAATAATATTCGTGGGGTTGAAAATATTTATTTAGGCCGTTATTTACAAAAAGATGGGGCGGGCTTAAATGATTTAGTTCGGCGTAATGATTTGGCGTTAGATACGCAAATTCGACAAAATTTTGATGAAGCTATTAGTGCCATTCAAGCGATTCCTTTCCCTTTTAGAAATGCTATTTCAAATGAATCTGGGCGTTCTTTAATTACAACGGCACAAGCAAAAATTGCAGTATTACAGAAAACACTTGAAAGTAAATTATTACCTAATATTGCGTCTTATCAATAATTAGTTAATCGAAGTTCAAAATTTGTTTTGGGCTTCGATTTATATGTTTGTCTATAGTGATTACCCATGAAAAAAATTATATTTGGCCTCTGTTTAAGCCTAAGTTCTCCTATCGTTTATGCGATGCCACCTTCTGCTCCTGATATTAATGTTTCAAGTGTTGGCACACAAATTATTGTTAATCTTGATCCTATTGCAGGTGCGGATGGGTATCGACTTTATTATACAAAATTTCCTGATTTAAACCAGATTGAATCCATTGATTTAGGGGATAAAACACAATTTAAAACAACACTTGATGAAATGCACTATTTTGCGGTTGCCGTTAAATCTTATAATAGTGACGGGGAAAGTAATTATTCTAATATTGAATTTGCCTCATTAAATGAAGATCTTTTAGGGGGAAGCACCACTATTTTTGATGAATCTTCTCATGCTTTTTCATCGCCTTCCCCTAATTTAGACGAAGCAGGGTTAGATGTACATTTAACAGGTGATGCAGAATTTGAACAAACCTTTGTCACAGCCCCTGCAACAATTAATTCAGGTTTAGGTCCTTTATTTAATAATACTTCGTGTGAAGCGTGTCATCCTAAAGATGGACGAGGTGCGCCCCCTGAGGAAGGTGGAACATTTGATTCAATGTTTTTACGCATTAGTATTCCAGGGACTGATCCTGAAAATTGTGGCGGTCCTAATCCTGTTCCAGGCTTTGGAACACAACTTTTTCAAAGAGCAACCTTTGGGGTTCAACCTCAAGCGGATGTTATTGTTCATTACCAGGAAGAAAGTCGAAATTTCGTGGACGGTGAGTCTTATTCTTTACGTACACCGAGTTATGATATAACCCCTTATATTCCCTTTCCCAAGGATATTATGTTTTCGCCAAGAGTTGCGCCTGCTGTTTATGGTCGAGGCTTAATGGATGCTATTCCAGAGGCGACTATTTTAGCATTAGCGGATGAAAATGATGCAAATGGTGATGGTATTTCAGGAAAAGCCAATTATGTTTGTGATCCTGTGAGTAAAAAATTAGTGATCGGTCGTATGGGTCTTAAAGCAAACAATGCTGATAGTTTTGCTCAAAATGCAGGGGCTTTTCATGGTGATATTGGTATTACTAGCGATATTTTTCCGATTGATAGCTCAAAAGGCTTTCCTCAAGATGATGGAAAACAGGATGATCCTGAA